>NZ_CP109444.1:1800000-2100000 GCF_036227225.1 Streptomyces sp. NBC_01478 | reverse complement strand
TCCCGCGGCAACAAGATCATCGAGGCCCGCCCCGGCGACGTCGTCTGGACCCCGCCGGGCGAGGAACACTGGCATGGCGCGGCACCCGACCAGTTCATGACCCACCTCGCCCTGTGGGAGACCGACGAGGTCGCCTGGCTCGAACACGTCAGCGACACCGAGTACGGCGGAGTGCGGAGCAGCGGACGGGGCTGCGGGCATGGCTGAGACGCCGCAGACCGCCGAGCGGGGGACCGGGCCCTCACCTAGGCCGCCCCGCTCTTCGGCGAGAACCTCGCCCGATAGTCCAGCTGGGCGGCGGTTGCCCGGACAGCGGGCCTGCCGCACGGCACAGATCATTTAAGGAGTGCGCGGTAACAGCACGCAGGAGAGCGCAGCTTGTTGCCTGCCCTTACCCCGTACGTCTGGAGAAGAGGACAACCCCCATGGCTTCGAAACTGACCGGCACCGTCGCGCTCGTCACCGGCGCGAGCAGCGGTATCGGCGCCGACACCGCCCGCCGACTCGCCGAACAGGGGGCCACGGTCGCTCTGGTGGCCCGCCGCAAGGACCGCCTGGAAACGCTGGCCGACGAGATCGCCCAGGCCGGCGGCTCCGCGCTCGCGGTGGAGGCGGACATCACCGACCGTAACCAGGCCGAAGGAGCCGTGTGGCAGACGGTCGAACGGTTCGGGCGGCTGGACATCCTGGTCAACAACGCCGGGCTGATGCTGCTGGGACCGGTCGTCGGCGCGGATCCCCAGGAGTGGGAACGCATGATCGCCGTCAACGTCCAGGGCCTGCTCCACACCACCCACGCCGCCCTGCCGCACCTGCTCAAGGCCGCTGAGGAAGGGCCGCGGCAGGTCGCCGACATCGTCAACGTCAGCTCGATCGCCGGCCGCCAGGCATGGGCGAACTACGGGGTCTACAACCTCACCAAGTTCGGCGTGAACGGGTTCACCGAGTCGCTGCGGCAGGAGCTGGCCGGCCGGCATGTACGGGTGGGTGTCCTGGAGCCCGGTGCCGTCGACACCGAGCTGCTCTCGCACAACAACGACACCATCCGCGCCGAGATCCTCGACCCGTTCAACGAGCAGCACGAGCGCCTCGTCCCCGCGGACATCGCCGACGGGATCACCTACATGGTGACCCGGCCCCGGCACGCGGCGATCGCCGAACTCTGGGTCATGCCCACCGACCAAGCCTGACCACGTACACCACACCACCACGAAGAGGGAGTACCTGATGAAGCACGTATCGCTAGGCGGACTGGACGTCTCGCGCATCGGCCTGGGAGCCATGACCATGGCCGGCACCTACACCACCGGCGCAGGGCTCGACGACACCGAATCGATCCGCACCATCCACCGCGCGCTGGACCTCGGGGTCACCCACATCGACACCGCCGAGATCTACGGCCCCTTCCACAGCGAGGAAATCGTCGGCAAGGCCATCAAGGGCCGCCGCGACGACGTCGTCGTGGCGACGAAGTTCGGTCTCGTCTCCCACGCCGGCGACGGCCCCGGTGTCGTCGACAGCAGCGCCGTCAACGTGAAGGCAGCCGTCGAGGGCTCACTCAAGCGCCTCGGCACCGACCACATTGACCTCTACTACCAGCACCGCGTCGACCCGAACACGCCCATCGAGGAGACCGTCGGCGCGCTGGCCGAGTTGGTCGCCGAGGGCAAGGTGCGCCACATCGGCCTCTCCGAGGCCGGGCCCGAGACGATCCGCCGGGCACACGCCGTGCATCCGGTGGCCGCGCTGCAGACCGAATACTCCCTGTGGACCCGCGACGTCGAGGCCGAAATCCTCCCGCTGCTGCGCGAGTTGGGCATCGGATTCGTTCCCTACTCCCCGCTCGGCCACGGCCTGCTGACCGGGCAGATCCGCACCGTCGACGACTTCGCCGACGACGACTGGCGCAAGACCAACCCGCGCTTCACCGGCGAGAACTTCCACCGCAACCTGCGCATCGTCGACGAAGTACAGGCCATCGGCGCCGAGATCGGCGCCACCCCGGCCCAGACCGCACTGGCTTGGATTCTGACCCGCGGCGACGACATCGCCCCCATCCCCGGCACCCGGCGAGTCGCACGCGTCGAGGAGAACACCGCCGCCGACGGCATCGAACTCACCGCCGCCCAGCTCGACCGCCTCAACAACCTCACACCGGCCGCAGGCGAACGCCACGACGAGGCGAACATGGCCAGCATCGACCGCTGACCGCGCGCCACACCCCAACACGGAGGTCGCCCCTCCCCGGCTCAACCCCTGCGCTCGCCGAGCGCAGGGGAAGGCCCCGTTCTCCTATAGCTACGGCCGGCCGCGGCCCGCGTGAGCATGCTCTGCTCGCCAACGACTCTCGACCCAGGCGGCGGCGAGAAAGGGGGAGCATCCGCGGCTGCCCCCTTTCTCACAAACGGTCCTTTGCCCGAGCAAGATCAAAGACGGCGTCTCAGTGATCGCGCACTGGCGGTTCGGTTCGCAGAACTCGTTCTCACTCAAAGGTGAGTTCGGGGTACTTCTGAGAATCGTTTGTGACAGCATCCGGTGCCGTGACGGTCCCTCAAGAAGCCTCCCCGAGCGACGCGGACGACGTCGAGCGCCACCCCTGCCCGCGCTGCCGGGCCGAACCCGGCTCGCCGTGCCGCTCGCGCTCGGGCGCGGTCGCGGTCGCCGGCACCTACCACACCGGCCGCTTCACCAAGGTGCCCCGGCTCGCCAAGCTCCTGCGCGTGCCCACCCCCGCCGACCGCGGGCCCGGCCAGCCGTGGCGCCCCGGCACCCCGGTCCCGCTCACTCTCGCGCCGGACACCCCGAGTGCGGACATCCGCATCGGGTACGCGCGGTGCTCGACGCTCACCCAGGAACTCCAGTCCCAGCTCGACGCTCTCGCCAAGCACGGCATTCCGCGGGACAAGGTGTTCTCCGAGAAGATCAGCACCCGCGTACGGGTCCGGCCCCGGTTCGAGGCCGCACTCGCCCTCGCCCGCCAGATCAAAGCCCACGCCCCACACTGCCGCGTCATCTTCACCGTCTACGAGATGAAGCGCTTGGGCCGCGACGCTGCCGAACTCACCGCGCTCGCCGACCACCTCACCGCCCACGGCCTGGTCCTGGAGATGCTCGCCGGACCCCTGCCCGGGATGTACGACCCGAGCGGGCCCGGCCGCCTGCTGTTCGCGTTCTTCGCAGCGATGGCCGAGACCGAGCGGGAGAACATCCGGGAGTCGACCCTCGAAGGACTCGACACGGCGGCCCGCAAGGGCAAGCACGGCGGCCGACCACCCGTCATCACCGAGGACATGCTGCACACCGTGCTCCGCCGCCAGGCGAACGGCGAGTCGGTCGAACAGATCCAGCCCGACCTGATCATCCCCACCGGCAAGCGCAAGGGCCAGGCTCCCAGCGTCGCGAGCATCTACCGCGCGCTCGCCGAGCACGAGAAGAAGGAGGCGTACCCCGAGGCCATCGAGACAGCGCACGCCGACTTCGCCGCCCTCCAGCAGCGCGACCACAGCCCTGTGTAGTTACTCAGCGCTACATGACGGATGGCGGCAGCTATACGAGAACACGGCCGTACTGAGGGACCTGTCGGCGGACACCATCCTGAGCTTGCCCGGCAACGAGCCCGACACGCCTGACGACCGCCAAGCGGGACTCTGATCACCGAGCGCCGGATCACGGTCTGGCTCCTGCGGCAGCAGTCCGGCGACGGCTTGGACGATGCTGCTGATGTGCTCGCGGCGGGCGTGGTGCCGGTGGAGGGAGCACCAGTTGTTCGGGTGCGCGGTGCCGCGCCCGCCCCTATACCGAGTCATGGCCACTGCTGGCCGTGGCGCGGACCGACGCCCTGATTCGTACTGGGGGACTGAATAGTTGCAACGGGGCAAGAGTGTTGCGATGAATCGTATGATGCGTCAGAACCGCGTAGGGGTGGGGCACTTGAGGCCGTTGCAACCGCCTGGGCCGGACAGGGCACGGGCCTCAACGCTCGGGGGACGTTGTTGTACCTTGCGTGCATGTACGGGAAGAACTTCCGGACCTTCGGCGCGGCGTCGCAGAAGGACGGTGACAAAGACGCCAGCCTGCGTTTGGACTTGGGTCCCGCCACGAACGTTCTCGTCGGAGAGAACGACAGCGGCAAGTCGGCCATCGTCGATGCGATCCGCCTGTGCCTGCTCACGACCGCGGCTGACTTCTACCGCATTGCGCGCGACGACTTCCACGTCGGACCGGATGGCCGCGCGGGCACCTTCACCATCACCTGTTGCCGACCTCGATCAAGCGGCCCGCGAAGTCGACCTGCTGCCCTCTTCCTTCTGGCTGCCCCCGGACCGCGGCCGCGCTACCAGGCTGTCACACCAGGCCGTGCGCACCGCCCGGACTGACACCACGGGCCCCGACCGCCACAGCCGATACCGGGCGCATCGAACCTCTGGCCGGTTCCCCGGTTCCCTGTCACGGCCGTGATACGGCGCTGCTCACAGCGATTCGATCCACTCGCCGGGCTCTTGCAGCACATGGGAGGCGCCGGCCGCCGGCGACTCGCGGGCCGTGCCGTCGCACGACGCAGGGGCTCCGGGATGGTCGCCGCCTGCGGAATCGCGACCGTGCACGTGGCACAGGCGTCGGCGAGTTGCCAGGTCCGGGCCCGGTCCGCCCGGATCAGCGCCAGTTGCTCTGAGCTTCGCTCTCGCCCGGGCCTGGAGTCAGGAGCTTCGTGGGGCCGACGCGGAGAAGGAGGGCGTGCGGCTATGCGGCATCGTGTCCACCGCTCTCCGCTACCTGCGCGAAGCAGGAGAGGGCCGCAGGGCGGGCCGGATCGAGCGCGGCCTGGACGGGAGGTAGCTCGAGTCGGTCGGAGTGTCAGTGGTCGCCGCCATACTCAGAAGACGTGCACCTGACTTTCAGGCCCATGTCCAGGAGTCCTCGACCGAGTAGGAACGCATTGACACCCGAGAGCGACGCGGTGCCCGACCGCGACCTGTACCTTCTGGCGCAGATGCGAGAGGCCTTCGGGCGCGTTGTCTACAGCCACAAGACCCATGAGAAGCAGGCGGACATCTGCTTCACCAAGCACCGGTGGCAGCAGGGCGTCCTCATTGCTCTCACCGCGATCAGCTCGGGCACCTTCCTTGCTGCGGTGATCGGCCTGCTCGGCAACGCAGTGCTGACGAGCCTCGCGACCTCTTCTATTGCGCTCCTGGTCAGCTGGATGAGCCTTGGGACGAAGACCTTCAAGTTCGAGGAGGAGTCCGCGGCCCACCGCGGCATCGCCTCTCGACTGTGGGACGTCCGGGAGTCCTACATCTCCCTCATCGCCGACCTGATGTCCGGCACCGTCTCCAACGCGGAGGGCCGAGAGCGGCGGGACGAGCTGCAGCAGGCCGCGCGCGATGCGTACGCCGACGCGCCCAGGACGAGCAGCAGGGCGTTCGCGCGCGCCCAGGGCGGGCTGCAGAACAACGAGGAGATGACGTTCACCTCGCGCGAGATCGACCTCTTCCTCCCGGAGGCGCTCCGGCTCGGCGAAGGCGAGGCATGACGATGAAGACCTCAGAGATCTTCGAAACGCTGCTCCAGAACCTGAAGGTCGGGGAGACGGCCACGACGGTCGCCTCGCGCCGGGACGAGATCGCGAAGGCGCTCAACAAGGACTTCCGCGACAAGGACGGCTGCACCGACTACAAGCTGATGGTCGGTTCGTTCGGCAGGCACACCGCGATCAAGGGAGTGTCCGACCTCGACATGATCTTCATCCTCCCGCCCGGGATCCGGTCGAGCTACGAGGGGGACACCGGCCCGCGGAGGATTCTCGAGAGGGTCCGCGACGACCTCAAGGCGCGGTACAAGAACACGGAGATCCGTGTCGACCAGTGCGTCGTCCGAGTGCGGTTCACGTCCAACGCCTTCAAGTTCGAGGTCCAGCCGGCATTCGAGAACGCCGATGGCAGCTTCGACTACCCGGACACGAAGGCTGAGGGCTGGAAGGTCACCAAGCCGCGCGAGGAGATCGTTGCGACCAAGGAGTGCAACGACCGCACCTCGACGAATATGCGCCACCTCGCCCGGATGGCACGGGCATGGAAGAACGCGAACGGCGTAAACGTGGGCGGCCTGCTCATCGACACCCTCGTCTACAACTTCTTCGACCAGACCGACGACTACGACGCAGCGGGCACAGGCTCGTTCGACCTCATGGCCCGCGACTTCTTCGAATTCCTCAAAGATCAGCCAGAGCAGGAGTACTACCTGGCGCTGGGCAGCCGACAGCGGGTCCACGTCAAGGCGAAGTTCCAGCCGAAGGCGAAGAAGACGTACAACCGATGCCTCGAGGCGATCGCGGACGAAGGCAAGACGTCCGCCAACAAGAAGTGGCGCGAGGTCTTCGGCACGTCGGTGCCGCTGGCGAAGAGCGCGAGCGAGTCGTCCCGGTCGTTCAGGGACACCGAGGAGTTCATCGAGGACGAGTTCCCGGTCGACGTGTCCGAGAGCGTGTCCATCGACTGCGAGGTCACGCAGGCCGGATGGCGTCCGACCTGGCTCCGCGCGATGCGTCACGGCGGGATCCTGCTCAAGGCCGACAAGAGCCTGAGGTTCGTGGTCACCAGCTGTTCGGTCGAGGAGCCCTACACGCTGAAGTGGAAGGTGCTCAATCGCGGTCCGGAAGCCGAGCGGCGGGACAAGATCCGCGGCCAGATCGTCGACTCGAGCAAGCGAGGAGTCCGCATCGAGCACTCGGACTTCAAGGGCGAGCACGTCGTCGAGTGCTACGTCGTCAAGGACGGGGTCGTCGTCGCCCGGGACCGGATCGACGTGCCGGTCAGCAATACGAGCGTCAAGACGGCGAACGTCTTGTAGGGAACTGATCCTCGGAGCGCGACGAGGCCCCGACGAATCTGCCGGGGCATCGTCGTATCAGGCGCATCCGCCCGTAGGGTCGAAGCATGAGCAGTTCTCTCGCTGCCATGTCCGAGTCCCTGCTCAACGCCGAAATGGCCCTCGCGCGAGCGGTACGCTGCCCGCCGCGCGGCTGAGCTGCCTTCCGGGCACCCCAGCAGGTCCCCGGAGCAGATCCTCGACCTGCTCCGAGACGAAGCAGATACCGCGGAAGCGGAGATCCGGCGGGTTCGAGACCTTGGCTGAGGCTGGTTCTCCGTCGGACGCTTCCGGAGAATGGTGCCGTGGAACGGCGGATTGACTTCTGGCGCGAGCGGCAGATGCTCTGTGGGCGTTGCGGTCATCGGTGGCGTGTCGATCTGGACTGGATCGATCGGTGGGAGCAGGCGAAGGAGACCTGCCCCGGCTGCGGCATGACCTGCGAGCACGAGGACTCGCCCCGGATTACCGTCGACCCCGATGATCCGGCGCTCGACGACGACAGGGTCTCGCAGTTCTTCTGGTACCACACGAGCACGCAGCCGGACTGGCCGACGCGGTACTTCGACCCGGCATCCGTCCTGACTCCCGAGACCCGCAGCAGGATGGGCGGAGAGCAGCGGGTTTCCGTGTGGGCCGCGCGCCAGCGGGCGAAGGCCCTCCACGTCGGTACGTACGAGGCCGCTGTCCACAACATGCTGCGTCGGATCCGTGACCAGGCCGACCAGCGCAGCCAGTTCTATCTGTATCGGGTCCGTCTGAAGCCATCCGTCGTGGTGCGGGAGGGGTGGCTCGTCGACCCCGCCAACTTCGTCGGCGACGTCGGGCTCGACGAGGTCTGCCCGCCGGGCGTCGACGTCGCCCGCTACCTGAACTACCACGAGGATGCGGGAGGGCTCTCGCTCGCGCTGGGGAGGGACGCGATCACCAGTGTTCAGCGGATCGCTGTTCCGCTCCCCGACACCTGGGATGGCGGCTGGGTGCGCGATGCCGTTGCGGCTCTGGCGGCTGTGAGCGGCACCGTCGTCCCGGCGACCGGCAAGCTGGCCCGCTTCATGCGGCCGTCTTCGTCGCGAGCCGTCCTGGGACGAGAGCTCGGTGCGTTCCTGGCTGGCAGATTGCCGGTCAACCTCCAGGGCCAGTTCGCGTCGGCCGCGGCGTTCGCGGAGGGAGAGGATCCGGAGCAGTGGGCGCGACGGACCAGCGGCCTGTTCGGTCTGATCGACGATCCGACTCGCGTGCTGGCTGCGCTCGACCAGCAAGATCCCCGGGAGGTCTGAGAACGGCCTGTCCGCTCCTGAGGGGTAGGAAGCCCTGAGGTCGCTGTCGGACTCCTAGGTTGGCGCCACCCTGAGTCGGGAGAACGGGAGCGGGGGCTTTGGGGTTGGCTGCCGTCGCCGAGACACTGTCGCTGTCCGGCCGTACCCGTCAAGGCCGCTGCTTGGCTCGGAAAGGCGGGTGACGCCGGGGGTGTAAGCGCCCGGCGAGTGGCGGCAGTTTGGATGCTGCAACTCTGTCTGTCGTGCCTCGTCGAGAGACCCGGCGACGTCCACGCGGATGATGCGGCCGTCCTCGACGGCGTGCTCTACCTCGACCGTGCGCGCGCCCGCGGGCCCGGACAGGGACAACACCTTGCCTTCCCACCGACGGCAGAGCGGGCAGTCGCGCGGGGCGTCGCTCACGATGACCAGATCGATTCCGGCGTCGCTGAGGGTCCGGCGTGCGCCTCGGTCGCGGCCCGTCCGACGGACGTCCGTACGGCCATCTCGGCGTACGACGTGAGTTGCCAACGGCGGCTGGCGCGGTCCGTGAGCGACGTGATGCCGCGGTCGGCCCATGCGCGCATGGCGTCTTGCGTGGCCTGTCGGCGGGTGCCAGTACCGAGCAGGGGTGTTGCGGTCACCTCGGCGACTACGGAGCGGTAGCCGTCCTCGATGGTCCGCAGAATCGACGCGTGCCGGTCGGTGAGCAGGGTGGCGGTCTGCTCGGCGAGGCGGTCGACGGCCTGCGCGTTCGGGGTGACGTCGCCGACCAGTCGGCGCGCGTCGTCGGACAGGGCGCCCAACTCGGCGACGGCGGACCGGTGTCCGACGTTGTACGCCTCGGCAACGGAGTCGAACACGTCGAGGGTGACAGCTTTACCCAACTCGTCCGTCACAGCCTGTGCCGCAGTGCGTAGAGCCTGCACGGCGGACAGCTTCCGCTCGGCCCACCCTGGGGCGTCGAGGCCGGCGGCGAGTTGGCGAGCGATGATGCCCAACAGGCGCTCCTCGGCCTGCGCGTACAAGTCGCGGGTGTCCGCGGCGAGGTCTTCGACCATGCCAGGGTTATCGGCATCGACTCACCCCCGTTCGCCGGAGTTCGCTGGCAAGCCATTTGCTCAACTGCCATGCTGTGTAGGGGAGAGGATGTCGAAGTGGCCGACAATCACAAAGCGTCCGACGGCGGTTCTACCTTCCGTATCGGAGAGGGTACGGCTGGAGTCGTCTTAGGCAGTGGCCAGGTTGTGTTCAGCGTTGCTGCTGGCATGGCTGCGGCACCCTTTCTGCAAGCCGTTGCCACCCACTACGGAAACAAGGCCGCGGCGGCGGTTGATGAGTCAGCTAAAAGACTCATCGATCGCCTCCTACGCCGCGAGCCCACGACTCGTGATTCCACGGAACCTGAGTGGGTTAATGCCACGACGGATGGGGGCTGGGACCTCCTCATGCCAGTGGATATCTCATCCGAGGGGCTAGGGCAGCTCGTTGCTTTGGGCACTGCGCCGCCCCCGCCGCTTGCCGAAGATCCCACGCCGCGCCTCATGTGGCAGGAAACGAAGTGGGTGGCGAGCGGCGTCGTTCCGAACGGGCGCCGCATTGTCCAACATGTCTGGAACGTCGGTGAGAGTCGTTGGAGCGACGCTATGTAGCGGGGAAAGTACCAACCGGATCCGGAGCTCCGGCGCCGGTCTCGGCGAGGATGAGCGCAACCTCGGTCTTAAGGGTGGTGTCGTCCCATTCGGGGTGCAACACGTTGACCTTGGTCGCGGTGCTGACGGCGCCGGCGCGGGCGAGCAGATCGAGCGTGGTTCCGATGGACTGCAGGGACTCGGACACGCCCGAATCGAACTCGACGGCGGGACACTGTGGGGTGACCCAGCTGCCGAGCATCGCGCGGTCGAGCAAGAGCTGTACGTGCAGTTGCTCGGCGAGGGTGTGCCGCCAGTGTCCAGCCTTCTCCGTCTGCGTGATCATGCTGCGCTGCGTGCGGCTGTGCACGTCGGTGGCCGTCGCCGGTGTCTGTCTCCTCGATGGGCTGCGGCCACTGGATCTGCAAGCGGACCTGACGCACGGCCAGGTGATCGGGGTGCTGGTGGCGTACCGGCTGACCGCTCCCGCGCCGCTGTTCCGCGTCGGGGACTGGGCGTACTTGTGTGAGGCCGTCAAGGGTCTTGGTGGAGGCCGATGCGTGTCCCGACTGGTGCATCGACGGGCCTCATCGGTGTCTTGCTGGGGTTTTGGCCATCAGCGTCGTTGTCGCGTCCGGCCGGTGGCAGCAGAGCGTCTCCCCAGGGACACCACCGGAACGCGAGGATGTCCGTGGCGGGACGCCGACGTGTCAATCGGGTAGGAGGGCCGGGTTGCCGGCGCTCCTACCCGATTGATGCTCCGTCAGAAGAGCAGCTCAGGCTCAACTTCCGGGAAGCATCCTCCGCGGTCATCTACAGCGAGGGCCCAGAGGGCGACCGTCGTGTCGGTCACTCCCAGCCGGCGAAGTGCACGACGACGCAGACGGCCTGCGCTGACCTGAGCGCACACACGGAAACGCCCCGGTGAACCGGGGCGTTTCCGTTGCATCACGAGTCGTATCAGGGGCCAGCCAGGAGTCGACCGAGTTCAGCCTCTTCCTAAGGCACCACAGTCCAGCCAGCCCCCTGGATCTCGGAGATCCGCCCAGCCTCCGGTGCGTCGACGGGCAAGCACCCGCCCGGCCGGAGTTCTGCGCAGGGCCGGTCGGAGCGGCGCGTCCGCCGCACCGGAGACCTGCCAGGATTCAGTGCGACCAGAGAGTTCTTCGTCTCACCTCGTCTCACACCTTTCTCACAGACGAGAGCGCACGGGAGCGTGTGAGAGCCCCTGACCTGGAACTTTGATGTCGTCACCGACCACGGTGAACCAGATGGACGCCCCGTAAGCTTGGGGTATGGCCTACGAGATTCCGGTGACGCAAGCCAGGGCTGAGCTCGCCGACCTGATCAACCGGGTGGTGTACGGCGGCGAGCGCGTCGTCGTGACACGGCACGGCAAGCCCCTTGTCGCGCTGGTCTCCGCCGCCGACCTGGAGCGACTCGACGAACTCGACAAGCTCGACGCGAACGCCGAGGAGCAGGTGATCAGCTCCGTCTCGCGCGTCCACGAGGTCGCGTCCGCTCCTCGCGAACACCAGCGGTTCGGTATCGCGGCCGAACACCGGGGGTCGAACCCGTCGTAGCGACAGGGGTGCGGGGCAGGCCGTGCGGGGGACCGCTCTACGGGCGTAGATGCGAATGTCCTGATCACAGCTCGGTTAACTTGCTTGAAACGCCGTCCAACTAGCCTGCCGATCCACGCCACCAGGGACTTTGACCCGGGGCTGCGGCAGCCGGACCCCGCACGGTCCGGAGCGAGGACTGTGAGGTGGGACGTGCAACTGACCCCGCACGAGCAAGAGAGGCTGCTGATCCACGTGGCGGCCGACGTGGCCGAGAAGCGCCGGGCCCGTGGTCTGAAGCTGAACCACCCCGAGGCGGTCGCTCTCATCACGTCGCACATCCTCGAAGGCGCCCGTGACGGCCGTACCGTCGCCGAGCTGATGTCCTCCGGGCGCAAGCTGCTCACCAGGGACGACGTCATGGAGGGCATCCCCGAGATGATCCACGACGTACAGGTCGAGGCGACCTTCCCGGACGGCACCAAGCTCGTCACCGTCCACGACCCGATCGTGTAGGAGGCCTCGATGATTCCCGGCGAGATCCTGTTCGCGGACGACCCGATCGTCTACAACGCGGGCCGTGAGGTCACACGGATGACCGTCCTCAACGCCGCCGACCGGCCCGTCCAGGTCGGCTCCCACTACCACTTCGCCGAGGCCAACCCCGGGCTCGAGTTCGACCGCGCCGCCGCGCGTGGCAAGCGGCTCAACGTCGCCGCCGGTACGGCCGTGCGCTTCGAGCCGGGGATCCCCGTCGACGTCGAACTCGTCCCGCTGGTCGGCGCCCGCATCGTGCCGGGACTGCGCGGGGAGACCGGAGGTGCCCTCGATGCCTGAGATCTCCCGTGCCGCGTACGCGGACCTGTTCGGGCCGACCACCGGCGACCGCATCCGGCTCGCCGACACCGATCTGCTGATCGAGATCGAGGAGGACCGCAGCGGCGGTCCGGGACTCGCCGGTGACGAGGCCGTGTTCGGCGGCGGCAAGGTCATCCGCGAGTCCATGGGGCAGGCCCGCGCCACGCGCGCGGAGGGCACCCCCGACACCGTCATCACCGGCGCCGTGATCATCGACCACTGGGGCATCGTCAAGGCCGACGTCGGCATCCGCGACGGCCGCATCACCGGCATCGGCAAGGCCGGCAACCCCGACACCATGGACGGCATCCACCCCGACCTGGTGATCGGCCCCGAGACCGAGGTCATCGCCGGCAACGGACGCATCCTCACGGCCGGCGCCGTGGACGCGCACGTCCACTTCATCTGTCCGCAGATCGCCGACGAAGCGCTCTCCGCCGGAGTCACCACCCTGGTGGGCGGCGGCACCGGTCCTGCCGAGGGTTCGAAGGCGACCACGGTTACCCCCGGCCCCTGGCATCTGGCCCGGATGATGGCCGCGATGGAGCAGTACCCGCTCAACATCGGCTTCCTCGGCAAGGGCAACACCGTCTCGCACGACGCGATGATGTCCCAGATCCGCGGGGGAGCGCTGGGACTGAAACTGCACGAGGACTGGGGCTCGACCCCCGCCGTCATCGACGCCTCGCTCACCGTCGCCGACCGCACGGGCGTCCAAGTCGCCATCCACACCGACACGTTGAACGAGGCAGGGTTCGTCGGCGACACCCTCGCCGCGATCGCCGGACGCGGCATCCACGCCTACCACACCGAGGGCGCGGGCGGCGGGCACGCGCCGGACATCATGACCGTGGTCTCCGAGCCGCACGTACTGCCCAGCTCCACCAACCCGACCCGGCCCTACACCGTCAACACCGCCGAGGAACACCTCGACATGCTGATGGTCTGCCACCACCTCAACCCGGCCGTCCCCGAGGACCTGGCCTTCGCCGAGTCCCGCATCCGCCCCTCGACGATCGGCGCGGAGGACATCCTCCACGACCTCGGCGCCATCTCGATCATCTCCTCCGACGCCCAGGCCATGGGGCGGGTGGGCGAGGTGATCCTGCGGACCTGGCAGACGGCCCATGTGATGAAGCGGCGGCGGGGCGCGCTGCCGGGGGACGGGCGCGCGGACAACCATCGCGTACGGCGCTACGTTGCCAAGTACACGATCAACCCCGCCCTCGCGCAGGGCCTCGCCCGTGAGATCGGCTCCGTCGAGACGGGCAAGCTCGCCGACCTCGTGCTGTGGGAGCCGCCGTTCTTCGGCGTCAAGCCGCACCTCGTGATCAAGGGCGGGCAGATCGCGTACGCGCAGATGGGCGACGCCAACGCGTCCATCCCGACCCCGCAGCCCATCCTGCCGCGCCCGATGTTCGGGGCGATCGGACGGGCACCGGCCGCCAACTCCTTCAACTTCGTCGCCCCGTTGGCCATCGAGGACGGGCTGCCCGAACGGCTCGACCTCGGCAAGAAGTTCGTGGCCATCGACTCCACGCGTGGGGTCACCAAGGCGGACATGCGGGAGAACGACGCCCGGCCGCGCGTCCAGGTCGACCCCGACAGCTTCGCCGTGCACATCGACGGGGAGCTCGTCGAGGCGACTCCGGCCGCCGAACTGCCCATGGCTCAGCGGTACTTCCTCTTCTGATGAGTACTCTTTCGATGGGTACAGTGCGATGAGCAGGGGAGCGCTGCTGGTTCTCGCCGACGGGCGGTTTCCCGCCGGAGGGCACGCACACTCCGGCGGGGCCGAGGCCGCCGTCAAGGCCGGACGCGTCACCGGGGCGGCCGACCTCGGTGAGTTCTGCCGGGGGCGGTTGTACACGGCCGGGCTGGTGTCCGCCGGGCTCGCTTCCGCTGCCGCGCTGGGAGTTGACCCGGTGGAGCTGGACGCGGCCGCGGACGCGCGGACGCCGTCGCCCGCGTTGCGGGTGGTCGCGCGGAAGCTGGGGCGGCAGTTGATGCGGGCCGCTCGCGCTACCTGGCCGTCCCCCGAACTCGACGCGCTGGCACGGGAGTTCCCCAAGGGGGCGCATCAGCCAGTGGTGTTGGGGCTGGTGGCTCGGGCGGCCGGGCTGGGACCCGAGGACGCGGCGTACTGCGCGGCCTACGAGAGTGTGAGTGGGCCGGCGTCCGCGACGGTGCGGTTGCTGAGCCTGGATCCGTTCGACGCTACGGCTGTGCTGGCCCGGTTGGCGCCGGAGCTGGACCTTGTCGTCGACCGGGCGGTGGAGGCGGGGCGGCGTGTCCTCGACGAGGGGGTCGGCGCTCTGCCTTGTGCTTCCGCGCCGTTGCTGGAGATCGGGGCGGAGGCGCATGCCGCTTGGGCTGTGCGGTTGTTCGCGTCGTAGGGGTTTTCTCGCCCCCGCCGCCCCTACCCGTCCCATCCCCCAGGGGCTCTGCCCCTTCGACCCCGTTCCCAGGGGGCTCCGCCCCCTGGACCCCCGGTCGGCCTGAACGGCCTCGTCCTCAAACGCCGGACGGGCTGGGAGGTGCCGGCCTCGCTGATAGGGCACCGAAGCACCGTAAGAACCAGAAGGAGCCGCCTTATGCACCTCGACCACACCCACGACGGCCCCGCCGCCGTCAGTGCCGACGCACACCGTCCCGACGGCACCCACCGTGCCCTGCGGATCGGGCTCGGTGGGCCCGTCGGGTCCGGGAAGACCGCCACTGTCGCCGCGCTCTGCCGGGCCCTGCGTGACGAGCTCTCGCTCGCTGTCGTCACCAATGACATCTACACGCGTGAGGACGCCGAATTCCTGCTGCGGGAGGCCGTGTTGCCGCCCGAGCGGATCACCGCCGTGGAGACCGGGGCCTGTCCGCACACCGCCATCCGGGACGACATCTCCGCCAACCTCGAAGCCGTCGAGGATCTGGAGGACGAGGTCGGGCCGTTGGATCTGATCCTGGTCGAGTCCGGTGGGGACAATCTCACCGCGACCTTCTCCAAGGGGCTCGTCGACGCGCAGATCTTCGTGATCGACGTGGCCGGCGGGGACGACATTCCGCGCAAGGGCGGTCCGGGTGTCACCACCGCCGATCTGCTGGTCGTCAACAAGACCGACCTCGCGCCGTACGTGGGGTCCGACCTGGGGCGGATGGCGGCCGACGCGAAGGCTCAGCGGGCCGAACTGCCGGTGGTCTTCCAGTCGTTGAGGACCGAGGCAGGGGTCGGCGAGGTCGCCCGCTGGGTGCGGCAGCAACTCGCCGCGTGGGCGGTGTGATCGCGGCCGGGGTCCGGGCCACCGCGCGGATCGCGGCCCGGGAGGACGGTCGGGGCGGTACCGCGCTGCCCGTGCTGGAGGGGGACGGGCCGCTCGCGTTGCGGCGGACCCGGGGGACAGGGGCCGAGGCCCAGGTCATGCTCGTCGGGGCGATGAGCGGGCCGCTCGGCGGTGATCACTTCGCCGTCGAGGCCGATGTCGAGCGTGGGGCCCGGTTGCGGGTCGGGTCCGCTGCCGCGACCATCGCGCTGCCGGGGCAGGCCAAGGGCGAGTCGCGGTACGACGTGCGGCTCCGTGTTGCCGAGGACGGCGAACTGCACTGGCTGCCCGAGCAGTTGATCTCCGTGCGCGGTAGTGACCTGCGCGTTGCGACGCGCGTCGATCTCGCCGACTCCGCCCGCCTCGTGCTGCGCGAGGAGCAGGTGCTCGGGCGCGCCGGTGAGGAATCCGGACGGCTCACCAGCAGACTGACGCTGCGGATCGCCGGACGGACCGTCCTGGACCAGGAGTTGGCCTGCGGACCCGGAGCGCCGGGCGGCTGGGACGGGCCGGCCGTTCTCGCGGGACATCGCGCGGTCGGGCAACTCCTCGTCGTACGGCCGGAGTTCACCCGGGAGCCGGTCGCGGCCCGCATGCTGGGGGAGTGCGCGGCCCTGGTGCCGCTCGCCGGGCCCGCCGTGCTGGTGAGCGCGATCGCCTCCGACGCGCTGCGGCTGCGGCGGGTGCTGGACGAGGCGCTGGCGTCGCTCGGGTGAGTATCCGCTGAGCGGTACGCCTGTTTCCGCTTATCGGATTGGTAAAGAAGGTCAACCGCCTCTGTTCTCAGACGGCTCACAGCCGCGAGGATCCTCCGAGACCATTTCGCAACGATGTACGGGGAGGGGCCCACTTGAGGCACAACAGACCGAAGAGCCGCGTGATGGCGTTCGGTTCGGCCGGATTCGCGGCTGCGGCGCTGATAGCCGGCGCCGTGGTGGCACCCGCGGCCAACGCGCAGACCAACCAGACGGCAGCTCACGGGCAGGACCGTGCGGCGGCCCAGGGCGCCGCGCTCACCGCCGCCCGCGCCGCCAAGGCCGGGATCGACTGGCAGGACTGCCCCGCCGACTGGGGCTTCGCGAAGCCGGTCCAGTGCGGCTGGGTTACCGTGCCGATCGACTACACCAAGCCGAACGGCAAGAAGATCAAGCTCGCCGTCGACCGTGCGGTCAGCACCGGCACCGCGGCGGAGCGCCAGGGCGCGCTCGTCTACAACCCCGGCGGTCCGGGCGGCTCCGGAATGCGTTTCCCGCTCCGGGTCACCACCAAGAACCCGCTGTGGGTCAACACGTCCAAGGCGTACGACTTCGTGGGCTTCGACCCGCGCGGTGTCGGCCACTCGGCGCCCATCTCCTGCATCGACCCGCAGGAGTTCGTGAAGGCGCCGAAGGCGGACCCGGTACCGGGCTCCACGGCCGACAAGAACGCGCAGCGCAAGCTGGCCCGTGAGTACGCGGACGGCTGCGCCGAGCGCACCGGCCGCACCATGCTCGCGCAGATGACCACGCCGAACACCGCGCGCGACCTGGACGTCATCCGCGCCGCCCTCGGCGAGAAGAAGCTCAACTACCTGGGCGTCTCCTACGGCACCTACCTCGGCGCCGTCTACGGCACCCTGTTCCCGAGCCACGTGCGCCGGATGCTCGTCGACAGCGTCGTCAACCCGGCGCGCGACAACATCTGGTACGAGGCCAACCTGGGCCAGGACGTCGCGTTCGAGGGCCGCTGGAAGGACTGGGAGGACTGGGTCGCCAAGAACGACGCGGCCTTCCACCTCGGCACCACCCGCGCCGCCGTCCAGGCGAAGTGGCTGGAGCTGCGTGCCACCGCCAAGAAGAGCCCGCTCGGCGGGGTCGTCGGTCCGGCCGAGCTGCTCGGCTTCTTCCAGGGCGCCCCGTACTACGACTCCTCGTGGATACCGGTCGCCACCGCGTTCAGCAAGTACGTCGCCGGTGATCCGCAGCCGCTGATCGACGCTGCCTCGCCCGACATGTCGGACACCGCGGGCAACATCACCTCGGAGAACGGCAACGCCGTCTACACGGCCGTCGAGTGCACCGACGCCAAGTGGCCCACCAGTTGGGCGAAGTGGGACAAGGACAACACGGCGCTCAACAAGCAGTACCCGTTCCTGACCTGGGCCAACGCCTGGATGAACCTGCCGTGCGCCACCTGGCCCGTCAAGCAGCAGTCCCCGGTCGAGGTCAAGACCGGCAAGGGTCTGCCGCCGGTTCTCATCGTGCAGTCGCAGCGTGACGCCGCCACGCCGTACGAGGGCGCCGTCGTTCTGCACCAGCGCTTCAAGGGCTCACGCCTGATCACCGAGAAGGACGCGGGCTCCCACGGTGTGACCGGTCTGGTCAACCCGTGCATCAACTCCCGTGTCGACGCCTACCTGTTGACCGGCAAGCTGGACGCCTCCGACTTCACGTGCACCCCGCACGCGACGCCGGTTCCGTAAACAGCAGTAGTCAGCAGTAGTCGTACGTGCCGAGGGGCGGCCGGTTCTGAACCGGCCGCCCCTTCGTCGTTGCGCGGACAAGTGAACGCCTTCCGCCGCTCCCGCAGGGCCAGTTGGCCGTCGCGTTGCTCGGCCGGCTCCGGGGAACGAGGCCCTCGGCCCGCCAAGAAGGCCTGCCTGCGAGGCTGTTGTCCGCGTGCGGCGAGAAGGCTTACGGCGCGGCCCCCCTCAGCGTGTCTGCCGTCCGGCCGAACTCCGCGGCCGTCACCGTCCAGTAGCCCCGCGAGGGTGTGCGCCCCACGGGATGCCCGATCCCGCGCCTCGCTCACGCCAGCTCGATCGCCCTCAACTCAGCGGCAGTCGCGGGAACTTGCGCTCCTTCGCCGCGGCCGCCTCCGCGGCCTTGGCGACCGCCGCGTACTGGTCGACGTACTCCTGCTCGGAGAGCATGAGGATCGCGTACATGATCTCGTCGGTGATGGCGCGCAGGATCGCCTTCTCGTTCTCCATGCCTTCGTAGCGGGAGAAGTCGAGGGGCTTGCCGAAGCGGATCGTCACGGGGTGGACCTTGGGGATGACCTTGCCGGGCGGCTGGGCCTCGAAGGTGCCGATCATCGCGCACGGGATGACGGGGACCTGGGCCTTCAGGGCCATGACGGCGACGCCGACCTTGCCCTTGTAGAGGCGGCCGTCGTGGGAGCGGGTGCCCTCCGGGTAGATGCCGAGCAGCTCGTCCTTGCTCAGGACGCCGAGGCCCTCGCGGATCGCGGCCTGGCCGGCCTCCTTGCCGGAGCGGTCGACCGGGATCTGGCCCGCGCTGCGGAAGAAGGTCGCGGTGAGGCGGCCCCTGATGCCCGGGCCCGTGAAGTACTCGGCCTTGGCCAGGAAGGTGATGCGGCGCTTGAGGACCGCCGGCATCAGGAAGTGGTCGGCGAAGGAGAGGTGGTTGCCCGCGATGATCGCCGCACCCGACTCCGGGATGTTGTCCAGGCCCTCTATTCGGGGCCTGAAGGTTAGTCTGAGCAACGGCCCCAGAATGACGTATTTCAGGAGGTAGTAGAACAAGGGGGTCGCTCCTCACTCCGGCGGCTCGGCTCGACCGACCTGTTCTCGCAGGTCACCCGGTACCTCGTGGGCTGCCAGTGTAGGGGCAGGCGCCGTCCCGTGGAACCGGTGGCGATCAGGCCGCCGCCGGGCACGACGGAGGGCGGCGAGATCCCCTCGCCGCCCTCCGTCCGGGGCAACTCACCCCGGTTCAGCGTGACTTACCGGGACGCGGTGCGTGCCGACCGGCGCCGGTACAGCGCGAACGCGGTGGTCGCTCCGACCGCCGTGACCAGACCGGCGCCCACGGCGACCGGCAGGGCCGAGGAGGGCGTGGTGCTGGCGGCGACGTTCTGCTCCCTCAGGTCCTGGACGTACGCCGGGTACGGGGCCTTCGTGGCCGTCGACGACGTCTGCGCGTAGTGCGGGATCCGCTTCACCGACTTCACCGAGCCGTCCGAATTCAGCAGCACCTGCTTGTCGTTGGGGTGCCGGAAGTCGAACATGCCGCCCAGGGTGCCCGCCCGCTGGTCGAAGGACGCGTCACCGATGCGGCCCGTGTGCCAGTTGTTTTCGATGAACTGCGTGATCGACGCCTGCTCGGTGGCCGTGTGGTCGATCGAATTGACCTTGCTGTACGGCGAGATGACCAGCAGCGGCTGCCGGGTGCCCGGTCCGCAGCGGTCCGCGTAGCCGCCCTTCGCCGCCGGGCCGGCCTGGCAGGCGGGGCTGTCGGTGGCCTTGCTGTTGGAGCCGACCGTCGAGTCCTTGGAGCCGTTGAGCACCTTCGAGGAGACGTGGTCGTACCAGCCGTCGGAGTCGTCGTAGGCGAGCACGACCGCCGTCGACTTCCACTCGGGCGACTTCTGCAGGGCGTTGATCTCCTTGATCAGGAAGTTCTGCTCGTCGGCCGGGTCGGAGTAACCGGCGTGCCCGTCCTGGTACTCGGCCGCCTTCAGGAAGCTCACCGCGGGAAGGTTGTTGGCCTTCAGCGCGGCGTCGAAGTCGGTCAGGTCGTAGTTGTGGTTCGCCCGGCCGTTGTGCCCGATCTCGGCGACGGACTTCGGCGCCAGGTGGTGCGGGTTGGACGTCGACTTGTAGTACTCGAACGGCGAGTGGTGCGGGCTGTAGTCCTCGGACGCGGCGCCGCCCACGTTGGTGTGCGTGGTGCCCGCGCACTTGGCGTAGTCACCGCTCTTGCCGTCCCACGCGGTGCTCGGCCGGAAGCCGCCCTGGAACCAACCCCAGCTCACGCTCTTGGAGTTGAGCAGGTCGCCGATGTTCTTGCCCTGCATCTCCGCGAGCGCGCTGGTCGCGGTGTGGTCCTTGTCCGAGCAGTCGTCGAAGGCCGGGTCGGGGTCGTTGATGACCGTGCCGACGCCCTTGGCGTTCGGGGAGACCACGGCGTACGAGTCCGGAGTCGTCGTCTGCTTCGGGTTCTCGGTGCCGGAGGCCGGGTCGACCGAGATCACGCCGTGCGTCTGACCGGAGATCAGGTTCAGCGCGCCGGGCGTCGAGGGACCGAAGGTGGAGCTGAAGGAGTGGTCGTTCAACGCGTACTGCTGGGCGTAGTTCCACATGCCCGTGACGGTGTTGCCGTCGTAGTAGTCCATCACCAGGCCGGGCTCACCGAAGAGGCCGGTGCACTTGTTGACCTCGGTGTTCTCGACGTACTTGTCGGCCTTGCCGCCGTCGGCCGCGTACTGCTCGGGGCCGTAGGAGTGGTTCTGGTCGCAGGTCATCACCTGCGAACTGCTCAGGCGCGTGGGCGTGTAGAGGTTCGGGTTCTTCTTCAGCAGCCCGGCGTTGAGCAGGTTGTCGGCCTTCGGCGTGTGTGCCGCGGCCTTGAACTTGGTGCCGTCCGTGTTCGCGGCCTGGGGGTAGGTGGCGAAGTAGTGGTCGAACGAGATGTTCTCGTCGTAGATCACGACCACGTGCTTGATCGGCGTCGCCGTGTGTGTGCCGCCCGTGGGCCTGTGGCCGTTCGAGGCCGCCGCCGCGGGGAACGCCCCGCCCGCGGTGGCCAGGGCCGCGGCGCCGAGCAGGGCGCCCACACGCGTCAGCCGGCGCCGTGCACCGGGGGTTCTTCCTTTGCCGATCATGCTGTCTCGCCTTCCGGGAGCAGTGGTTCCGCGCTCACGCCGTCCATGGCCGTGTCGCCTACGGCCGAATCCTGGGCAATGGTGACGGCGGGGCGGGGGAGCGGCAATGTCGCGGGAGCGAACGCCCGGTCAGGAATTTCTCATGGTCTGTTGGCCTGTTCTTGACCCTGCTCTCAGGCCAGCAGGGTGCGGCCCAGCCAGTCGGACGCGTCCCGCACACCGGGGAGCGCGAAGAAGTAGCCGCCGCCGTACGGCGAGATGTAGTCGACCAGCGGTTCACCGGCCAGCCGCTCCTGCACCTTCGCGAACTGCCGCGCCAGGTCCTGCTGGTAGCAGCAGAACAGCAGCCCCATGTCGAGGTTGCCGTTGCTGTCCATGCCCCGGTCGTAGTTGTAACCCCGGCGCAGGATGCGCTGGTCCGCGCTCTGCGTGGTGCGCGGGTTGGCGAGCCGGATGTGGCTGTCGAGCGGGATCACATCGCCCTGCGGGTCCTGCGCGAAGTTCGGCGTGTCCTTCTCGTGGTGTCCGTCCAGCGGGGCACCGGTGTCCCGGGAGCGGCCGAACATCCGCTCCTGCTCGGTGAGGGAGACCCGGTCCCAGAACTCCACCAACATCCGTATCAGCCGTACGACTTGATAGCTGCCGCCGGTCGCCCAGTCCGGTTCGCCACTGCTACCGCCCACCCACACAAGGTCGTTCATCGCGCGGGCGTCGGTCACCTCCAGGTTGGCGATGCCGTCCTTGAAGCCGAGGTGGTTGCGCGGGGTGCCCGAGGGGCGCGGCGGACTGATGAACCCGTCGGTCCGCCACCGCACTTGGAGGCCGCCGCGGGTGTGCCGGGCGACATCGCGCAGCGCGTGCAGCACGATGTCCGCGCTGTCGGCGCAGAACTGCACGCTCATGTCGCCGTGACACCAGGCGGCGTCGAGATCGTCGTCGGGGAAGGCGGGCATCGCGGTCAGCCGGCGCGGCGCGAGCTTCGTCAGTCCGTAACGGTTGTCGAAGAGGGACGCCCCGACGCCGACCGTGACGCTCAGCCGGTCGGCCGGGAGGTCCGGGCCCAGCGTGCCGGAGTCGGCGGGCGGGGCCGTGATCCCCAGGTCCGCCGGGCTGCCGCCGGTGGTGAGGAAACGCGCCCGCTCGGTCAACGTCCGTAGGAGGTCGGTCAGTTCGGCCCGGTTCTCGGCGGTGGTGTCGAAGGACACGAAGGCCGTGGCGCGCTGCGCCGGGGTGATGATCCCGGCCTGATGAAGTCCGTGGAACGGCACGCTCGCGGCGGTCGGCACCGCGGCCTCGGCGGCACCGCGATCGGCCGCCACAAGCCCGGCACCGGCCACGGCCGCCGCACTCGCCAGGAAGCCCCGGCGGCCCGCCTCGTATCCGTGCTTCACGCGGTCCTCCGTACGTCCGTCAGGGCGGCCACGTCGGCCAGCCGCTCGACCAGTCCACCGAGGTCGGCGTCGACCTTCTCCCGCTGCGGACGGGTGAGTTGAGCCAGGGGCGTCCACTTCCCGGAGCGGTCGAGGCCGTCCAGGGTGCGCTGCGCCCGGTCCATCCACGTGCCGAGTTCCGCGAACCCCGCGTCCCGCGTCTTCAGCAGCGGGCGCAGATGGCCGAGCAGCACCCGGGTGCCGTCAAGGTTGGCGCGGGCGGTGGCCAGGTTGGTGCCGCTGCCGTAGTCGGTACGGCCGGTCAGCTCGAACTGCACGGTGTTCTCCAGGATTTCGTGCGCCCGCAGACCGGTGTCGGCCGGATCCATCCGCTGCGAGGGCCAACTGCTCTCCAACGCGTGGACGTCCTTGGCGAGTTGACCGGCGGGACCGCGCAGGCCGCTCGCCGACTCGCCGTGCCACAGCCCGTACTCGACCCGATGGAACCCGGTGAACCCGGCATCGCGCACCCCGCCCGCGAGCCCGGCCGTGGTGCCGTTGATCGCCCCGTCCGAGTCGCCGAAGGTGCCGTAGGCGGCGCCCATCCGCTCGTAGACGAGATGCGCGGGCAGCCACGCCCTGCGGGCCGCGGCGAGGTCTCCGCGGTCGACGGCGGCACGCAACACATCGGTCTTCGCGGCCAGTTCGACGGTCCGGGCCTGGATCCACTTCTGGTAGGCGAGTGTCGGCGGGATCAGTTCCTGCTGGGTGATCGGCACGGCCGCCGGTCCGCTCCGCACCGTCGAACCGGTGATCCGCACGGTCGGCCCGGTCACGGCGTCGGCGTCGTCGGGCAGACACTTGAAGGCGTACGAGCCGTTCCCGAGGGTCACCCCGAGCGGCCGGACCGTCCCCGGGGCCAGCCCCTCGACCTCGCCGTAGACCGCGCCGGTCGTCGGATCGGTGAGGTACACCTCGGCCGCCGTGCTGGACGTGTTGTGCAGTTCGAAGACCTGGTGACCGGCCTCCGGGTGCGTCCAGCCGCTGCCGCACCCGGAGGTCGCGACCTCGACGGTGGTGTGCGGCAGCCCGGCGGCGACGGTGGCCTTCCCGCCCGAGCCGGAGCCACGGATGGCGAGCACCCCGGCGCCGACGACGGCCACGACGAGGAGGGCGCCGGCGGCGAGCAGCAAGGTCCGCCGACGCCGGGCAGCGGGAACAGGCGACGGCGACACCGGACCAGGCTCGGTCTCGGTCTTTGCCTCGGGTTCGGCTTCGGCGCCGCGCGCGGTTTCGGGCACGCCGGGCCTCCAGGGAGAGTCGTACGAAAGGTGGCGGTACCGGCGATCTTATGAGGGCGCCACGGCCCCCACCGCGTCCCTTGACCCTGTTCTGACCGGAGGGCGGGCGAGAATTCGCCGGGGGTTCACCCGGGGGCCGGTGAACACCACGGTGCGCTGTATGGGGTGCACGGTGGGCTACGGCTGCGCCGGCCGGGTCGAGTCCGGCCGGCTTCTGCCGCCGACGGCATCCGCGAGGCCTGGCGATGGCCCAGGCCAGCCGAACCGGTTGCGCCGGGCGCCGGGGCAGTCGGCCGGAGCCATCGCCGTGACCGGGGCCGGTGCTGCCGCAGGCGCTGCGCGGGCGCGGGCACGCGGCTGGCTACGGTGTCTCCCGCCCCGATCCGCCCGGGCCGCCCCTAACCGGTCCGGAGCCTGGACCACGGCCGGCGGAAGGCGGCGCCGCCCGGTGCGGCAGCCACAAGACCGCCCTCCGCCCCCGGCCCGAACAGGTGCCGCCGCCGCTCCCCGGGAACAACCCGGCCCCGTCCGGCGCTGCTCCTGATACCTCGCCGGGTACTCAGGGAAGGTCGTGGAGGAGATGAATCGGTCAGGGCAGGAGCCGCTCCCGCCGTCAGGTGAAGCGCCGTTGGTGACCACGTGCGGTCGGCAGGTCGCGGTGAAGCGGCTGCTGCTGGCGATCCCGGAGCGCCCGATCAGCCGGGTCACCCTGGACGTGGGCCCCGTCGTGCGCGGCGAGCCCGGCCTCTGGGCCTCACTGACCGCGGACGAGGCCCGAGACCTGGCCCGCCGCCTCCTCGCCCAGGCCGCGTTGGCCGACACGGCTGCTCCTGCGAGGCTGAACGGGTTGGACAACTAGCCGATTGTGCGTGGGAGTCGGGCTCGTCCACTTGGGCCCGGCTGGACGGACTGCCCTGTGGCTCCCCGCCCGAGGAGCGTGAGCGCTTGGGCGGAGAACCTGCCTCCTGAGCCGAGTGCACCGTGGGCCGAGGTCCGTAGCTCGTCCTCTCCTCGCCCAGGCCGCGTTGGCCGACACGGCCACTCCTGCGAGGCTGAACGGGTCGGACAACTAGCCGTTTCTGCGCGGGAGTCGGGCGCGTCCACTGGGGCACGGCTGGACCGACCGCCCTGCGCTCCCCTCCGAGCTGAGCTCACCGTGGGCGAGGCCCGTGGCCCGTCGTCTCCTCGCCGGGCCGTTCTGGTCGCCACCGGCGCTCCCACCGCCAAGTAGCAGTTGGTGAGGGTGGGTTGGACCGACGCCTCCGTGCCGGTCCAACCCACCCACCGCATCAAGCCCCTTGCGTCAGTACCTTCTCCAACGTGCCCACGGCCGACCGGAGTTCGTCCGCCGTGATGGTCAGCGGTGGGGCCAGTCGGATGGTGGAGCCGTGGGTGTCCTTGGCCAAGACGCCCTCTCGCATGAGGCGTTCGCTGATCTCGCGGCCGGTGCCGATCGACGGGTCCACGTCGACGCCCGCCCAGAGGCCGCGCGAGCGGAAACCGACCACGCCCTTGCCGATCAGTTCGGTGAGACCGTCCCGCAGCACCACGCCCAACTCCGTGGCCCTGCGCTGGAATTCACCCGTCTCCAGCAACTCGACCACCGCCGTGCCGACCGCCGCGGCGAGTGGATTCCCGCCGAACGTCGAACCGTGCTCGCCCGGGTGCAGTACGCCCAGCACGTCGCGCCGCGCGACCACCGCCGAGACCGGCACGATCCCGCCGCCCAGCGCCTTGCCGAGCAGCAGCACGTCCGGGACGACACCCTCGTGCTCCACGGCGAGCGTGCGGCCGGTGCGGCCGAGCCCCGACTGGATCTCGTCCGCGATGAACAAGCAGCCCTTGCGGGTGGTGAGTTCGCGGACACCGGCCAGATAGCCCGCGTCCGGGATGATCACGCCGGCCTCGCCCTGGATGGGCTCGATCAGCACCGCCGCCGTCGTCTCGTCGACCGCCGCCTCCAGCGCGGCCAGGTCGTTGTACGGCACGATCCGGAAGCCCGGCGTGAAGGGACCGAAGCCCGCCCGCGCCGACTCGTCGGTGGAGAAGCTGACGATCGTCGTCGTACGGCCGTGGAAGTTCTCCGCGGCGACGACGATCGTGGCCCGGTCGGCCGGGACGCCCTTCACGTCGTAGGCCCATTTGCGGGCCACCTTGATGCCGCTCTCGACCGCCTCCGCACCCGTGTTCATCGGCAGCACCATGTCGAGCCCGGTCAACTCCGCGAGCCGTTCGGCGAATTCGGCCAGCTTGTCGTTGTGGAAGGCGCGGGAGGTGAGCGTCAGTTGGTCGAGCTGGCGGTGGGCCGCCTCGATCAACACCGGGTGGCGGTGGCCGAAGTTGAGGGCCGAGTAGCCCGCGAGCATGTCGAGGTAGCGGCGGCCCTCGACGTCCTCCACCCAGGTGCCCTCGGCACGGGCGACCACCACGGGCAGCGGGTGGTAGTTGTGCGCGAGGACCGGCTCCTCGGCACGGATCAGGTCGGCGGACGTACGGGCACTGGCGGGTGCGGTCATGAGCGGATCTCCTGGGTGCAGCACTTGATGCCGCCGCCGGCTTTGTGGAACTCCGACAGGTCGACGGGGACGGGGACGTAGCCGCGTTCGGCGAGGCGCGCGGCCAGTGCCTCGGCCTGGGGCGCGATGAAGACGTGCAGGCCGTCGGAGACGGAGTTGAGGCCGAACGTCATCGCGTCCTCGCGGGTCGCGAGCACCGCGTCCGGGAACAGCCGCGCGAGCACCTCGCGGCTGCCCGGCGAGAACGCCTCCGGGTAGTAGCAGATGTTGTCCTCGTCCAGGACGAACAGCGCCGTGTCCAGGTGGTAGAAGTACGGGTCCACCAGCGTCAGGCTGATCACCGGGACGCCGAAGAACTCCTGCACCTCACGATGGGCCTCGCGGGTCGTGCGGAACCCGGTGCCTGCCAGGACGTAACGGCCGGTCGGGATCAGGTCGCCCTCGCCCTCGCTCACCGACTCGGGGCGATGGACGTCGTAGCCCGCCGCCTTGAACCACATGTCGTAGTGGTCGGACTCGGCGCGCCGCTCCGGCGCGTGGAAGTAGGAGCCGAAGACGCGGCCTTCGACGACGACCGCCGAGTTCGCGGCGAAGACCATGTCCGGCAGGCCGGGGGCCGGCGCCACGGTGTCGACGGTGTGGCCGTGGGAGCGGTAGGTGTCGATCAGCGTCCGCCACTGCTCCTGGGCGAGATCGACGTCCACCTGGGTGTCGGGATGCATCCAGGGGTTGATCGCGTACTGCACGGCGAAGTGTCTGGGTTCGCAGACGAGAAAGCGCCGCCGGCGCCGCACACGGGTCTCGGGCACAGAGGGGTTCCTCCGCTTCCTGTGATGACGACTGGGGTTGACACCACGGTAGGAAGAGACCAATACGCGCGACAAGCGATGAAGGCTGCGTGTCTGCGCAGGAATGCTGCGTCTTTGGCAGCATCAACGCACGTCTGGTGCGCGCCCTGGTGCGGGGTGGGTGGCGCCCGCCTCCGGGCTTTCCGGGAGGAGGTGGGACAGCACCATCACGCTGATCGTCTTCCGGATGAACGGCTCCTGCCGGATCCGCTCCAGCACCTCCTCGAAATGGTCCACGTCGGTGGCGCGGACGTGCAGCAGCGCGTCCGCGCCACCGGTCACCGTCATCGCCGCGGTGATCTCCGGATGGTTGCGCACCACCTCCGCGAGCCGCCTGGGGGGCGCGGCGCCCTCGCAGTACACCTCCACGTACGCCTCCGTGCGCCAGCCGAGCGCGGCCGGCTGCACGGTCGCCGTGAAACCGGTGATCACACCCGTCTCGCGCAACCGGTCCACGCGCCGCTTCACCGCCGTCGCGGACAGCCCGACCACCGCGCCGATCTCGGCGAAACTGGTCCGCGCGTTCGCCATCAACGCGGTGATGATCTTCCGGTCGAGCTCGTCGAACGGGGTGGTCCTGCTGTTCATGTCGGCACTGTATCCAGCGCGAACGTCCACGCTCGGTACATGTCCAGGCGTACGAATTCCTCCTACACTCCACGTTCATGCTGCGCGCCCTCGCCGTCGACGACGAACGCCCCTCGCTGGAGGAGTTGCTGTACCTGCTGAACGCCGATCCACGCATCGGCAGCGCGGAGGGCGCGGGCGACGCGACCGAGGCGCTGCGCCGTATCAACAGGGCCCTGGAATCGGGCCCTGACGGACCGGAGGCGATCGATGTCGTGTTCCTCGACATCCAGATGCCCGGCCTCGACGGACTCGACCTGGCACGGCTGTTGACGGGTTTCGCGCAGCCGCCGCTCGTCGTGTTCGTCACCGCGCACGAGGACTTCGCCGTACAGGCCTTCGATCTCAAGGCAGTTGACTATGTGCTGAAGCCGGTGCGGAAGGAACGCCTCGCCGAGGCCGTGCGCCGGGCCGTCGAACTCGGTGGTGCCGCACCGCGGATACCCGTGCACGAACCCGACCCCGACCACATAGCCGTCGAACTCGGCGGCGTCACCCGTTTCGTGGCCGTCGACGACATCACCCACGTCGAGGCCCAGGGCGACTACGCCCGCCTCCACACCGACAAGGGCAGCCATCTCGTCCGCATACCGGTCTCCACCCTGGAGGACCGCTGGCGCTCGCGCGGCTTCGTCCGCATCCACCGCCGCCACCTCGTCGCCCTGCGCCACATCGGCGAACTCCGCCTGGACGCGGGCACGGTGAGCGTCCTGGTGGGCGGCGAGGAACTCCAGGTCAGCCGCCGCCACACCCGCGAACTGCGCGACCTGCTGATGCGGAGGTCCTGACGGTGCCTCAAGAACCCACCGAACGCCGGGTAGTTGTCACCGGCCCGGCGCGCCGCACCCGGCGCGCCTCCGGCTACTCCCGCCCGCGCACCGAGATCGACGAACAGACCACCCTGGGCCACACTTACGTCCGTTCCCTCATGCGCACCCAACTCCGCGCCGCCCTCCTGGTGTTCGCGGTCCTCGTCCTCCTGGTCGGCCCCCTGCCCCTGGTGTTCGCGGCGACCCCCGACTCCCACCGCCTCGAATGGCTGGTCCTCGGCTTCTGCCTCTACGCCCCGCTCGTCCTCCTCGCCCTCTGGTACGTCCGCCGCGCCGAACGCAACGAACGCGACTTCGTCCGCCTCGTCGAGGACCGATGAACGAGGACCCATGAACGAGGACCGATGAACTCCAGCTATGCCGTACCAGCGGTTGCCCTCGTCGTCGTGGCGACGGTCCTCGTCGGCGCGTTCGGCCTGCGCATCTCCCGGACCACCTCCGACTTCTACGTCGCCTCCCGCACCGTCGGCCCCCGCCTCAACGCGGCCGCCATCAGCGGCGAATACCTCTCCGCCGCCTCCTTCCTCGGCATCGCGGGACTGGTCCTGGTCCAGGGCCCGGACATGCTCTGGTACCCGGTCGGCTACACGGCCGGGTACCTGGTCCTGCTGCTGTTCGTCGCCGCCCCGCTGCGCCGCTCCGGCGCCTACACCCTCCCCGACTTCGCCGAGGCCCGGCTCGCCTCGCACGGCGTACGACGCCTCGCGGGGGCCTTCGTCGTAGGAGTCGGCTGGCTCTACCTTCTGCCCCAACTCCAGGGCGCTGGACTGACGTTGACCGTCCTCACCGGGGCGCCCGACTCGCTCGGCGGCCTGATCGTGGCGGTCGTGGTGGTCGCCACGGTCGCGGCCGGAGGCATGCGCAGCATCACCTTCGTGCAGGCCTTCCAGTACTGGCTGAAGCTCACCGCGCTGCTCGTCCCCGCCCTCTTCCTGGTCCTCGCCTGGCAGAGCGACGGAGCACCCCGGCACGCCTTCGGGGAACCGGCAACGTTCCGCGAACAGCGGGCGGTTCGGGTCGACGAGACACTCGACCTCAGACTCGACCGGCCTCTCACGGTCACGGTGACCGGCAAGGTCGACGGCCACACGCATGACGCGACGAGGCTCCAACTCCCCGCCGGCACCCACCACATCGAGCGCGGCACCCGCCTCACCTTCGCCAAGGGCGCCCCCGTCCCCGTCGCCGACCGCGGCACCAACGGCGGCATGTCGACCTCGCTGGCCGCGAGCCGCGAGGAACGCCCGCTGTACGCGACGTACGGCCTCATCCTCGCGACCTTCCTCGGCACGATGGGCCTCCCGCACGTCGTCGTCCGCTTCTACACCAGCCCGCACGGCGTCGCCGCCCGCCGCACCACGGTCGCCGTCCTCGGCCTGATCGGCGCCTTCTACCTCCTCCCGCCCGTCTACGGCGCCCTCGGCCGCCTGTACACCCCCGAACTCACCCTCACCGGCGACGCCGACGCGGCCGTCCTCCTGCTGCCCGACCGCATGATCGGCGGCGTCGGCGGCGATCTGCTCGGCGCGCTGGTCGCGGGCGGCGCCTTCGCCGCGTTCCTGTCCACCGCGTCGGGGCTGACCATGGCCGTGGCCGGGGTCCTCACCCAGGACGTCCTCCCGTCGCGCGGAGTACGGCACTTCAGACTCGGCACGGGCCTCGCCATGGCCGTACCGCTGGCGGCGAGCGCCCTGGTCGGCGGGCTGCCCGTCGCCGACGCCGTGGGACTCGCGTTCGCCGTGTCCGCCTCCTCCTTCTGCCCGTTGCTGGTCCTCGGCATCTGGTGGACCAGGCTCACCCCGCCCGGCGCGGCGGCCGGAATGCTGGTGGGCGGCGGCTCGGCGTTCGTCGCGGTGGCCGCGACCATGGCCGGCTTCCCCGGCACGGGCCCCCTGCACGCCCTGCTCGCCTGGCCCGCGCTCTGGTCGGTGCCGCTGGGCTTCCTCACCATGGTGCTGGTGTCCCTGGCCACCCCGGGCCGGGTACCGACGGGGACGGCGGCGATCCTGGCACGCTTCCATCTGCCGGAGGAACTGCGGGCGGAGGTGAAGGCGTGACGACACCCACGGACGGTCCTGGCATCACCATGAGTAGATCGCCCAACTCCCTTACGGAGGCGGCCGCATGAGCGGATTCCTGGCCGGCCTCTGTGTTGCCGTACTCCCGTTGCTCGCCGCCGGCTTCTGGCTCGGCCGGCGCACCGCGCGCCCCGAGAACCTCGGCGGACTCGGCACCCCCGTCGAGCACGCCACCTTCCAGACCCTGCACACCGCCTCCCTCGCCGCACCCCCGCTGCGCGCCGGCCTCACCGGCGAGACGGCCCGCCGCTCGGCCCGCAGACTGCGCACGCTGCTCGGCACCGACGCGCTCTGCCTGACCGACCAGAAGCAGGTCCTCGCCTGGGAAGGCGTCGGCGACCATCACCGGGCCGAGATCATGGAACGGCTCGCGGGCCCCCTGGAGACCGGCCGCGGCGAGGCGTTCCGGCTCAACTGCGCAGCCCCCGACTGCCCGTTGCGCTGGGCGGTGGTCGCCCCGCTCACCGTCGACGACCGGGTCCACGGCGCGCTGGTCGCCTGCGCGCCGCGCGAGTCCGCCGTCCTGGTCCGGGCCGCCGGGGAGGTCGCCCGCTGGGTCTCGGTCCAACTGGAGTTGGCGGATCTGGACCAGTCCCGCACCCGGCTGATCGAGGCCGAGATCAAGGCACTTCGGGCCCAGATCTCCCCGCACTTCATCTTCAACTCGCTCGCGGTGATCGCCTCGTTCGTCCGCACCGACCCCGAGCGCGCCCGCGAACTGCTCCTGGAATTCGCCGACTTCACCCGCTACTCGTTCCGCAGGCACGGCGACTTCACCACCCTCGCCGACGAACTCCACGCCATCGACCACTACTTGGCACTCGTCCGGGCCCGCTTCGGCGAACGGCTCTCCGTCACGCTCCAGATCGCCCCCGAGGTGCTGCCGGTCGCGCTCCCGTTCCTGTGCCTGCAACCACTCGTCGAGAACGCCGTGAAGCACGGCCTGGAGGGCAAGGCCGACAAGAGCCGTATCAGCATCACCGCGCAGGACGCGGGCGCCGAGGCACTCGTCGTCATCGAGGACGACGGCGCCGGCATGGACCCCGACCTGCTGCGCCGCATCCTCGCAGGGGAGGTCAGCCCCTCGGGCGGCATCGGCCTGTCCAACGTCGACGACCGGCTCCGCCAGGTCTACGGCGACGACTACGGCCTCGTCATCGAGACCGCCGTAGGAGCGGGCATGAAGATCACCGCCCGGCTGCCGAAGTACCAGCCGGGCGTGCACTCGGCCAGCCGGCGGAGCGCCGGGTAGCGGGCGTCAGGTGCTGCGCGTGGCCACCATCCCGAGGGTGATCAGCCCGAGCACGACCCAGCCGAACCACAGCCAGCCGTTACTGCCGAGCGCCACCGTGTAGGCCGTCACCACCACGAGTCCGCCGACGGTGATCACCCCCATGGTCTTCGTGGAACCGGGCATCGCAACACCCTCCTCATGGTTCGTTCCCCTCCATGGTGCCCCCGTTCTGCCTCCGAACGGCGCACACGACGAAATGTGTGCCCGACTTCCACGGTCCCCGACTGGTCCAGGAGGCGGCCTCGTACACCGACGGACCGAAGCCGTGGTCGGCCGGCGGGACGTCCCGGGCGCAGGCCGCGTCCGACCGCGTACGGGCCTGGGCCAGCGTGACGCCGGCGCCCAACCGGGTGAACCCGACCACTTCCTGATCATGCTTCCCGGTGCAGGAGACCAGGCTCGCGGCCCGGTCCGAGGGCACGTCCAGACAGTCCCCCTTCTGCATGGTCGACGTGTCCGCGAACGCCGACCCGAGAACGCGACGGCTCCCGAGCGGCCCGTAGACCGGCCCGTGCGCGCCCAGCACCAGACACGCGGCGCGATGCCCGGCGGCCGTGAAACCCGCGTCGGTCGGTACGACGGCGAAGCCCCGCACGTCCGCCAGCTTCTCCCGTGCCTCCCGCGTCCGCTCCGCACACCGATCCGAGCCCACCTTGCGCGCCTCGCCCGCCGACGCGGTGGACACGAACGCCATCACCTGACCGTCGGGCACCGAGTTCCGGCAGGTGGAGTCGACGGCGAGCCGGGGCGTCCCCTCGAACCGCTTCCCACCGGGCCAGTCGGCGGTGACACAGTCGCCGTCCTTGAGCGGCGCGGAGAGGCCGACGGTATTGCCGTACGGCGGGCTGTCCTTGCTCGTGTCCGTGTGGTCGCCGGGTGGCTGGTGGGCCATGGCGTACCAGACGCCGCCGAGGGCGAGGGCGAGCCCGAGCAGGCCCGCGAGGACGGCCTGGCGGAGCCGGGAACGCGGGCGGCGGCGCCGACCGGCGGGGGAGGACGAGGGAGCCGACGGCCCCGCCGTGAAAGGCACCGACTGCCCTTCCCAGGGTGACGGCGAGCCCAGGTCGGTCTGGGTCCGTGCGTACGCCTCCGCCTCCGTCTGCGGCGTCACGATCCGCGCCAGTGCCGCCTCCGCCTCCGTCGCCGAGATCCGTCGTAGCGGATCCTTCTCCAGCATCGCGTGGAGCACCGGTGCCAGCGCGCCCGCGCGGACCGGGGGCAGCGGGTCCTCCATGACCACCGCGGTGATCTCGGCGAGCGGGGTCTCGCGCACGAAGGGGCCGTGGCCCTCGACGGCGTGGTACAGCGTGCAGCCCAGCGAGAACAGGTCGGCGGCGGCGGTCGGCGGCCCGCCCGTGGCCCGCTCCGGCGCCAGATACCCCGCCGTACCGACGAGCACGGACGTCTGCGTGTACCGCGTCTCCCCGGCGTCCGGCTGCACCGAGATGCCGTAGTCGGTGAGCAGGACGCGGGCGTACGGCGAACCGGTGCGGTCCGGCGCGAGCAGGATGTTCGCCGGTTTCACGTCCCGGTGCATCACGCCCCGCTGGTGCCCCGCGGTCAGCGCGTCAAGGACGGCGAGCCCGATGCGGGCGCACTCCGCCGGGGCCGCCGAGCCGTGCCGGCCGATCAGGTCGCGCAGGTCCACGGCGTCCGCCACATACTCCATGACGATCCACGGCAGCCCCTCGTGCTCCAGCACGTCATGGACGGTCACCACATGGGGGTGACCGCGCAGCCCGGCCGCGTTCCGTGCCTCGGCCCGGGCCCGTGCGACCCGGGCCTCCCGCTCGGCGTCGGCGTAGGCCGGGTTGCTGAACACGATCTCCTTGAGCGCGACTTCACAGGCCAGCCGCTGGTCATGTGCGAGCCACACATGTCCCATACCGCCACTGCCCAGCCGGTTCAGCAGGAGATAACGGCCGGCGATGACCCGGCCCACTCCCGAGGTCGGCGATCCCTGTGACATCCGGAGTCCTCCTTCCGGGTCCTCGTCACGTCTCGGTCGTGGTGGCTGTCGTCGTGGGAGTCGTGGTGGTCGTGACGGTGGCGGTGACGGCCGCACTGCTGGTGACCGGCGCGCTCGTCGAGGGAGAGTCGGTCACCATCGAGGGCGAACCGGTCGTAGGCGAACTGCTCGACGGCGGCGGTTCACTCGTGCGCGAGGACGGTGGTGGCGACGAGGGCTGTGACGAGGGCGTGGACGTCGGCGGGCCGAGTGTCGGTCCGGAGGTGGTCGTCGGAGCCGGGGGAGTGGACTTCGCCCCGCCGGCCACGCTCAGCAGCACGTACTCCCCGAACCCCAGCTCGGTCCCGGCGGGCGGATCGGTCGCCGTGACCCGGGCGTCGTCGGACGGCGCCGTACTCCCGCCGTACCCGACGGCCAGACCGCTGCTCACCAGTTGCTCCCGCGCCTCCCCGAACGTCGTCCCCGCGAGGTTCGGCACCGCGTGCTGCCGCCGGGTGTCGAAGACGGTGTCGCGCTTGCCCGTCGTACCGACCGGACGCTCGATACCGCGGTTTGGATCGCCGATGTCGACGAGGGCGAGGCGCTCCACCTTCCGCGCCGCCGGACGTACGGCCACGACCGAGGACGCCTGATATCCGCTCCACTTCTTGTTGCCGTCCGCGAACTTGACGGAAATCAGGTTCGCGTCGCCCTTGAAGGGGCGCAGCGGATTTCCGCACGAGCACTTCGCGGCGGGTTCCCCCTGGTCGTCGACGAGAATCGCGATTCCCGCCTGGAGAAGGGAGTTGTAAGGCGTGGCCTTTCCTTTCCTGAAGTCGTGGTTCTCTACGAGAGTGTCGTGACGCAGGAGTACGGGTGTGAGCCGATCCAGATAGACCGGTATCCGGTCCGTGCCGATGCCCGGCACGCTGGACCAGGCGACCGCCTTCTGGTGGTTCGCGGGGTCGGTCAGAAACCTCTTGAGCTTCGCCACGTCACAGAGGGTCGGCTGCTTGGTGCCCCCGTACAGACCAGGTGTGTCCCCTTGCTGCAAGGTGCCCCGCACCGGCAGCGAACGCGCCCGGGTGTCGTGGCCCAGTCCCTGTTTCTCGCCGAAGAAAGGCGCGAGCGACGGAACTCCGGCGGCGACCGCCTGCACGGCGAACGTATGTGCGTCTCCGCCGCATCCACTCAGTCCGCTCACGACCAGGACACAGACGAGCGGCACGGCGATCCGGCGGATCACCGAAATTCCGGTCCTTTGCACAACCGCGCGAAATGTCATTACCGCTCCCCCCGGTGGCGGTTCCCCCATCGCGCTTTATGCTACTGAACGAAATTGCCGTTCAGTTACCGCATGTGTTCAATTGCCTCGTGCGTTCAATGAGGCCAAATAGGCGTTGTACGCCTCGAGTTCCTTGTCGCCGTCCCGGTCGGCCGCCCGGTCCTGGCGCTTCGCCTGCCGCTGCTCCGAGCTGTACCACTGGAACAGCAGGGCGATCAGCACCAGCACGGACGGGACCTCGCTGAACGCCCAGGCGATACCGCCGGCCGCGTTCTGATCGGACAACGCGTCGATACCGAGCGAGGCGGGCGGGTTCTTGAACGTCTCGACCATCGGCTCCGACGCCATCATCAACGCGATACCGAAGAACGCGTGGAACGGCATCCCGGCGAACAGCTCCAGCATCCGCATCAGATAGCCGGGCCGATTCGGCCCCGGGTCCACGCCCATGATCGGCCAGAAGAACACCACACCCACGGCGAGGAAGTGCACCATCATCGCGATGTGCCCGGTCTTCGACCCCATCAGGAAGTCGAAAATGGGCGTGAAGTACAGCGCGTAAAGGCTCGCGATGAACAGCGGGATCGTGAACGCGGGATGCGTGATGACCTTCATGTACCGACTGTGCAGAAACATCAACAGCAGCTCGCGGGGCCCCTTTTTGCCCCGGGCCGCCGGCGGCAGCGCGCGCAACGCGAGGGTGATCGGAGCGCCGAGCAACAGCAGGATCGGCGAGAGCATGCTGATGATCATGTGCTGCACCATGTGCACGCTGAACATGACCATGCCGTAGTCGTTGAGCTTGGTGCACATCACCAGCCCGATGGTCAGCACACCGATGACGTACGAGATCGTCCGCCCCACCGGCCACGAGTCCCCCCGCCGCCGCAACCGCAGGACCCCCCACGCGTACAGCCCGAGACCCAGCAGGCAGGCCGTCAGGAAGAACGGATCGGCCGACCACGCAAGCCCCCGCCCGAACGTGAACGGCGGCAGATCCATGGTCATGCCGTGCCCGCCGTGATCCATCGGACGGCTCCTGATTCGTGGGGGTTGTGCAAGTCTGTCCGCACACAGACTAGAACTGCCCCCGGTCACGATCGTGACCGGGGGCAGTTTCGCTCAGGGACGGGCTACAGGACGCACTCAGCCTCTTCATACCGATCAGCAGGCACCGTCTTCAGCGTCTCCACCGCATCGGCCAACGGCACCATCAAGATCTCGGTCCCCTGAAGCGCGGTCATCTTCCCGAACTCCCCCCGATGCGCGGCCTCCACCGCATGCCACCCAAACCGGGTCGCGAGAACACGGTCGTAGGCAGTCGGGGTCCCCCCACGCTGCACATGCCCGAGTATCACCGGCCGCGCTTCCTTGCCGAGCCGTTCCTCCAGCTCGATGGAGAGTTGCCGCGCGATCCCCGCGAAGCGCTCATGGCCGTAGACATCCTTCTTGCCCTCGTCGAAGTCCATGGACCCCGCACGCGGCTTCGCACCCTCCGCCGCGACCACGATCGCGAACCGCTTGCCCGCCTCGAAGCGTTCGCCGACCCGCGCGGCCAACTCCTCGATGTCGAAAGGCCGTTCAGGTACGACGATGGCGTGCGCGCCGGCCGCCATGCCGGAGTGCAGCGCGATCCAGCCGGTGTGGCGGCCCATGACCTCCACGACGAGGACCCGCTGGTGGGACTCGGCGGTCGTCTTGAGCCGGTCGAGCGCCTCGGTCGCGACACCGACGGCCGTGTCGAAGCCGAAGGTGACGTCCGTGACCGCGATGTCGTTGTCGATGGTCTTGGGGACGCCGACGATCGGGAGACCGGCGTCGTACATCAGCTTGGCCGCCTTGAGCGTGCCCTCGCCGCCGATCGGGATGATCGCGTCGAGGCCGAGCTCCTCGACATGGCCTCGGGCCCGCTCGACGCCGTCCCGCAGGTGGGAGGGCTGGACGCGGGAGGAGCCGAGGATGGTGCCGCCGCGAGCGAGGATGCCGCTCACCGCGTCGAGGTCGAGCTTGAGGTAGTCGCACTCCAGGAGGCCTTTCCAGCCGTCACGGAAGCCGATGACCTCGTCGCCGTGGTCAACGACGGCGCGGTGCACGACGGACCGGATGACGGCGTTCAGGCCGGGGCAGTCGCCGCCGGACGTGAGGACACCAATGCGCATAGCCCGAAAGAACCTTCTCGACGTGGACCGGGACCGGACCACGTTGTCCGGTATGAACCCCGCCACCCTAGCGGCAGAAGGGGGCGGGGTCGTAGCGTGCGTCCGCCTGCTGGACGACCCCGCTCACCTGCGCGGACAGCCCGTCAGACGGGCTGGTTTCCGGCATCCGAAGAGGAGATGGACATCTGGTTCAGGCGGGCTGCTGAGCTGCGGTGATGCGCTCGTTGCGGAGCGCCTCGTACCAGCGGTCGTCGATCGGCGGCAGCGCGTTCACATCGAGGGCCAGCTTGAGCAGCAGGTCCGCGATCAGCGGGTTGCGGGCGAGCACGGGCCCGTGCATGTACGTGCCGAACACCGTGTCGTTGTACGCGCCCTCCGTGCCGTCGCCCGTGCCGTTGCCCTTGCCGAGGCGGACCTGAGCGAAGGGGCGGGCGGTGGGGCCGAGGTGGGTGACGCCCTGGTGGTTCTCGAAGCCGGTCAACTGGGGCAGGCCGAGGCGCGCGTCGATGTCCCCGAGGACGTCGCCGACGCACCGCTCGCCCTCGCCGCGCACCGACACCACGTCGAGCAGACCGAGGCCGGGCTCGCGCTGGCCGAGGTCGTTGATGAACTCGTGGCCGAGGATCTGGTAGCCGGCGCACACCGAGAAGACGATCGCGCCGTTGCCGACCGCCCGGTGCAGGCCGCCGTCACGGCGCAGCCGCTCGGCCGCGAGCCGCTGCGGACGGTCCTCGCCGCCGCCGATCAGATAGATGTCGCCCGAGGTCGGGATGGGCTGGTCGCTGCGCACGTCCATCCGGGCCACGTCGAGGCCGCGCTGCCGCGCCCGGCGTTCCACGACAAGGGCGTTGCCCTGGTCGCCGTAGGTGCTCAGCAGGTCCGGGTAGATCCACACCAGACGAAGCTGGTTGTCGCTCATGGTCAATTCGTCCTCTGAGTGTCAGTTGCCGACGCGGCGGCGCAGATCCTGGAACGCGGTGTAGTTCGCGATGACCTCGATACGGCCGGGCGGCGCCATCTGCACGGCCTGGTCGAGGTTGTCGCAGACCTGGAAGTGCTGGTTGGCGACCTCCAGGCGGACCGCGAGGTCCAGCTTGCGGTCGCCCACGACGAAGATGGGGTGGCCGGTCAGTCGCGTGTAGTCGACGTCCCAGAGCCACGAGGTGTCGGTGCCGTCGGCGCCGCGCGCGTTCACCGAGAGGATCACCGGGGTCGGCGGCGGATCGATCAGGCTGAACGTTTCGAGCCAGCCCGCCGGGTTCTTCGCCAGCAGCAGCCGCAGGTCGCGCTGCATGAACTGGACGACGTCATAACGCCCGGCGACGGCCTGCACCCGGTACATGCGCTCCAGGGCGACCTGCGGCGGCACCCCGAAGACGGCGGCGACGGCGGCGGAGGACGCGGCGTTGGCCTTGTTGGCGCGGCCCGGCAACTGGAGGTGGATCGGCCAGGCGGACCCGTGCGGATCGAGCACATGATCCCCGGACAGCGACCAACTCGGCGTCGGCCGACGGAACCCGCACTCGCCGCAGAACCAGTCGTCACCGGGACGCTGCATCACGCCACCGCACGACGGGCAGGACCAGGCGTCGTCCTTCCACATCTGCCCGGCGGCGACCCAGATCACGTTGGGGGAGGAGGACGCGGCCCACACGACGAGCGGGTCGTCCGCGTTGGCGACGACGACCGCCTTCGAACCGGCAAGCCCCTCACGCCAGTTCTCCGCGAGCATGCGGGTCTCGGCCGCGCGGTCCAGTTGGTCGCGGGAGAGGTTGAGCAGCGCGATGCACTTGGGGTCGGTGTCGCGGGCGACGCCGGCGAGGTACTTCTCGTCGACCTCGATGACACCGAACTTGGCGTCCGAGCCGCCGGCCAGCGCCGAGGTGATGCCGGCGGGCATGTTGGCACCGAGCGCGTTCGAGACGACGGGACCGGCGGCCCCCAGCGCTTCGGCGATGAGCCGCGTGGTCGTGGTCTTGCCGTTGGTGGCCGAGACGAGCGTCACGTCCAGGCTCTGCGCGAGCCGGGCGAGCAGGTCGGGGTCGAGTTTGAGTGCCACTCGGCCGCCGATCACCGATCCGCTGCCCCGCCCCGCGGCACGCGATGCCGCCGCGACCGCCTTGCCCGCCGTCACGGCCAGCTTGGCCCGCGGCGTGAGCGGGTCCGAGTTGCCTGCCATCAGTTCTCGATCCTCCTTGCGTACGCGCCGCGCCTCTGCCTCCGGCAACGTGGTGTGGACCTCAGCCTATCGAGATCCTTATCGGTGCCCGAACCGCGGCACCGCGAACCCCTCGTGGCGGGCGTGCGCCGTAGAGAACCGTACCCTTGCGCCCATGCGATACGGCTCCATCCCGGGCGCCCACGGGCGAGTCCGTCCCCTCACTCTGCTCGGCGACCCATTGCTTCACACCTCCTGCGCGGAAGTAACAGACTTCGGCCCCGAACTCGCCCGCCTGGTCGAGGACTTGTTCGCGACGATGTACGCGGCCCAGGGCGTGGGCCTCGCCGCGAACCAAGTGGGCGAGTCCTTGCGGGTGTTCGTCTACGACTGCCCCGACGACGAGGAGACCCGCCACCTCGGCCATGTGGTCAACCCACGCCTGGTCGAGACGGACGGTGTGGTGATGAGGGGCCCGGAGGGTTGTCTCTCCCTACCGGGCCTGGAGGCGGGGACGGAGCGCTACGACCACGCGGTGGTCGAGGGTTTTACGGCGACCGGCGACCCGATCACCGTGCACGGCACGGGTTGGTTCGCGAGGTGCTTGCAGCACGAGTACGACCACGTGGAGGGAAAGGTCTACGCGGACCGCGTGACGGGTTGGCGGCACAACCGCTTGATGCGACAAGCAGCCCGAGCTTCCTGGTCCCGGCGAGGGTGATGCTTTTAGGGGCGCGGGGCTGTATCGATGTGCGGCTCCGCCGCGCGGGCGCGACCAGCCCCAACGCACCCGCAGCCGAAATACGACCCCTAGAACCCCGGCCCGCCAACCTTGTCCCCGGCGGCAGCCAGCCGCCCCCACAACAGATCAGCCAAACTCCGCACCAACTCGGCCCGGGAGCAGGGTCGTTCACCCAGCCACCAGTCGCCCGCCGCATGCATCATTCCGACAATCCCATGCCCCCACACCCGAGCCAGTTGCTGGCTGTTGGGCCCGAGATCCACCCGCTCCTCGATGACCTGAGCGAGTTCCTCCCCCATCCGCCGAAGCAGCGGAACCGAGTGATTCCCCGTATCGAACCCCTGGTCGGTGCTCTGCCCACCCACAACGGGATGCATAAGGAACCGATACACCTGAGGCAGCGCCTCGATCGCGGCGAGGTAGGTGTCCAGCGTGGCCTCGACCCGCTCCCGCCGCTCGGCAGGAGCGTCCAACGCGGCCCGCAACGAGGACAACAGGGCATCCGTGTGCCGCTTGGCAAGGGCGGCGTAGAGTCCACCCTTGTCCCCGAAGTGCCGGTACAGAATCGGCTTCGTAATACCCGCTTCCGCGGCGATCGCGTTCATCGAGGCCTGCGGACCATCACGCAGCACCACTCTGTCCGCGGCCTCCAACAGCTCACGCCGTCGGCGGTCGGCGGACCGTTGCTGATCGGTCCGCTGCGTGGTGTCCATGATCTCTCCCCACCCGTGCTGAATCGGTGACGCCTGCGCAAACTAACACTCAATGTGCCCAACACCTCGAACGGGCTGCCGAGTGGTCATCGGGAGTTGACTTTTCCTACCCGTCGGTAACAGACTCTGTCGTTACCGCAAGTAACATGCTAGTGCGCCGCTGGAGGAGTCATGGCCGAGTTCACCATGGAACTCAACGACGAACAGAAGGAGGTGCGGGACTGGCTGCACGGCTTCGCCGCCGACGTCATCCGCCCCGCCGCCGCCGAATGGGACGAGCGTGAAGAGACTCCCTGGCCGGTAATCCAGGAGGCCGCGAAGGTCGGCATCTACTCCCTGGACTTCTACGCCCAGCAGTACTTCGACCCCACCGGCCTCGGCATTCCGATGGCCATGGAGGAGCTGTTCTGGGGCGACGCGGGCATAGCCCTCTCCATAGTCGGCACCGGTCTCGCCGCGGTCGGCGTCCTCGCCAACGGCACCGAGGAGCAGATCGGCACCTGGATTCCCCAGATGTACGGCGACGCCAATGACGTAAAGGTCGCCGCCTTCTGCTCCTCCGAGCCGGATGCCGGTTCCGACGTGGCCTCCATGCGCACACGTGCCGTGTACGACCAGGCCAAGGACGAGTGGGTGCTCAACGGCACCAAGACCTGGGCGACCAACGGCGGTATCGCCAATGTCCACGTCGTCGTAGCGGTCGTCGACGCGGAGCTCGGCTCCAAGGGCCACGCCTCCTTCATCGTCCCGTCGGGCACGCCGGGTCTGTCCCAGGGGCAGAAGTTCAAGAAGCACGGCATCCGCGCCTCGCACACCGCCGAGGTCGTCCTGGAGGACGTGCGCATCCCCGGTTCCTGCCTGCTGGGCGGCAAGGAGAAGCTGGACGAGCGCCTCGCCCGCGCCCGTGAGCGTGCGAAGGCCGGCGGCGGCGAGCGCGTGAAGAACGCCGCGATGGCCACGTTCGAGGCGTCGCGCCCCGCGGTCGGCGCGATGGCGGTGGGTACGGCTCGCGCCGCCTACGAGGTCGCCCTCGACTACGCGATGACCCGCGAGCAGTTCGGCCGCCCGATCATCGACAACCAGGGTGTCGCCTTCCAGCTCGCCGACATGCGTACGTCCATCGACGCGGCGCGGCTGCTGGTGTGGCGGGCGTCCTGGATGGCGGTCAACGGCAAGCAGTTCACGGCGGCCGAGGGGTCGATGTCGAAGCTGTTCGCGAGCGAGACGGCGAAGAAGGTCACCGGGCAGGCCATTCAGATCCTGGGCGGCAATGGCTATACCCGTGAGTACCCGGTCGAGCGGATGCACCGTGACGCGGCGATCTACACGATCTTCGAGGGCACGAGTGAGATCCAGCGGCTGGTGATCGCGAGGACGCTGTCGGGGATGCCGATTCGCTAGCGCTCGGCTGGAACCGTGGTGATCTGCGGGCCGGTGGGGGCTGGTCGCGCAGTTCCCCGCGCCCCTTCAGGGCGCGAATGCGCACCTGAGCCCACTACCCGTGCCAGTCTTCGGCGAGCAACCCGAAGATCACCTCGTCGACGAACTCGCCGTTGACCCACGCCGCGCGGCGGAGCGTCCCCTCCTGGACGAAGCCGGCGCGGGAGGCCGCCCGGATCATCGCCGTGTTGTCGGCCAGGGTCTCCAACTGCAGCCGCTGCAGTCCGCGGACGGTGAAGCCGTAGGTGCACAGGACCTCGACGACATCGACGCCGAGTCCGCGGCCGCGGAACCCCGGCCGCAGCGACATGCCCAGGTGGGCGCTTCTGTTGTGGGTGTCGATGCCCCACAACCCCGCGGTCCCCGCCAACTCGTCGTTGTCGAGGGTAACGACAGCGAAGGGGGCGGCATCGTCGTCAGGTTCGGTGATCGCGAAGGGTGAGGCCTCGCTGCCCGGTGAGACGGGGCGCCAGGGCCGTGAGTCCACTCGCGATCTCGTCGCCACGTCGTCGTACAACTCGGCGTGCAGGACCGGGACATCCGACTCGTGCCGGGCCCGGAGCCCGACCTTGGTTCCTCGCAGCATGGACTGTTCCTAGCCGACCCTCTCGGCCCGATCAACTCGATTACCGCCCGCGTCGAGGCGTCAGCGGTGCTTGAGGGGCGTCAACTGCTCGATGTCGTACCGCGCCCGCAGTTCCTCGATCGCCGCATGGTCCGGCGCACCCCCGCTGCCGAGGATCTCCAACAGCTCCTCGAAATACCGCTCGTGGTCCGGCGGCGGAGACGCCTGGAAGAACATCTTCGCGGGCGTCTCCGTCGGGTTCGCGAACGCGTGCGGACACCCGGGCGGCACGACGATCACCGTGCCCGGTGTCGCCCGTACCGCCCGGGTGCCCGAACTCGACTCCCAGCGCTGCCAGTTGTCCGGTGTCCGGATGCGCGGCTCGAAGGCGAGCACGTCCAGTTCGCCTTCGAGCACGTAGAACAACTCCTCGCTGCGCGTGTGCACATGGGCGCCGACGTCGAACCCCGGCGGAACCACCACCTCGAAGGTGGACGCGGTACGCGAGTGCGACCCGGTCACCTTGAACGTCACGTGCTGCGCGGGTGTCTGTACGATCCGGCCGTGACCCGGCGGCACCAGCAGCCCCTCCGTCGCCGTCATCGGTGCCTCACCACGTCACGGGCAGTGCCTCGGGCCCGCGGATCAACGCGCCCTTCTTGAACGGCACTTCATCGGCAGGGACCGCGAGCCGCAGCCCGGGCACCCGGTCCAGCAGCGCGTCCACCAGCAGCTCGGACTCCAGCCTCGCCAGCATGTTGCCGGGGCAGAAGTGCGGGCCGAAACCGAAGGACACATGCGGGTTCGGACTGCGCGAGAAGTCGATCTTCTCGGGATCGGGGAAGACGTCCGGGTCGCGGTTGGCGGCCAGGTACGACACGTACACCGGGTCGCCCGCCCGCATCCGCACCCCGCGGATCTCCACGTCCTCCATGGCGATCCGGGACAGCCCGACCGCGTTGCGGTGCGGGATGTAGCGCAGCAGCTCGTCGATGGCTTGGGGCCTCAACTCCGGCTCCGCGCGCAGCCGTTCGACGAGATCCGGGCGGGTCAGCAGCAGATAGAACATCTGCCCGCTGTTGTTGGTGACCGCCTCGCCGCCGATCTGCAGCAGCACCGCGAGCCCCACCGCCTCCTCCAGGGTCATCTCCTCCCGGCCCACGGCGGCACCGAGCAGCGATGCGACGTCCTCGCCGTCGCTGCTCTCCCGCAGGCCGATGAGATCGCCGAAGTAGGCGCCCATCTCGTCCTTCGCCTGCTCGCTGACCTTGGCGCCGTGCGAGGAGGACAGGATGAGCTGGGTCCAGGTGTGCATGCCGTGCCGGTCGGCGGCCGGCACGCCCATCAGCTCGCAGATCACCGCGATGGGGAAGGGGCTCAGCACCGTCTCGGTGAGATCGGCGGGCGGTCCGTCCTGGAGCAGTTCGTCGACCAACTCGTCGAGCAGCAGCCGGGATTGCTCCCGCACCCGCTCCACCCCGCGCGCCGTGAACGCCGGGGCGACCGAGCGCCGTAGCCGGGTGTGGTCCGGTGGGTCGAGGAAGCCGACCGCGCCGCGGGCCGGGATGAAGTGCGGGGCGAGCCGGGTCACCGGCTGGTCCATCACGGCCTCGCGGCTGAACCGGGGATCGTTGGTGACCGTCCGCACGTCGTCGTGCCGGGTGACCAGCCACGCCCAGCCCTCGCCGTTGGGCAGCTTGATCCGGTTGACCGGACCCTCCCGCATCAGCTTGGCGAGGACCGGGTCGAAGTCCACCCCGGTCAGGTCGAGGGCCGGCCAGGGCCGGACCGGGGGCAGGGTCTCGGTGAGCGTCTCTTCAGTCATGCCGTACTCAAGCCGTCTCTCGGTCGTCGTTGTGCCAGCGGCCCAGGGCCATCTCGGCGGTGATGCCGGGTCCGAACCCGGCGAGCAGTCCGCGCGCCCGGTGTTCGGCGCCGCCCTCGTCGAAGAGCCGGCGCAGCGCGTCCAGGACGACGGCGCTGGCGATGTTGCCGTACTCGGTGAGGGTGGCCCGGCTGAACCGGAACGCGTGCGGGTCGACCTGGAGGAACTTGCTGAGGTCGTCGAGTATGCGGGGCCCGCCCGCGTGGACTATGTAGAAGTCCAGGTCGGCCGCGTCCCAGCCGTGCAGTCCCGCGAGGTCCTGGAGCGCCGGCGCGAGGGGCTCCATGGTGGCCGGCACCCGCTTGTCCAGCAGGAAGTGGAAGCCGGTGGCCCGGACGTCGTACATGATCCACTCTTCGGTCTTGGGGATCAGGTACGACCCGTTGCGTTCGAGCTGGATGCCTGTGCCGCCCCGCCCGCGCACGACCGCGGCGGCGATGCCGTCGCCGAACAGCCCGTTGGAGAGCAGGGAGCCGATGCCAAGGTCGGTCGGCTGGTAGCACAGCGAGCAGAACTCGCAGGCCACGATGAGCGCGTTGGCGTCCGGGTACGCCGTGCAGAAGTCGTGCGCCCGGTTGATCGCCGCTCCGCCGGCCGCGCAGCCGAGCTGGGCGATCGGGATCTGGCGGGTGGTGGACTCGAAGGCCATCTCGTTGATCAGCCAGGCCGTGAGCGAGGGCATCATGAAGCCCGTGCACGAGACGTAGATGATCACGTCGATGTCGGTGGTGAGGAGCTCGGCCTCGTCGAGCGCGCGCTGTACGACCGCCGGGACCCGGGCCTTCGCCTCGGCCGTGTAGATCTTGTTGCGGTCCTCGAACCCCGGGTGCTTCAGGGTCTCCTCGATGGGCTGCACGATGTGCCGGGTACGCACACCGGTGTTCTCGATCAGCCGGAGGGCCAGCGGCAGGTTGGGGTGGTCCGCGTGACGGGAGCGCGCCAGCTCCAGCGTCTCCTCCATCGTGATCACGTGCTCGGGAACCGACACCGAGGGCTTGCACAAAGTCGCCATGAACCGTCCCTGCTTTCGCCTTCCGGAAGGCCTTCGCCCGCCGGTCAGAAGGTGGTTCACCTCAGAGGGTGGTGCACCCACGATCACCCTTGAGGGCGGCGATCTCGCGGTGGACTACTCCAATTCAGGGACCCGCTCATAAGGACCGGATCAGTAAATCCTGTGAAAACAGAAGGGGGGCAACCTCTGGACCAAGGCTCAGCGCAACCCCTCAGGGGCGTGGGGCTGTATCGATGTGCGGCTCCGCCGCGTGGGCGCGACCAGCCCCCACCGGCCTGCCACTCAGCGAACTACGACGCGCCCCCACTGCTGTGCGCAATGCACGCAACGTCAATCCGGTCGGCAAGCTTCGCCAGCTCAATGGTCAAAGCGGCAACCGTGTCCTCGTCAAGCCCCGCTTCTCCGGCCTCGACAAGGTGCAGCCACCGCCCACCCACGGTACGCAAAAGCTTGCTCACATCCGCGGCAGCCACCTGCAAGGTCCCGCGGTCGTCGACGATCAGAGGCAGAGTCACTTCGCGGTTCACACAGGGGATCGTAGCCGCGGAACGCTCACGCTCCGTGCCATACCGTGGTGATGTTGCAGAACTCCCGGATTCCGTGCCCCGACAGTTCCCGCCCGTATCCGGACCGCTTCACCCCGCCGAACGGGAACGCCGGATGCGACGCGGTCATCCCGTTGAAGAACACCCCGCCGGCCTCCAGGTCCCGTACGAAACGCTCGACCTCCGCCTCGTCCCGCGTCCACACATTGGAACTCAGCCCGAACGGCGTGTCGTTGGCGACCAGCACGGCCTCGTCGAGGTCGGCGACCCGGTACAGCGTGGCGACGGGTCCGAACGCCTCCTCGCGGTGGACGCGCATCTCGCGGGTGACGTCGGCGAGGACGGTCGGCGGGTAGTACCAGCCGTCCCCGTCGGGCCGCTCGCCGCCGCACAGCACGGTCGCGCCGCTCTCCACGGCGTCGTCGACGAGTTCCTCCAGATCGCTGCGGCCCGCCTCGCTCGCGAGCGGTCCGACCTCGGTCTCCTCCACCAGCGGATCACCGACCGTGAGCGCCTTCATGCCGGCCACGAACCGTTCGGCGAACGCGTCGAAGACGTCCGTGTGCACGATGAACCGCTTCGCGGCGATGCACGACTGCCCGTTGTTCTGCACCCGCGCCGTCACCGCGATCCGCGCGGCCCGTTCGACGTCGGCGGACGGCATGACGACATACGGATCGCTGCCGCCCAGCTCCAGCACCGTCTTCTTGACCATGTCCCCGGCGACGGACGCGACCGCCCGACCGGCCGGCTCGCTGCCGGTGAGGGTGGCCGCCTTCACGCGCTCGTCGCGCAGGATCTCCTCGATCGCGCCGGAGCCGACGAGGAGGGTCTGGAAGCACCCCTCGGGGAAGCCCGCACGGTGGAACAGGTCCTCCAGGTAGAGGGCGGTCTGCGGGACGTTCGACGCGTGCTTGAGCAGGCCGACGTTGCCCGCCATCAGCGCGGGCGCCGCGAAGCGGATCACCTGCCAGAGCGGGAAGTTCCACGGCATCACCGCGAGCACCGGGCCGAGCGGCCGGTACCGCACCAGGGCCCGGGCTCCGCCGGAGTCCTCGACGTCGGCCGCGCTCGGCTCCTCGTCGGCGAGGAGCCCCTCGGCCCGGTCGGCGTACCAGCGCATCGACTTCGCGCACTTGGCGGCCTCCGCGCGGGCCTGCTTGACCGGCTTGCCCATCTCGATGGTCATGATCCGGCCGATGTCCTGCCGGTCCTCGTCGAGCAGATCGGCCGCCCGGTGCATGAGCCGGGCGCGCTCGGCGAAGGCGGACGTCCGGTAGGTGCGGAAGGTGGCCTCCGCGAGCTGGAGCCGGCGCTCGATCTCCTCGTCACCCATGGCCTCGTACGTCTTGAGCGTCTCGCCGTTGGCCGGGTTGACCGTCGCGATGGGCATGGCTGACCTCCTGGAGCGGGCTGTGCTTCGACCTTCCCGCGCGGCACGGGGGACCGCAACGCGTGAGTGGCTGCTCAGTCCGAGTGCTCCGCCAACCGGTCGAGAAACGTGGCCTGCGCCGGGACGACGACGGCCCGCGCCCGTTCGAGGTCCAGCCACTCCACCCGGTCCAGCTCCGGGAACTCCTGGATCTGCCCCGACTTCGGAGGCCACTCCATCCGGAAGGTGCCGGGAACCATGGCCGCCGGATCCAGGTCCGCCTCGATCGCCCACGCGGTGACGACCTTCCCGTTGCTCTGCCGCACCTCGCCGAGCGCGATCGCCTCGCCCTCGGGCGGCGCGAGCCCCAGCTCCTCCTGGAACTCACGCCGGGCCGCGTCCCAGGCCGGCTCGTCGGGCTCGTACTCACCCTTGGGCACACTCCACGCCCCCGCGTCCCGGTGCGCGAAGAACGGGCCACCCATATGCCCGAGCAACACCTCCAGACCGTGATCGGTGTGCCGGAACAACAGCAGCCCAGCACTCCGCTTCCCCTTGCCACTCACGGCTTCACCTCCGGATGCGCGGCCAGCAACGTCTCCACCGTGTCAGCCTCCTCCGCCCGCTTGTCCTCGCGATAGCGCACGACCCGCGCGAAGCGGAGCGTGACACCGGCCGGATAGCGGGTCGACCTCTGCAGTCCGTCGTAAGCGATCTCTACGACGAGTTCGGGCCGTACGGTCACCACGTGGCCGTCGCTCTCCACGGCCAGCTCCTGGAGGCGCTCGGTCTGCCAGGTCAGCACGGCGTCGGTCATGCCCTTGAAGGTCTTGCCGAGCATCGCGAAGGAGCCGTCGGGCTTGCGGGCGCCGAGGTGGAGGTTGGAGAGCTTGCCGGTGCGGCGGCCGTGGCCCCACTCGGCGGCCAGCACGACCAGGTCGAGGGTGTGGACGGGCTTCACCTTCAGCCAGGACGCACCCCGGCGGCCCGCGCTGTAGGGCGCGTCGAGGCCTTTGACCACGACCCCCTCGTGGCCGCGCCGCAAGGTCTCGGCGAGGAAGGCCTCCGCCGTGGGGATGTCCTCCGGACCGGACACGAGGGTGCGCCGGACGCGCATCGGTTCGGGCACCAACCGGGCCAGTTCCGCGTGCCGTTCGGCGAACGGCAGGTCGAGCAGATCGCGGCCGTCGACCGACAGCGCGTCGAAGAACACGGGGGAGACGGGGACGGTCTCGGCGGCCGTCGTCACGTCCACCCGGGAGCCGACCCGGCCGGCCGTCTCCTGGAAGGAGCGCGGGCGCCCGTCCTCGTCGAAGGAGATCACCTCACCGTCCAGGATGAACCGCTCGCCTCTCAACTCCATTGCTGCGGCGGTGAGTTCGGGCAGCCGGTCGGTGATGTCGTCCAGGGTGCGGGTGTAGAGCCGTACGGTCTCGTCGTCGCGGTGGACCTGGACGCGGATGCCGTCGAGCTTCTCCTCGACCGCGCAGGCACCCAGTTTCCCGACCGCTTCGGTGACCGAGGAGGCGCTGTGCGCGAGCATCGGCAGGACCGGGCGGCCGACCGTCAGCCGGAAGCGGCCGAGGGAGGCGGGGCCCTCGGCGAGCAGGGCCTCGGCCACCGTCTGGAGCGAACCGGCCAGCATGACCGCTCGCCGTACGTCCGCCGGAGGTGTGCCGGTCGCCTCCGCAAGTCCCTCCACCGCGACCGCGTCCAGCGCGCCCTGCCGGACCTCGCCGGTGATCAGACCGAACAGGAAGCGCTGCTCGTCGGCGGTGGCCGCGCCCATCAACTCGCCCACCAGACGGGCGCGTTCGGCCTGCGAACCGGCGCCCGACACCTTGCCGAGAGCGGTGAGCCGGGCGTCCACCTCGCGCACGGTCAGGGTGGATTCCGGGGCCGGCGCGACCGACCGGCTCAGCACCTTCCAGCCGATCCCGAGGCGGCCCTGAGGCAGGCGGCCAGCCAGATACGGGATGACGATAGGGACGTCGTCGGCCTCCGCGTCCCGGAAGAGCTCCGCGAGCAGGGCGGTCTTCCGGGACCGCGCCGAGGTGGCGGCGACCTCCTGGGACACATGCGCGAGCCGGGTCAGCAGCATGCAGCCATCGTGCAACGGAGGCGGGCGGTCTACACCCGGACGGCCGCGTCGAGATCGGTCATGAGCAGGTCCCCGTTGATCGTGGCGCCCGCGCGGTAACCGGCGGAGGCCGCGTTCACGACCTGCTCGGCGAAGCCCGTCGCGTTCCCGACCGCCCACACCCCGGGCACGGTCGTCAGACCCGTCGGATCGACCACGGGGTACGCGCCGAACGGGGTCTCGTGCAGCTCCGCGCCCAGTTGCTCCAGGAGACCGGTGCGCGGGATCGCGCGGGGTGCGACGAACACGGCCTCGCGGGGGTACGCGGTGCCGTCCGTGAGACGGACGCCGGTGAGCCGGTCGTCCTCGACGGTCAGCTCGGCGACTTCCCCGGGCACCACGGCGACCCCGGCGGCGGCCAGCCTGCGCAGGTCGTCGTCGGTCAGCTCGGACTCGGCGACCGTGTGCAGGAACAGGGTCACGTCCTTGGACCACTGCGAGACCATCAGCGCCTGGTGCACACTCATCGGCGTCGCCGCGAGCACGCCGAAGGCCTGGTCACGGACCTCCCAGCCGTGGCAGTACGGGCAGTGGATCACGTCACGCCCGAAGCGCTCGGCGACTCCGGGGACGGTCGGCAGCTCGTCCTTGAGACCGGTGGCGATCACGAGTCGACGTGCGTGCACGGTCTTCCCACCGGCCAGCGCTACGGCGAAGTCCTCGCCCTTCGTGACGTCCACCGCGCGGTCCCGGACGAGATCGACGCCGTAGCGTGCGATCTCCTCGCGGCCGAGCGCCAGGAACTCGGCGGGTGACATGCCGTCCCGGGACAGATAGCCCTGCATGTGCGCGGCGGGTGAGTTGCGCGGCTCGCCCGCGTCGATCACGAGTGTGCGGCGCCGGGCCCGGCCCAGGACCAGCGCGGCGGACAGGCCGGCCGCGCCTCCGCCGATGACGATCACTTCGTATGTGTCGGTCACGGTGACCACCTCCACTCAGAAGGTCGCCCCGATCCGACCGTATTGACAAACGCGTTTGCCGAAACTGCAATATCGGTCATGAGCGACGACACGGACGAGGTCCTGGCGGAGGTCGGCCCGCGACTGCGGCGGATCCGGAAGGAGCGGGGCGCGACCCTCGCCGGGCTCTCCGAGACGACCGGCATCTCGGTGAGCACCCTGTCCCGGCTGGAGTCCGGCCTCCGCAGGCCCAGCCTGGAACTGCTGCTGCCGATCGCGCGGGCCCATGAGGTGCCGCTGGACGAACTGGTGGGAGCGCCGACGGTCCGGGACCCACGGGTACGCGCCGAGCCGATCGTCCGGGGCGGCCGCACCCACTGGCCCCTGACCCGCCAGCCCGGCGGCCTCCAGGCGTACAAGGTCCTGGAACCGCAGCGGAAGGTCGAGCCGGATCTGCGGACGCATGAGGGCTACGAGTGGCTGTATGTGATGTCCGGCCGCCTCCGTCTCCTGCTGGGCGAGCATGACGTGGTGCTGGGCCCGGGGGAGGCCGCAGAGTTCGACACCCGGGTCCCGCACTGGTTCGGCTCGACAGGCGAGGGCCCGGTGGAATTCCTGAGCCTGTTCGGCCCGCAGGGAGAGCGAATGCATGTAAGGGCAAGGCCAAAGAGGGGTCAGTAAAAGACGCCGCCCACTGGAGCGCCCTTTCAGGGGCGCGGGGAACTGCGCGACCAGCCCCCACCGGCTCGCAGTCGAACAACTACACGTACCCCGGGGGCCGTGACGAACGCGACTGTTTCCCCACGCGCAAGCGACCGCTTAGTATGCAATCGACCCCGGTCAGACAGAGCAGTCCCGTGGAGGCCCCGCATGCAGGCATGGCAAGTGCACGAGAACGGCGAGCCGAGTGAGGCGATGCGCCTGGCGGAGGTGGAACGACCCACGCCGGGCGACGGCCAGGTCCTGCTCAAGGTGCGTGCCGCGAACATCAACTTCCCGGACGTCCTGATGTGCCGCGGCCACTACCAGGTCAGGCCCCCACTCCCGTTCACCCCCGGCGTGGAGATCTGCGGCGAGACCGAGGACGGCCGCCGCGTGATCGCCAACCCCGCCCTGCCGTACGGCGGTTTCGCCGAGTACGCCGTCGCGGACGCCGCCGGCCTGCTGCCCGCGCCCGACTCGCTGGACGACGCGGAGACCGCCGCACTCCACATCGGCTACCAGACGGGCTGGTTCGGCCTCCACCGGCGCGCTCACCTGGAAGCCGGCGAGACCCTCCTCGTGCACGCCGCCGCCGGCGGGGTCGGCAGCGCGGCCGTACAGCTCGGCAAAGCCGCCGGCGCCACCGTCATCGGCGTCGTCGGCGGTGCTGAAAAGGCAGCCGTGGCACGGGAGTTGGGCTGCGACGTCGTGATCGACCGGCGTACCGAGGACGTCGTCGCGGCCGTCAAGGCGGCCACCGGCGGGCGCGGTGCCGACGTGATCTACGACCCGGTCGGCGGCGACGCCTACACGCAGTCCACGAAGGTCGTCGCCTTCGAGGGCCGGATCGTGGTCGTGGGCTTCGCGAGCGGCACGATCCCGAGCCCGTCGCTCAACCACGCCCTCGTGAAGAACTACTCGGTCCTGGGCCTGCATTGGGGCCTGTACGCCACCAAGAACCCGAAGCTGATCCTCCACTGCCACGAGCAGCTCACCGACCTGGCCGCCCGAGGTGTCATCAAGCCCCTGGTGAGCGAGCGCGTGCCGCTGAGCGGTGCGGCCGCCGCCGTGCAGCGGGTCGCCGACGGTGTCACGACCGGCCGGGTCGTCATCCTGCCGTCGCTGGAGAACCCGTCGCCGGAGAACTCGTCGTTGGAGAACGGAACCGCCGCATGACGATCGACGAAGCTGAACTCAGGCGTCGCACGGCCGATTTGCTGGCCACGCACCCACCGCTGGAGACCGACAAAACCGCCTTCCTCAAGGCGCGCTTCGACGCCGGACTCGCGTGGATCCACTACCCCGAGGGCCTCGGCGGACTCGGTGCCCCGCGCGCTCTCCAGGCCGTCGTGGACGCCGAGTTGGCGGCCGCGGGCGCCCCCGACAACGACCCCCGCCGCATCGGCATCGGCCTCGGCATGGCCGCTCCGACGATCCTGAAGTACGGCACGGAGGAGCAGAAGCAGCAGTTCCTGCGGCCCCTCTGGGTCGGCGAGGAGGTCTGGTGCCAGCTCTTCAGCGAGCCCGGCGCCGGGTCCGACCTGGCCGCGCTCGGCACGCGGGCTGTCCGCGAGGGCGAGGACTGGATCGTCAACGGGCAGAAGGTGTGGACCTCCAGCGCCCACCTCGCCCGGTGGGCCATCCTCATCGCGCGCACCGACCCGGACGTGCCCAAGCACGCGGGCATCACCTACTTCATCTGCGACATGACCGACCCCGGCGTCGAGGTCAGGCCACTGCGCCAGATCACTGGCGAGGCCGAGTTCAACGAGGTCTTCCTCACCGACGTCCGGATCCCCGACGCCCATCGCCTCGGTGAGGTCGGCGACGGCTGGCGGGTCGCGCAGACCACGCTGATGAACGAGCGCGTCTCCATCGGCGGCATGCGCATCCCCCGCGAGGGCGGCATGATCGGCCCGGTCAGCGAAACCTGGCGCGCACGCCCGGAGTTGCGCACCCACGACCTCCACCAGCGCCTCCTCAAGCTCTGGGTGGAGGCCGAGGTCGCCCGGCTCTCCGGTGAGCGGCTGCGCCAGCAGCTCGTGGCGGGCCAGCCCGGCCACGAAGGCTCCGGCATGAAGCTCTCGTTCGCCCGCCTCAACCAGGAGATCAGCGGCCTGGAGGTCGAACTCCGGGGCGAGGAAGGCCTGTTGTACGACGACTGGACCATGCGCCGACCGGAACTGGTGGACTTCACCGGCCGTGACGCCGGCTACCGCTACCTCCGCTCCAAGGGCAACAGCATCGAGGGCGGGACCAGCGAGGTCCTGCTGAACATCGTCGCCGAACGCGTCCTGGGCCTGCCGGCCGAGCCGCGCACCGACAAGGACGTCGCCTGGAAGGACCTCGCCCGATGACAGATCTTCTCTACTCGGAGGAGGAAGAGGCGCTGCGCGCCGCCGTCCGGGACCTGCTCACCGACCACTGCGACGCCGCGAGTGTCATCGCGCGCACCGAGTCGGACGCCCCGCACGACCTGTCGCTGTGGAAGTCCCTCGCCGACGGCATGGGCCTGGCCGGCCTCCTGGTGCCCGAGGCGAAGGGCGGCCAGGGCGCCACCCACCGCGAAGCCGCCGTCGTACTGGAGGAGTTGGGCCGCGCCGTCGCGCCCGTCCCGTACCTCACCAGCGCGGTCGTGGCGACCGAGGCGCTCCTCGCGTGCGACGCGGACGACCTCCTCGCCGAGCTGGCCTCGGGCCACAGGATCGGCGTCCTCGCCGTCTCCCTGAGCGTCGCTCCGGGCGCCGCCCACCAGGCCGTACGGCACGAGAACGGTTCCCTCTACGGGGAGTTGACCGGGATCGCCGACGCGGCCGCCGCCGACGTGCTGCTGGTGCCGGGTGCGGACGGCGGGCTGTACGCCGTCGACGCGGGCGCCGTGACCGTCGTACCGCAGGTGTCCCTGGACCTGACCCGGCCGCTGGCGAGGGTTGTCTTCGACGGAGCGTCCGCGCGCCGGATCGGTGACGCCGAGCCCGCCGTGCGACGCGCCCTGCGGGCCGGTGCCGGGCTGCTCGCGTCGGAGCAACTGGGCGTCGCCGACTGGACGTTGACGGAGACGGTCCGGTATCTGAAGGAACGCAAGCAGTTCAACCGGCCCGTCGGCGGGTTCCAGGCGCTCAAGCACCGGCTGGCGCAGTTGTGGCTGGAGGTCGTCAGCCTGCGGGCGGCGGCGCGCAACGCGGCCGATGCTCTCGCGACCGGTGACGACACCGACGTGGCGGTGGCCGTCGCGCAGGCCTACGCGGCGTCCGTCGCCGTCCACGCGGCCGAGGAGGCCGTGCAGTTGCACGGCGGCATCGGCATGACGTGGGAGCACCCCGCCCACCTCTACCTGAAGCGGGCCAAGGCCGACTCGATCGCCTACGGCACGGCGGGCGCCCACCGTGCGGCGCTGGCCGAACTCGTCGACCTGCGAGCGCCCTGACCATCATGAGGTGAAGCCCGCTAAAAGCCCGTCCCACCTGGGGCGGGCTTTTCCGTGAGCCTGCGCCGAAGGAGTGAACACGCGAGGGCGGTCCGGCCAACTCCTGTCAGGTACAGGTTCGTTGGCGTCCCGACAGCCTCATACTCCCTGTGGTCCGACCCCGCCCCACAGGGAGGAACACCATGGCCCTCATCACCCGTCGCAGAGCCCTCACCGCGTTCGGCGCCACCCTCGCGGCCGTCCTCGCCCCGCCCGCGGGCAGCGCGTTCGCCGGCGAACAAGGGCGCCGCCCGCGGCCGTTGTGGCGCGCCCACGCCCACAACGACTACGAACACCCCCGCCCGCTCTTCGACGCCCTCGACCACCGCTTCGGCAGCGTCGAGGCCGACATCTTCCTCGTCGGCGACCAACTCCTCATCGGTCACGACGCGACCGAACTCGACCCGAGCCGCACGCTCGAATCCCTCTACCTCGACCCGCTCGCCGCCCTCGTGAAGGCCAACCACGGCTCGGTGTACCGGGGTTGGGACAAGCCGCTCCAACTCCTGATCGACATCAAGACCGAGGGCTCCTCGACCTACCTCGAACTCGACCGCCATCTCCTGCGCTACCGGCACCTGTTCACGACCTACGCCCACGGACGCGTGCACCAGGGGGCCGTCACCAACGTGATCTCCGGCGACCGCGCGGCCCGTACGCCGATGGAGGCACAGACCGTACGACGCGCCTTTTACGACGGCCGGCTCACCGACCTCGGCAGCGCGGCGCCCGCCTCCTTCGTCTCGCTCATCAGCGACAACTGGCAGACCAACTTCACCTGGCTCGGCGACGGCGCCTTCCCCGACGCCGAGCGGCAGAAGCTGCGCACCATCGTGGGGCAGGCGCACGCGGCCGGGCAGACCGTACGGTTCTGGAACACCCCGGACGTGGCGGGCCCAGCCCGGGACGCGCTGTGGGGCGAACTGTTCGCCGCCGGTGTGGACTTCCTCAACACCGACGACCTCGCCGGTCTGGAAGCGTTCCTGGACGCCCGCCGCACGGTGTGACACCACATGGGGTGACGGCACATGTTGTGACACCACACGTTCGGGGGACACGTCGGTAGCCCGAACGAACCCTCCGCTACGCCACACTTGCGGCCGAACGCCGCGAACCAGGCATCTCGGCGTGGCGGAGGAGGGTGACGATGGCCATTTCCATCTCTGTGGTGCTGCTGCTCCTGATCCTTGCGGTGATCTTCATGCGCAGCGGCGGGCTGAAGCTCTCCCATGCGCTGGTCTGCGCACTGCTCGGGTTCTTCATGGCGAGCACCAGCATGGCGCCCACGATCCACAGCGGCCTCACGGCCACCGCGGATCTGGTGAGCGGGCTGCATCCGTGAGGTCAGCCGGTTGAGAAGACCCCGATGCCGTTCGGTACGGGACGCTCGGCGCCGCCGCTGGGATGGTTCCGTACCGTGACGGCGCTCGCGCCGGGTGCGCGGGCGACCAGGGTCGTCGAGCCGCCGCCGTCCAGGCTGAAGGCGTCGACCGAGCCCAACTTGCGCATCTGGGCGGCGACTTCGGCGATCGTCAGACCGCTGCGGTAGGCGACCGCGCCGTCCGTCGCGAACAGCACCAGCCGGTGGCCGCCGTCGGCGATCCCCACGGCGGTGCGCACGGCCGAGGTCGTGTCGTCGAGACCGGTCAGCGGCCGGCCGCCGCGCAGCACCGGGTAGCCGCCGAGGGCGAAGCTGTACGCGACCCCCGACCTCGACGCCACCAGTCGGTGCCGCACCTGCGCCCGCTCGCCGGCGAACAGCTTCCGCAGTCGCTGTGCGCCCGCCTCACGGCCGACGAGGACGGTGGTGCCGGCGGCGATGGCACCACTGCCGGGGGTGTTGGCGGACGACACGACCCGGCCGCCGCGGACGGTCACCTCATAGGTGTCCGCACTACAGGCGCCGGCCCGGTTCGTGTCCGTGCCGCAGGTGGTACGCACCCGGGAGACGCTGCCCCACTGTGTGGTGAACGCACCGATGGAGTTCTCCGGCAGCGCGTACTGATTGAACCCGCCGAGCGTCAGCCGCCCCTGCGGGGTGCTGACCGACCCGCTGAGGGTGAGGCGGTCCAGCCGGGCCACCCGGTCGACACCCACCCCGAGCACGTCCCGTGTGTTCGTGCCGGGCGGCAGCGCGGGGCCGAAGCGCTGGCCGTCCGGTACCGCCGCCTTGAGCGCGACACCGCTCGCGATCGCCGGTCCGTCGGTGGAGCCGGTGGCCTCGACGCCCGGGTGCTGAGTCTCGGTGATGTTGAAGAAGTCACCGTTGACGCCCGCGACGGCACCCGCCGAGTCGGCCAACCGGGAGACGGGCAGCCGGGCCGCCACCGCACCCGGGTACAGCAGGTTGACGCGCACATGGGAGCTGCGCAGGTCCACGACGACCACATGGGCGTGGGTCACCCCCTTGGCCGCCGTGATGTCGAACTGCCGGTAGGTGACGCCCGGCGCGAGCCGCGTGCTGTCCGGCACGGCGCCGGCCGGTGCCGCCCCCGCCAGGGCCGCACCGGCCAGCGCGCCGAGTGCAGTGAGATAGGTGAGTACGGATCTGCTTGCTCTGAAAGGCTTTTGACGGTGCGTCACGCAATCCCCTGATGTCTCGTCAACTCTCCCAGGTCTCAGGGGAAGTGCATCAGAAGACGGTGACCGGCGGGGCGGCTAGGCGCCGACTACACGGGAACGAGTGAGAAAACGCACCCCCTCGGGTGCTTCCAGCGAGAAACCACTGCCGCGACCCGCTACGACGTCCACGATCAGGCGGGTGTGGCTCCACACCTCGTACTGGCTGCGCGAGATCCAGAACGTCACGGGCTCCGGCACGCCGTCGACCGCCAGCTCGGCGAGCAGGACGTCCGAGCCACCGGTGCGGAACTCGCCCTCCGGATAACACATGGGCGCGCTGCCGTCGCAGCAGCCGCCGGACTGGTGGAACATCAACGGGCCGTGCTGTGCGTGCAGTTGACGCAGCAGATCGGCCGCGGCGGGGGTGAGTTCGACGCGCGGGGTGGTGTCGTCCATGTCAGCCGTCCCAGGGAGCCGGATGCGATGACCCATCGCAGCACACGCGAGGTTGCGAGAAGGTTGCGTGCCTATTCGGCACGGAGCGCGGTCGCCACCGCCGGACAACCGGCCCGGAGCGGCCCCGGCGTGCCGGGCGATGCCGAGCGACTCCAGCAGTTCGGCCGCCCTGCTCCGCGACTCGCGTCGCCCGAGGCCCGCCAGCCGTGCGGGCAGCGCCACGTTGTCGGCGACCGACAGATCGTCCAGCAGATGGAAGAACTGGAAGACCATCCCGATCTTCGCCCGCCGGTAACGCGCCGCCCCGGCCTCGCCCAGCCGGTCCACCCGCACCCCGTCCACCGTGACGGACCCGGAGTCCGGCCGGTCCAGACCGGCGATGAGATTCAGCAGCTTCGACTTGCCGCTGCCCGACGGTCCGAGGACCGCGACCGCCTCACCGGCCCGCACACTCAGCGACGCGTCCGCCGGCGCGGGCGGCCCGCTGCCGTAGCGGCGGCTCACATCGAGCAGTTCGATGAGCGGTGTCGTCATGGTGGCCTTCCTCGGCTGTCGGACCGGACGCCCCCGACGCCAGGAAGCCGGCCGCCCCGGCCGCGCCGGTCGTCCGGACCAATTGCCGTACCGCACAAGGGCGATGGCCCACGACCTCATCCCTGAGATGTAGCCGACGGATGTACGCGGCCCGTCCGTCGGAGGGATTCCGGGCGCCGCCGGCACCCGAGAGAATGGGCCGGTGACGGTGGGAGAGGAAGTCCGGGCCCGGCCGGTCCCGGTCCGGCTGCGCCGAGCGGTCGGCGCGCTGCTGCGTCCCGGTGGTCAACTGCCGCGCCCCACAGGGCGACAGCGGCTCGCCGACGCCGCGCTCGCGCTCGTCCTCACCTTCGGTTCGGTGCAGTACGCGTGGGGCGACGGCTACGACGAGGCCCACCGGTACCGCATGACCGACCTCGTGATCCTGGTGTTCCTGGCCTCGGCGTCGCTCGCGTGGCGGCGCCGCTACCCCCTCGCCGTCCTGTGGATCGTGACGGTCGCGACGGCACTGACCCCGGACGACGTCGCCCGGCTCACCTTCTACGCCTGCGTCGTCGCCGCCTACAGCGCGGCGGCCTACAGCCCCCACCGCCTGCCGACCCTGACCGGCCTCGCCGTGGCGGTCGCCGTCATCAGCAGATCCGGCCGGGTCGGCCCGCCCGACCCGTACGTCTACGTCGCCCCGACCGTGCCCACCCAGTACGTCCCCCTGTTCATCTCGGTGCCGATCGTCGTGGCCGCCATCGGACTGCGCACCTGGAAACTCCGGGCGGCCGAGACCCGCACCCGGCTCACGGCGGTGCAGAGCGCCCGGGCGGAGGAGCTGCGTCGGGCCGTGGAACACGAACGCGCCCGGATAGCACGGGAGTTGCACGACGTGGTCACGCACAATGTCAGCGTGATGCTCATCCAGGCCGGCGCCGCCCGCACGATCATGGACAGGTCCCCGGAGCGGGCGCGCGAGGCGCTCCTCGCCGTCGAGGCGGGCGGCCGGGCCGCGATGGGGGAGCTGCGCGATGTGATGGGCCTGCTCACCACGGACCTGGACCCGGACCCCGTCGAGCCGGACGACCTGGCTCCGCAACCGGGTCTTGCGCGCCTGGAGGCGCTGATCGGCCGGATGCGTGGCGCGGGCGTACCGGTCGAACTGACCGTCTCCGGATCGCCCCGCCCCCTTGCCGCCGGAATCGAACTGGCCGCCTACCGCGTGGTCCAGGAGGCCCTGACCAACACCGTCAAGCACGCGTCCGGAGCCGACGCGAGCGTCCAGGTGTCGTACGGCGACGACGAACTCCACGTCGAGGTCACCGACACCGGCGGCCGGCCCGGTCCCGCCGCGGCCACCGGCAACGGCCGCGGCCTGATCGGTCTGCGCGAACGCCTCGCCGTCTACGGCGGCACCCTGCGCACCGGCCCGCGCCCGCTCGGCGGCTACCGGGTGCGGGCCCTGATCCCCCTGGAGGACGCGTGAACCGCGCCCCGCGCGTCGTGGTCGCCGACGACCAAGCCCTCGTGCGCACCGGCTTCCGGCTGATCCTCGACGCCCACGGCATCGAGGTGGTCGCCGAGGCCACCGACGGCGCCGAAGCGGTCGACGCGGTCCGGCGCACCCGGCCCGACGTGGTGCTGATGGACATCCGGATGCCCGACATGGACGGCCTGGAGGCGACCCGGCGCATCCTGGCGGGTGCCGGGGACGCCCCGCGCGTGGTCATGCTGACCACGTTCGACCTCGACCACTACGTCTACGCGGCGCTGGCCGCCGGAGCCAGCGGGTTCCTGCTCAAGGACGTCACGCCGGAGCACCTCGTCGCCGCGGTCCGCACGGTCCGTGCCGGTGACGCGCTGCTCGCCCCCGCGATCACCCGCCGCCTGGTCGAACGCTTCGCCCGCCGGACCCCGGAGACGGCCTCGCTCCACCGCGACCTGGCCGCCCTCACACCCCGCGAACTGGACGTCCTGCGCCTGCTCGCCCAAGGCCTGAGCAACGCCGAACTGGCCACCGGGCTCCACCTCTCCGAGGCCACGGTCAAGACCCACGTCTCCCACATCCTCGCCAAGCTCTCCCTGCGCGACCGGGCCCAGGCGGTCGTCGTGGCGTACGAGACCGGACTCGTCAGCCCCGGCGCGTCCGAGGACACCGGTGCGGGGACGACGCGCGCGGGTGGCCGCGGCCGCGGGTGAGCCGTCGACAAGGAGGTCGGGCGACCTTGGACATACCGCAGGCCCCGGGGACGAAGCGTCGTCCCCGGGGCCCGCGTGCGGAGTCGCTCTGTTCCCGCGGCTGGTTCAGCTCTCGACGACGCCGGACGCGGCGATCTCGATCTTGGCCTTGGTGGCGCCCGACTGCGAGCCCAGGGACTCGATCTTGTCGATGATCTCCGTGCCCTCGACGGCCTCGCCGAAGACGACGTGCTTGCCGTCGAGCCACGAGGTGACGACGGTGGTGACGAAGAACTGCGAGCCGTTGGTGTTGCGGCCGGCGTTCGCCATCGACAGCAGGTACGGGCGGTCGTGCTTCAGGGTGAAGTTCTCGTCGGCGAACTTCTCACCGTAGATGCTCTTGCCACCGGTGCCGTTGTGGTTGGTGAAGTCGCCGCCCTGCAGCATGAACTGCGGGATGACACGGTGGAAGCCCGAGCCCGCGTAGCCGTAGCCGTTCTGCCCGGTGGCCAGCTCGCGGAAGTTCCGGGCGGTCTTCGGGACGACATCGTCGAAGAGGTTGAAGACGATGCGGCCCGCGGGGGCGCCGTCGATGGTGATGTCGAAGTAGACGTTACTCATGGTCAATTTGTCACTTTCGGTGTGTTGCACCCTCTGCCCGGCGCGGCCGTGTGCCGTGCGCCGGGCCGTTACTTCAAAGGGCTCTGATCGGAGTCCAGTCCGTCGAACTCTATCCGCAGACCGGCCCGCACGGCGGCCCGGTGTGGGGCGGGAAGGGCCGTGGTAGCGTCGGTATACAAACTGTATGCGATGTCTGGGGGTTGCCGTGGCGTCCGGTCGGGAGAAGGCCTACGCGTATCTCAAGGACACGGTACTGACGGACCCCGCGATGCAGGGGGCCTTCCTGTCGGAGCAGGACCTCGCCGATCGTATCGGTGTCTCCCGCACCCCCATCCGCGAGGCGCTGCTGATGCTCGCCGCGGAGGACCTGGTCGAACTCGTGCCCAAGCGCGGTGCCCGGGTGGCACCCCTGACGGGACGCGAGGTCCGGGAGCTGATGGAGCTGCGCGGCATGGCCGAGCGGTACGCGGCCGAGCGGCTCGTCGCGGCCGACCGGGTGCCCGTGGAGGAACTGCGCGCGCTGCTGGAACGGCAGCGCGCGCTCACCGGCGCCGAGGAGACCCGGGAGTTCATCGCCGTCGACCACCGCTTCCACGCGTCCCTGGTCTCGGCCGTCGGCAACACCCTGCTGGACCGGCACTACGACGGCCTGCGCAGCCGCCAGGTCCGCGCCGGAGTGGTCGCCGTCTTCAACCAACAGGGCCGGCAGAAGGCGGTGCTCGACGAGCACGAGGCCATCGTGGACGCCCTCGCCGCCGGTGACGCGCGGGCCGCGTGCGCGGCCATCGACCACCACCTGGAGTCGACCCTCAAGGTGCTCCTCGACGGCTGAAGCCACTCCTCGGCGGTCAGGGATAGGTGATCACGAGCATGGTCACCCCGTCCGCCGAGGTCCACGGCCCGTGCGGCATGCCCGGCGGACGGCAGGCGTACATGCCTGCCGTGAAGGTCCGGTCCAGCGTCAGGTCGTGCATCGCTCCCTCGACGAGATAGACCTCCTCCCATACGTCGTGCAGGGCCACGCCCGCCGCCGAGGAGTCCGTGCCCGGCGCCCACCGGACGAGCGCGGTGCGCCGGCCGCTCTCGGGGTCCTCGGCCAGGACGCACTCCTCGACGCCGGGTCCGGCGCCGGCCGGCGCGCGCCAGGGTCCGTCGGGGCGGTGGAACTCCAGCTCGGGCCCGCTCATCGCCACACCTCCGGCCGCCGGTTCGCCAGTACGGATGTCTTCTCACGGACCGCGCCGACCTCGTCGACGTCCAGGTCGGTCACCAACAGCTCCGGCTCCGCGCCGAGAGCGGCCCGTACGGTCCCGTCGGGGCCCACCACCAGGCTGTGCCCGATGCCGGTCGGCACCGGGCCCGGACCGGTGCCGGGATCGGCCTGGCCGACGGCGGTGACCCAGACGGTGGCGTCCAGCGCGCGGGCCCGCACCAGCAGTTCCCACTGGTCGAGCTTGCCGGGGCCGGCACCCCAGGAGGCCGCCAGCAGTGTGCCCACCGCCCCGGCGTCGGCGTGCGCCCGGAACAGCTCGGGGAAACGGACGTCGTAGCAGGTGGCCAGGCCCAGTCGGACACCGTCCACGTCGATCACGGCGGGGCGGGAACCCGGGGCGACGCCCTCGGACTCGCGGAAGCCGAACGCGTCGTAGAGATGGATCTTGTCGTACGACTCCTCGACGCCGGGGCCGGTGGCCAGCAGGGTGTTGGTCACCCGTCCCTGGCCGGCCGGGGTGAACATGCCGGTCACGACGACCGTGCCGGTCGACCGGGCGATCTCGCGGACGCCGTCGGCCCACGGTCCGTCGAGGGGCTGGGCGAGCGGGGCCAGCGGTGTGCCGAAGCAGGCCATCGACGCCTCCGGGAAGACGACGACGCGGGCTCCGGCGTCGGTGGCGCGGCGCGTCCACTCCTCGACGAGGCGCAGGTTCTTTTCTGGGTCGGGGCCGGTGGTGAGCTGGCCGAGGGCGATCCGCATGGGCGGTCTCTCCTTGTCTGGGGCGTGGTCAGCGGGGCAGGGGGAGGTCCGCCGCGGCCGGGGTCCTCGGCGCGGCGAGCTGTGCGTCCTCCTCGACGGCGGCCTCGGGGTCGCGGCCCAGGAGGACGCCCACCAGGGAGATCGCGGAGGCGAGGGCGATGTACAGGGCCAGTGGTACCCAGCTTTCGTAGGCACTCAGCAGGGTGGTGAACAGCAGCGGGGCGATGGCGCCGCCGATGATCCCGGCCAGGGTGTAGGCGAGCGAGGAGCCGGTGTAGCGCAGCCGTGGCGAGAACTGCTCGGCGATGAAGGCGGCCTGCGGGCCGTAGAGACAGCAGTGGATGACGAGGGCCACGAGGACGCCGGCGGCGAGCGGCGGCCAGGAACCGCCGGCCGCCATCGGGAAGAACACGAACGGCCACACGGCGGCGGCCACCGCTGAAATGCCGTACAGCAGGCGCCTGTTGACGCGGTCGGAGAGCGCGCCGGCCAGGGGCATCAGGAAGATCTGGACCGAGGAGCCGATGAGGACGGCCGCGAGGGCGGAACCGCGCGACATGCCGAGTTCCCGGGTGGCGTACGTCAGGACGAAGACGGTGAACATGGCGTACAGCACGTCCGGGCCGACCCGGCACAGGATCGCGGCGGTCAGGGCGCGGGGCTGGGTGGTGAAGACCTCGCGGACGGGGGTCTGGGGGCGGGACTGTTCGGCTTCCATCGCCTTGAAGACCGGGGTCTCCTCCAGCTTGGCGCGGATCCAGAGCCCGAAGCCGACCAGGACGCCGGACAGCAGGAACGCCACCCGCCAGCCCCACGACTCGAACTGCGCCTCGGTCAGCAGCGCGCCGAGGGCGGCCAGCACACCGTTGGCGAGCAGGTTGCCCGCGGGCGGGCCCACCTGCGCGGCGGAGGCGTAGAAGCCCCGGCGGCGCGGGTCGCCGAACTCGCTGGACAGCAGTACGGCGCCGCCCCACTCCCCGCCGACGCCGACGCCCTGGGCGAAGCGGAGCACGACCAGCGCGATCGGCGCGGCGACGCCGATCGTGCCGTAGGCGGGCAGCAGGCCGATCAGGAAGGTGGCCACGCCGATCAGGACGAGGGTGGCGATCAGCACCTTCTTGCGGCCGATCACGTCACCGAGCCGGCCGAAGACGAAGCCGCCGAGGGGACGGGAGAGGTAGCCGACCGCGTAGGTGGAGAACGCCAGGAGCGTGCCGGTGAGCGGGTCCTCGGAGGGGAAGAACAGATCGCCGAAGACCAGGGCGGCCGCCGCCGAGTAGACGGCGAAGTCGTACCACTCCAGGGCCGTGCCGGTGAGGCTCGCGACGAAGGCGCGGCGGACGCCGGAGTGCCTCTCCGCTGCCTCGGCGTCGCTCTTCGGGGTGTCGTGCATGGTGCCCATCCTTGCTCGGGGACATCGACCTTCCGGCATACTTCTTGTATACAGGTCGTATGCGCAAGCCCTGCGCCGGAAGTCAACCGCGGAGAAATCCGGATCCGCGGACCCGTTTCTGTTTGGGAGGGCCCTCATGGCCGTGCTGACCTTCGAACTGCCCGACGGATCGACGCGCGAGGTCGACGTCGTCCAGGTCCTCAACGCCGGGTACGCCGGGCGCAGCCAGGACGATGTCGCCGCGCACGTCGCGGAACTCGCCGAGCTGGGCGTGCCCGGCCCGTCCGTGACGCCCGCGCTCTACCCCGTGTCCCCGTATCTCGCCCAGCAGACCGAGCGGGTCGCGGCCCAGCACGGCCGCACCTCAGGCGAGGCCGAGTGGGCGCTGGTCGTCGCGGCGGACGGCGAACTGCTGCTGACCGCGGCCTGCGACCACACCGATCGCGACCTGGAGGTGCACGGGGTGGCGTGGAGCAAGAACGCCGGCCCCGACGTCCTCGCCCGCCGCGCCTGGCGCCTGGCCGACGTCGCGTCCCGCATCGACGAACTCACCCTGCGCGCCTGGGTCGGCCACGCCGGCACCGAGACCGAGATCCAGACCGGCACGCTCGCCGAACTCCTCACCCCGGCCTACTGGGTCGACGTCCTGCGCGCCCGCGGCGAACTGAGCCCCGGCACCGTCCTGGTCTCCGGCACCATCCCCATGGCCCCGGGCGTCGACCAGTTCGCCGAGAGGTGGCGCGTGGAACTGGCCGACCCGGCGGCCGGGGACACCATCAGCCTCGCCTACGACGTACGGCCGATGCCGGAGCCGATCGGCTGACGCGGCCGGGCTCGGTGCTACGGGAAGTACAGTGCCGCCTTCTCCAGGACGTGCCCTGTGAACATCCCGCCGTACATGCTCCTGCCCCGGTACAGGGTGACCCGGGTGACTCCCGTTCCGGACGTCTCCACGGTGACGGGCCGCCCGATCACGGATGTTCCGAGGACCCGGGCGTCCTGGGTGGCCCAACTCCGGGCGGCCGGCCGGGCGTTGGCCGTGACCAGTGCGGGCAGGGCCATCGCCGCGTTGCGGGCGCCGGACAGCCCGCTCCGCAGGTCCTTCGCGTAGTCCAGGGCCCACCTGGTGTACTCGGTCAGCAAGGCCTGGTCGACCTCGGGGACCGCGGCGGCGAGGACGAACAACTCCGACTTGGTGCCGAACCAGCGGGCCTTGCGGTCCGACCGGCTGCCTATCAGCACCGGGCGGTCGCGCCAGGTGGTCCCGGTCACCACCGACCCGTCGGCCGCCAGCCGTTCACGGAGTCCCGCCAGGTAGGAGTCGGCCGCGCCGGTCGCCGGCGCCGGGTCGCTCTGATGTTGAGTCATGTGGTGATTTTGCGTCACATCAAGGCACGGGACACGTGATTCCCCTGGGGAACCTGACGGCAGCCTCTAGGTGTGACCGCCGCCGGGCCCCTTCAGGCTGATGTCGTCGGCGTGGTAACCGCCCTGTGCGTACCAGCCGTGCACGTAGACGGTCGCGCTGGTCTGGGACGGGCCGGTGGTGAAGGAGACGGTCAGTGGGCTGTAGCGGGAGGGGGAGGTCGTCCAGGTGGAGGTGCCGCCGCTCACGCCCAGGTAGACGTAGGAGCCGCGGACCCAGCCGCTGAGCGAGTAGGTGGTGTTCGGCCGTACCTCGACGGTCTGGTCGCACTGCCCGGTGTCGCTCGAACTCACCGTCCCCTGAAGGGCTTTGGAGCCCGAGTGGACGGGGGAGGCGACGATCGAGCCCGGGTTGCCCGCGCAGTTCCACGGCGAGACGCCACCCGACTCGAAGCCGGGGTTGGCCAGGGCGGCGGAGGCCCCGACTGCTGTCGGCGCGGCCGACGTCGGGGCGGCTGATGTACGGGCGGCGGCCGACGCGCTCGCCGAGGGTGCGGCCGGGGTGGCCTTCGTGGGGCTGGGGATCAGGAGGGAGCCGCCGAGGCCGGCGACCGCCGCCGCGGCGATCGCGATCGTCACGGCCGCACGGCGCTGTCCGGGACCCAGCCGCGCGCGGTCTTCGGGGCGCGGCGGGCGGGCGGTGCCGTCGTGCGCGGGGAGTTTCTCCGTCTCGCCGTCGGTCGGCGTGTGCCGGACGACGGGTGGGGTGTCGGTCGCGTGGCCGCGGTAGTGCTCGTCCTGGCGTATCTCGTCGAGCAGTTGGGCCAGCGCGTCGGTGTTGCGTGGGCGCAGCACGCGGATGGGCTCCAGCGCGGTGCGGTCGTCCGGTGAGTCGGACGCGGTCGGTATGGACACGGCGCTCTCCTTACGTCCCGTGGCACAGACCGGAGCTGTCCCTCTGGGATGGATACGCAACGCCCGCCGCGGAGGTTCAGTCGGGGCTGTGCCGGAGGAGGCCGTGTCCTACGTCCGTGAGGTCCGGGACAGCCGTACGCGGTCGGGGAGTTGGCGCGGGACCGGTCCGGAGCTCTTGGCTGTGCTGTGCGTGGTCCCACGTCGTGCCGTGCCTGAGGAAGCCATGGTCTACGTCGTGAGGTCGGGAACAGCCGTACGTCGTCCGGGAGTTGGTGCGGCGGGTCGGTCCGGAGTTCTTCGCTGCGCTGTGCGTGGTCTCACGTCGCCGCCGCGTGGGCCGCGCCCACCAGCGCGGCGTCCCCCGCGGGGCCGGCGGGCTTCAGCGCGCGAGTGCGCGGTGCGTCGGCACGCGGGTCCTCCGGTGTCCAGCCCCCCGTCACGAGACCGGCGGACAGAGCGGGGGCGACGAGGTCCCAGGAGCGGGCCATGGAGCCGCCGACGACCAGGGCGGTCGCGCCGAAGTCCAGCAGGCGCGGGCCCAGCGCTATGCCCAGGCCGGTGAAGACGTCGTCCAGTACGCGTCGGGCCCGTTTCTCTCCTGCCCTGGCCCGGTCGGCGATGTCGTGTACATCGGCGGCGGGGTCGCCGTAGCGGGCGAGGATCGCGCGGCGGGAGACGGTGTCCTCCAGGGGGCGGCCGTCGATCTCGGCGAGGTCCATCCGTCCCTCGGGCGGTATGCCGGGACCGTGGTCGCGGATGCGGCCGTCGGCGAGGAAGGCCGAACCGACACCGGTGCCGAGCGTGATGCCCACGGCGCGGCGATGCCCCCGGACGGTACCCGCGGACCACTCGCCGGTCAGGAAGGCGTGGGCGTCGTTGAGGAACACGACGTCACCGGGGCGCTGTCGCAGTCCCTGTAGGAGTGCTGCCCGGATGTCCGTCCCGTACAGGGCGTCGAACTTGCCCACGCCCTTGAAGAGGGCGACCCCGCGTGCGTAGTCGAACGGCCCGGGCACCGCCACGCCCCACCGTGCGCCGGGCGGTGCCGACAGCCCGTCGGCGCAGCACCGTACGACGTCGAGGATGGCGTCGGCAGCGCCGTCCGCGTCGAGCGGCTCGCGCGTACGGCTGGTGACGTGACCGGCGCGCAGGTCGACGAGCGCGGCGGTGACATGGGTGCCGCCGATCTCCAGGACCGGGATCAACGGACCAACGCCTTCACGACACGCACCGGGCCGCCGCCGGCCGCCCGCAGGGTGTACCGGCCGACCGCGGCCGGCACGGTGAGGGTCTCCGCGTAGGCCAGTTCGTGCCGGTCTCCGGCCGCCGTGTGCACCGTGACGCCTTCCCCCTCCACCACGTTCAGGATGTGGAACCGGCCCTGCGTGTCGTCGGCGGCCTCGGCGTCGGCGTCGAGCACGAACCTCCTGACCTCGTAGAACATCTCGGCCAGCCCGCCGATGACCTCCTCCCGCCAGCCGGCGCCCTCGCGCAGGGTGCGCGGTTCCTGCACCAGGTCACGGGCGACGGCCGCACCGCGCCGTCCGGTCTCCAGGTTGGCGAACCCGTGCTCGTACGGCAGCGGGCGCGGGTTGCCGTCGGCACCGGGACGCAGCCAGTCGTAGAACCGCAGGCTGTACAGATAGGGGGTCGCGCTGATCTCCAGCACGAGGTTGCCCGCGCCGCTGGCGTGCGGGGTGCCCGCCGGGATCATGAACAACTGGCCCTGCTCGGCGGGGAAGGCCAGGACGTGGTCCTCGGGGTCCATGGGCACTCCGTCGGTGATGGCCCGCTCCACCTCCTTGCGGAAGACGTCGACGTCGGCGTCCTCGCGCAGGCCGAGGTACACCTTGGTGTCGGTGCTGCCGAGGGTCAGGTAGTACGTCTCGTGCTGGGTGTACGCCCAGCCGAAACGCTCGCGCATGTACGACTCCTTGGGGTGGCAGTGCACGGAGAGGCTGCCGCCGCCGACGGTGTCCAGGTAGTCGAAGCGGATCGGGAAGGACGTGCCGAAGCGGGCGTGCACCTCTGCCCCCAACATGCTCAACGGTTCGAGCACGCACAGGAGTTGGAACGGCACCTCGGCCTGGGCCTCCGGTCCGGTGCCGACGAGGATGCCGGCCTCGGGCGCGATCAGCTCGTAACCGAGCGCGGTGTTGCGGGAGTCGGGGTTGAAGCCGAGCTCGCGCTGGGCCCAATGGCCGCCCCAGGGCGTGGAGTTGAAGTACGGGCGGGTGCGGACGGGTTTGCCGGCCAGCTCGGCGTAGGTGGCGCGCAGGCCTGCTCCGTCGATCCACGCCGGGTGGTCGGGGTGCTGCATGTCGAGCCAGGCGTCGAGGCGGGGTGCGAGCGCGTCGCGGTGCCGGTCGAGCATCGGCCAGTCGATGTAGAAGAGGCGTCTGAAGTCGGGCTCTGCGCCCGGCAGGCCGAGGTTGGCGCCCGGCTCACCCGCGCCGACGGCGGCCTCCGCACAGCGCTTGGGCACATCGGCGTACCAGAGCAGGTCGTGCTCGACGAGGGCGGCGCCGGGGCCGTAGACAAGGAGAAGTCCCTCGTGGGGTGATGCGGGTACGGGGAGAGTCTCGAACAGGTCGTCGAGGGGGTTGTCGGCGAGCTTGCGGAAGTAGGGGTCGTCGGCGTCCGCCGGGCGTTCGGTACGGCTTCTGATGTGCGCCGGCGGTGCGTAGTGGCTCCGGATGTCGAGCAGGGTGACGGGGGTGCCGCGCCCGGTCAGCTCCTGTGCGAGGCGATCGGCCAGGAGGGACCAGTCGACGGACGGGGGGCCGTCGACGGCCAACACCGCCGGGCCGTCGGGGAGTTGGGCGGCCACTGCCTGCCATCCCGTGTGGAGGACGGCCTGCGGGGCGGGGGCGTGGCGCGGATCGAGCCGGTACACGGGGTTTCCTTTCGAGGACAGGGTGCCGCTCATTCCTTGCTCGATCCGGCGAGCATCCCGGACACCAGCGTGCGCTGCGAGAAGAGGAAGAGCACCAGCACGGGCAGGATGGCGATGACGATGGCCAGGGCGAGTTCGGGGATGGTGATGTTCAGTCCCGCGCCGGCGACGGGGTTGAACGACGGTGTGGAGGTGAGCAGTTGGTTCAGGCCCACCTGGACGGGGAACTGCTCGCTGTTCGGCAGCACGAGATACGGCAGGAAGAAGTTGTTCCAGTTGCCCACGAAGCTGAAGAACGCGACCAGTCCGACCACCGGCTTGGCGAGCGGGAGTGCGATGCGGGAGAAGAGCTGCCACTCCGTGCAGCCGTCGATCCGCGCGGCGGACAGCAGGTCCCTGGGGAGGCTGCTGCCGAAGTAGATGTAGACCAGGTACACGCCGAACGGATAGAAGGAGAAGGGGAGGATCAACGACCAGACGGTGCCGATGAGATGGAAGCGGTTGAGCTCCAGGAAGATCGGCAGCACCAGGGTGGCCTGCGGCATGATCATGGTGACCAGGGTGATCACCAGGAGCGTCTTGCGGCCCCGGAACTTCGTCAGCGCCAGCGCGTAGCCGGCCGGGACACTGACGGCCAGCGTCAGGACGAGTGAACCGCCCGAGTAGATGGCCGAGTTGAGCAGCCACCTCGACATCGCGCCGTCCTGGAAGGCGAACAAGTGCCGCCAGGCTGTGCCGATCTGATGGAACGAACCGAAGGAGAGCGGGTTGTCCCGCACCACTTCGCCGGCGGTCTTCGACGGGGCCAGCAGCAGCCAGATCACCGGCAGCACGAAGAACACCAGGAGAAGGGCCAGGAGGAGGCCGACTATCAGGAAGGGGAGGCTCCTTGACGGGCGGACGCGTCGCCTCACGGCCGTCAGGGAGAGAGTCGTCTGTGTCATTTCTCGTCCAACGTGAACAGGTTCGAGCGGGCGACCAGGAGACCGGCGGCGAGGAGGCCCACGGCGAGCAGGACGACCGAGATGGCGGCGGCGCCGTTGAAGTCGCCCTGCTGGAAGGCGTAGACGTAGGCCAGTTGGTTCGGGGACCAGGTGGGACTCACCCGGCCGAGGCTGGCCGTCTGGAGGAGTTGGGGCTCCACGAACAACTGGGTGCCCGTCGCGAAGGCCATGATCGCCATGTAGACGATCCACTGCCGGATCATCGGGATCTGGATGTGCCAGGCGGTGCGCCACGGGCCCGCACCGTCCATGCGGGCCGCTTCCAGCACCTCGTCGGGGATGTTGTTCAACGCCCCGTACATCACGACCATCCAGCCACCGGCGCCGGTCCAGAAGGCGATCAGCATGAGGATCAGCGGCAGGTTGCCGGGCGCCAGGACGGCGGCGAACGTCTTGAACCCCAGGGCGGTCAACAGCCGTGACACCGGGCTGACATCGGGGTCCAGCATGAACAGCCAGACCAGCACGCTCGCCACTCCGGCGAGGGCGCCGGGGATGTAGTAGAGGAAGCGGAAGAGCGCCGAGGTGCCCGGACGCACCCGGCTGCGCAGGACCACGGCGGTCAGCACGACCAGGACGACGAGGGTCACCAGCCACATGACCAGGTAGATCAGCATGTGGGTGAAGGCCGGGGCGAAGCGGTAGTCCTGGACGACCTTCACGAACTGGTTGAGCCCGGTGAACTGGCCCCGGTCGTTGGTGAGCGACAGGTAGAACGCGTACCCGGTGGGGAAGACGCCGAACGCGAGCAGCAGCAGCGCGTACCCGGCGACGAAGAAATAGCCCGCGCGGCCGCGGCCCGTGCGCCGCGGCGTGGTGCCGCGGCGCACGGGGGAGGCGGCGACGCGCTCGGTCTCCAGCAAGGTCACTGATCGACCACCTTGTAGCCCTGGGTCTTTGCCTCGCCGGCGATCTCCTGCTGCCAGGCGGGCAGCGTCTCGGTCAGGCTCTTTCCGGCGGTCAGCGCCGGCAGGACGACGCTGGACCAGGCGGTGGAGTCCGAGAACCTGGTGTTCGACCAGCCGGTCCACACCTCGTTCGCGGCCTGCTCGAACGGCCCGCTCACATCATTGGCGAAGTAGTCCTTGTTGGCCGGGTTCGCCAGCCAGGCCTTCGCGGCCTGGGTGTACGCCGGATAGGTCGGCGCGGTGGCCTGGTTCTCGTCGGACGTGGTCAGCCAAGTGACCAGGTCCGAGGACGCTTTGAGGTTCGCGCTGTGCGAGGACACCATCCACACACCGCCGCCTACGTTGCCCGTGGCGGCCGTGGTCTCGCCCTGCCAGGTCAGCGGGGGAGCCGCGGCGATCTGCTTGGCCGGAGTCTTGAAGCCGGCCTTGAACAGGTACTGGCCGTACCACGAAGGGCCGTACGCCATAAGGACTTTGGAGCCGCTGTTCTTGGCGAAGCCCTGGCTGAAGAAGCCCTGCGTGGCGATGGCCTTGGCGCTGATCAGGTTGTCCAGCAGCGTCGCCATCCGGGTGCACTTCGGGTCCTGCAGGTCGGTGCGCAGGGTGTCCGGCTTCACCAGGTTGAACGCGGGGCACTGGCCCGACCAGAAGTACGACTCATGGGAGTTGGTGTCGCCGACCGAACCGACCAGATAGCCCGGGTGCTCCTTGGCGACCTTCTTGCCGAGGGCCTCGTACTCCTGCCATGTCGTGGGGACCTGGTAACCCCACTTGTCCATAAGGGACTTGTTGTACCAGAGGAGGACCTGCGCGATGTCGTTGCGCATGCAGTAGGTGTGGCCGTCGAACTGACAGGGCGTCAGCGAGCCTTTGGCGAAGCCGTCCAGTGTGGTCTGCGGTACGAGCTTCTCGTCCAGGGGTGCGGCGAAGGGCCGCGCGCCGGGCTTGGTCGCTTCCGACGCCCAGGTCACGTCGGTCGGATTGCCGAACACCACGTCCGGCCAGCCGCTGCCGGTCCGGTCGAACAACTGCACCTTCGACTGCAGATACGTCGATCCGTCGGCGCCGCCGTCGTACGTGACGATCTTCAGCTTCACGTCGGGGTGCGACTTCTGGTACGCCTGCACCGACGGCAGCCTGGTCGAGTCGGCCCACACCGTTATCTGCGAACCCGCCTTCTGCGCGGCCGGCTTGAACGCCGACGTGCCGGAGGAGGACGGGGTGCTGGTGTCGGCGCTGGCGCAACCGGCCAGGGCGGCCGCGGTGGCCAGGGACAGCGTGACGGCCGCCGCGCGGAGCAGCGAGTGACGCCGGCCGGTTCTCCGAGATCGGGAAGACTCCATCGTCTTGCCTTGCCTTTCTGTTCTTGCGCCGCTCAGCGCGGTTGCTCGACGAACGGCAGGAGTTGGCTGCCGTAGCCGAAATCGAGGGGGAGGGCGATGCCGGGCCCCGTGGGGGCGTGCACCAGGCCCTGGTCGTCCACGTGGCGCTCTCGGACGACGTTCGCCGAGGTCACCAGGGACTCGTAGTAGGTGGTGTTGGAGATGGCCATGCACAGGTGGTGGTTGGGAATGTCCGAACCGTGCACCTCGGCCCGCAGCCGGTAGGCGTCGGCGAGATGCGCGGTGCGCATGGCGCCGGTGATGCCGCCCCGGAGGGTGGTGCCGGCCCGGACACCGAAGGTGGCGGCACCGGCCCGGATGAAGTCCGCCGCGTTCATGTGCGCCCCGTCGGAGGTCTCCGCCACCAGCAGCGGTACGGCCACGGTCTCGGCGAGCCGCTGATAGGCCGAGATGCTGAACTCGCGGATCGGCTCCTCGTACCAGAGGTAGTCGGCCTCGGAGAGCGCCCGCCCCAGCCGGATCGCGTCGGGCAGGTCGAAGCCCGCGGAACCGTCGTACATCAGAGGGACGTCGGGACCGACGTGCTCGCGCAGGGCCAGACACAGTTCCGCGTCACGGCGGGCGTCACCCCAGGCGTGCAGTTTGATCCCGCGATACCCCAGGGCCAGGCACTGGTCCGCCACGTCGAGGAACTCCGCGATGCTCGAGAACGTCGAGGTGGAGGCGTAGGCGGGGATGGCGTCCCGGAAACCGCCGAGCAGGCGCCAGACCGGTTCGCCGTGGTAGCGGCCGGCCAGGTCCCACAGGGCGATGTCGATCAACCCCAGGGTGGGGAGCGGGAGTTCGTGGATACGGTCCAGCTCCCACACCCGGTGCCACAGCCATTCGCGTTGGAACGGGTCGGCTCCGACCAGCTCCGCGCGGAAGACCCGGTCCACCAGGTCCCGCAGGACGAGGTGGGCGCCAGGGCGGGCGAACAGCGCGACACCCTCGGCCCCCTCGTCCGTCCCGATGTGCAGGACCGCGCCGTCGCCCACCGGAGCGCTGCCGCTCAGCCCGTCGCGCCAGCGGAAGGGCGGACTGGCTGCCGGAACATCGATCCGGTGTACTTCGACATGGGTGATCTTCATCCTGGCTTTCGTCTTCTGTAGGGAGAGCTGCTGGGAGAGCTGTACGGAGAAAGGTTTCGGCTTCCGCGGGAAAGGCGTGGGCTCGGCAGCGGGGTGCTCAGAAGCCGCCGTACGCCTGGAGCGCGTAGACGCTGCCGCCGTTGCCGCCGGAACCGGTGACGGTCAGGCGCAGATAGCGTGCGGTGACGGGTGCGCCGGCGAAGGAGTAGACGGTCGACGACGAGGTGGCGGCGGAGGTGTGGTCCTCGAAAAGGGACCAGGTCGTGCCGTCGGTGGAGTACTCCAGGCGGTACTTGTAGCCGCCGGACAACTCGAAGGTGGTCACCACGCTGGAGAGAGCGGTGTCCTGGCCCAGGTCGACCCGGATCCAGGACGGATCGGGCAGGCCCGCGCCCTGCGCCCAGCGGGTGGCGGGATTCCCGTCCACCGCCTTCTCGGGCGCGTGGTCCGCGTCGTACGACGACGAGGCGACGACGGGCTTGTTCAGGGCCAGGTCGTTGTCGGCCGGCGTGGTGACGACGGCCGTCTTGCTGGGGTCGGAGGTGTTCAGCGCCTCGTCGCGGGCCACGACGGTGAAGGAGTACTGCGTGTCGGCGGTCAGGCCGGAGACCCGCAGGGTCGTGGCGTCGGTGACACCGATCCGCTTGCCGTCCTGGTGGACGACGTAACTGGTGACGCCGGTGTCATCGGTGGCCGCGGGCCAACTGACGTCCACCAGACCGGGCAGCAGCGGCTTGACCGTGGGCTGTCCCGGGGCGGTCGGGGCCGTGTGGTCCGTGACGGTCCTGGGGGTGCCGTAGACCTGGAAGTCGTAGATGCTGCCGCCGTTCCAACTGGAGCCGGTGACGGTCAGTCGGACGAAGCGGCCCGCGACCGGGGTGTCCGTGTGGGTGTAGTCGGTCGCCGCCGTGGTGTTCGCGGCGGTGCGGTCCGCGAGGGTCTTCCAGTGGACCTCGTCGGGGGAGACCTCGATGCGGTACTTGTAGCCGCTCGCCTTCTCGAAGGTCGTGATCGCGCCGTTCACGTCGTACGACGCACCGAGATCGACCTGGATCCAGGACGGGTCGGGCAGGCCCAGGCCCTGCGCCCAGCGCGTGGACAGGTCTCCGTCGACCGCCTTTTCCGGGGTGTTGGCCTCCGAGTACGACGAGGCGGTGATCGGCTTCTTGAGGGCGAGGTCGGAGCCGGAGGGCATGGTGACCTTGAGCGTCTGGCTGGGCTGGGACTCGTTGCCCGCGGCGTCACGGGCGGTGATCCTGAAGTCGTACGTCTGCCCGGCGGTCAGGCCCGGGAGGCGTACCGAGGTGGTGCCGGTGGCGCTGACCAGCTTGCCGTCGCGGTAGACGGAGTAGCCGGTGACGGCGGTGTCGTCGGTGGACGCGGCCCAGGTGAGGTCCGCGATCGTCGGGAAGTCGGTGACCGCGCTCGGTGTGCCGGGCCTGCTGGGCGCCTGGTGGTCGACGACGGCGGGGCCCGGGTCGAGGTGGCGGTAACTCGCTTGCAGGCCCGCGTTGTTGACGATGGAGGCCGGCAGTTGGGCGCAGGAACCCACGGTGGTGTTGCCGCTGATGGTGCTGCCCGTGCTGTTGGCCTGGGTGGAGAAGGCGGGCTGGGTGGTGTAGTTGCCGGTGGCGTCGATGTCCATGCCGTGGTTGAGGAACAGCCACTGGTAGGCGACGTCGCACAGGGCGTTGCCGGTGTTCGTCCAGTACCGGCTGCCCTCGTCGTGGTAGATCGCGCCGTAGGCGGGCGGTGGCGTGCCGTGGATGTAGTTGCCGGACACCACACCGCCGGGGTTGGAGCTCAGCGTGTAGATGGCGCCGCCGTCGGCCTGCGACTTCATGATGTCGGAGATCTCGTTGTCCGTGACCTCGGTGTCGCGGCTGGTCGTGGGGGTGTCCCAGATCGGAACGCCCAGATTCCCGGGGTAGTTGGTGTCGCCGCCCTGGTCGGTGAGGCCCCAGCCCCAGCCGACGGAGATGCCGGTGTAGGGCAGGTCGTAGACCTTGTTGTGGGTGATGGTGGTGTGGTCGGTGTAGCCGGCCAGGATGCCGATGGAGCCGTTGTACTGGTCGGCGACCTTGGTGACCACGTTGTTGGCGACCTGGGTGTCCTTGGTGATGTCCCGGGGGTCGTCGGGGTGGGCGTCGATCACCTCGACCCCGCCGATCTGGACGCCGGTGGCGGCGATCTGGCGGAAGACATTGCCCGTGATGTCGGTGCCCCGCGTACCGGTGTTCAAGTTCAGCCCGACCGCGCCGAGATGGGTGAAGGTGTTGCCCTCGAAGCCGATGCCGTGGCCGTAGTTGACATTCACGGCGCCGGGCGTCTTCTGCCACTTCAGGCGGGTCGCGTCGAAGTCGGGGTCGTTGCCGACCATCCGGAAACCGGCCTGGCCCTCGATGAGGCCCTCGGACGAACTGGGCGCGAGCCAGGTGGAGTAGGAGAAGGTGATGCCCTGGAAGGACACGTTGCCGACCGGGGCCGTCCTGGTGCCGTCGAGGTCCACCAGGTCCTGCACGAGCGGCACGGTGACGGTCGAAGTGGCGAGGTTCTGGCCGGACTTGGGCATGTAGTAGATCTCGCCCGCGCCCTTGTCCAGGTACCACTCACCGGGTGTGTCCAGCAGTTCGCGGGCGTTCTCCAGCCAGGTCGGGTTCTGGATCTCCTGGCCCTGCTGGAGATGGGCGTTGTGCCAACAGGGCTGCTGCATGGTCATCTTGAAGTCGGAGATCGACTGCACGGGGCAGCGCATCAGCTTCCAGCCCCAGGAACTGACCACCTCCAGGTCCGCGGGACGCTTGTAGGCGTTGAGGCCGGCGTCCGTGAAGGCATAGCCGGTCGACGTCTGGCTGAAGCCGGCGGGGTTCTTGCCGCTGCGCGCCCGGGTCTCCAACTCGCCGTCCACATAGAGCTGTCGGGTGTCGAAGTCGCCGACCTTGGCCTTGTAGACCTGTCCCGCGCCGTCGGCCGGAACCCAGCCGGTTATGCGCTGTCCTCCGCTGATCACGGGGTGCGCGCCGGGGGCGGCCTCGTAGAAGATCCGGTGCCCGTTGGTGCCGGAGTCGCGGGCGGTCAGGGCGAACGTACGGCTGAGTTGGTAAGTACCGGACAGGAGCCGGACGTGGATGTCGCCCTTTGCCTTCTGCTTGACCTCGCGCACGTAGTCCCGCGCGTGGTCGAGGGTCTTGAAGGGGTGTGCGGCGCTGCCCGAACCCACGTCCCGGCCGGTCGGCGAGACATAGACATTCAGGTCCGGCGGCGGGGGAGCCGCCTGGGCCGGCGCGGCGTTCAGCAGGGCCGCGGCCATCGCGGCCACCGAGAAGGCGGCCGTGAAGGCGGAGCTGGATCTTCTTCGCAGCGGCAAGAAGGCGCCCCTGCGCGCAGACGGATGAGACACACGTATCCAATCGCCTGAGGGAGGTTGATACCTGCAAGTCCCGGTCGTCCACCGGGACTTGAGGGCGTCGGGCGGCCCGATCGCCGTGCCGCGGCACATGCGGGGGCGGCCGGTGCTACGAGGCCGGCGCCTCCGGGGAGGGCGGTTGGGCCCCGGGACTGAACAGCCGGTCACGGATCTTGTTCTCGAACTGGCTCTGGGTGGTGGCGATGTGTTCCACCATCAGCCGCTCGGCGAGATCGGCCGCCCCCGCGGCGACCGCCTCCGCTATGGCAACGTGCTGATGGGCGGCGACTTCCAGCGATCCGGGCACGTCACCGTGGAAGAGCAGTACGTCGGACTGGGAGGCCAGGCGCCGTACGCCGGCGACGCTCGCCCTCAGGAACACGTTGTGCGAGGCGGCTCCCACCGCGTCGTGGAACGCCGCGTCCGCCTTGGCGAAGGTGTCCACGTCGTTCATCGTGGCCGCCGTCAGGGAGCTCTCCGCGCTCTCCCGTATGGCCCGGACCTCGATCGGGGTGGCGTGGGAGGCGGCACGGCGTGCGGTCTCCGACTCGATCACCTTGCGGTAGTCCAGGAGCATGCGGACGTCTTCCATGCCGGTCGGCCGGAAGTGCGAGAGCTCGTCGTCCAGCAGCCCGCCGACCGAGGCGGCGACGAAGATGCCCGCACCGCGCCGCACTTGGAGCCGGCCGATGGCGGCCAGCACCTTCACGGCCTCCCGGGTGACGTTGCGGGATGCTCCCAGGATCTCGGCCAGGCCCTGTTCGGTGGGGAGGCGGTCGCCGGGGCGCAGGTTCTGCTGGGTTATGTACTCCAGCAGTTGCTCCGCGACCAGTTCATACCCCGGACGGTAGGCCGGTGTTGAGTCGCCCAAGGCGAATCCCCTCTTGCTTCACGGATGAATCAGGTTCATTTTCCGGGGCCAATATGGCACTGGGGCTGTGAGTTGGGAAGAGATCGGACGCATCTCGGGCTGAAGTCCTGCGAATACGCTGACAAAACATGATGAACTACGCACTCCTGTCAGGATGTTGCGCGAAATGGATCCCATCCTTAGGGTCCTGCCTGCCAGATGAAGCAGATCCCTTCTCTATGCGGCGAGGGCCGTGGAAGCGGGAACCTCGTGAGGGCACGCCCACTCGGTCGTACGAGCGTCCAGGTCGGCGCGCTGGGATTCGGCGCCGCCTCCATCGGCAACCTCCACAGCCAGGTCGACGACGGCCAGGCACGGGCCACCCTCGATGCCGCCTGGGACGCGGGAGTGCGCTATTACGACACCGCCCCGCACTACGGCCTCGGTCTGTCCGAACGGCGACTCGGCGACGCCCTCGCGCACCGGCCACGGACGGAGTTCACCGTCTCCACCAAGGTCGGCCGACTGCTGGAACCCCACCCGGCACCCACCGGATCCGACCTGACGGCAGGAGGCTTCGCCGTACCCGACACGCTGGTCCGCCGCCCCGACTACTCACGGGACGGCGTACTGCGAAGCCTCGAAAGCAGCCTGGACCGCCTGCGACTTGACCATGTGGACATCGTGTACGTCCATGACCCGGACGACCACCTGGACGCGGCCCTCGACCACGCCCTGCCGGCGTTGACGGCCCTGCGCGACCAGGGTGTCATCGGTGCCGTGGGGGTCGGCATGAACGCGGTCGCCCCGCTGCTGCGCATCGTCGCGGAGGCGGAGGTCGACGCCGTGATGGTGGCCGGGCGGTGGACCCTCCTCGACCGCACCGCCCGCCGCTTGCTGGACGCGTGCGCCGAACGCGGGGTCGCGGTGGTGGCCGCCGCCCCCTTCAACTCCGGGCTCCTCAGCCGCACTTACCCCGCGAGCGACGCCACCTTCGACTACGGCCCCGCGCCGGAATCGGCACTGCGCCGCGCCCGGCTCCTCGCCGAGGTGTCCGCGCGACACGGCACCGCACTCCCGCATGCCGCCCTGCGCTTTCCGCTGCGCGCCCCCGGTGTGGCCTGCGTGGTCGCGGGTTTCCGCACTCCGGAGGAGGTCAGGTCCGCTGTCCGCTGGGCCGCCACGGATCTGACCGAGGAGGCGTGGCGGGACCTCGACACGGCGGCAACCGACCGGTCGCACGGCATGTCCGACGCCCTGGGCACGGGGGCGGCTACGGAGGGGTGCGGCCCCGCCCCGCGGAACGGAACAGCAGGGCGGGAGTGAGCGGGAGGGCGATGGGGCGCGCAAGTGAGGGGAGTTCAGGAGGACTTGCCGGGGTGACCGGAGTCCGAGGCGGCCGAGGTGGTCGGCGTGGAGCAAGGCGCCTCAGGTGGCCTCGGCTCCGTCACGTCCGGCGCGGCCCGCCTCCGCCTGGGAACCGACACCGCCGAGCTGTGAGGGTCACCGTCCCTCGCGGGGCAGCGCCGCCACGAAGTCCGACAGGGAAGACGTCCGCGGCGGTTCCTGTCCGCGCAGATGGCGCCGGTAGTGGCCGGCGACCAACCGGCGCAGCTCTGCCTCGTCCGCCGCCCCGCCGGTCAGTTCGAGGCGGACCTGATGGGGCTCGCCCGTCATCCCCAGGGGCCTGGCCAGTGCGTCGAATCCGTGAGTGAACTCGTCGGGCATCTCCCACCACGCTTCGGCGGAGGCCCGGTCCCTCAGGACGTACATGTAGAAGTCGTCGTCGAAAATGATCACGGGGCCGATCGGTGTGTCCATGCGGGGAGTATGGCGGCCGTGATCACCGGTCGGAGGCGGACAGCAGGCCGATCAGATAGATCGTGATCGCCCGCTCCAGCGTCGCGGCGAAGGGGGTGCGGAGGAACACGAGGCTCGGGTCGGTGGCGTAGGCGGTGCGGACGGCCTCCGCCGGATGGCTGTGTGTCCACAGTGCTCCGACGAGAACGATCGTCATGCTGGCCGCTTCGGCGGCCTCGCGGTCGCCGAGCTCGGGGAGGATCTCCCGCAGCATGCCTGCCAGACCGGCGAGACCGTCGTGGGCCCCCCGCTTGTACCGGGCGGCCAGTTCGGCGGAGACGTTGTGCTCAAGGATGCCGGCCTGGGCGCTGAGCAGTTCGCAGAGCATCCGGCGGGACGCGAACGACGCGGCCAGGCTCGATGCCACCGCCTTCGCCCTCGCGGTCGCGGAGCCCGTCCGGTCGACGCAGGCGGGGAGCTGATCGACCACCTCCGTCAGAAAATCGCGGGTCAGGCTCTCCAGGAGGTCCAGGAGGACCGCCTCGCGCGACTCGAAGTAGCGCATGACGTTGGACTTCGCCAGTCCCACCCGGCGGCTGAGCTCATTGAGGCTCAAGGCCGAGACCGGCATCTCGCTGAGCATCGTCGCCGCCGTCTCCAGGATGCTCCGGCGGCGCACTTCGCGCTGCTCCTCGTTTCTGGCGCGCTGGAACGTGTTCATGCCGACATATTACAGACCCCCGGTCCCTTGTGTAGAGACCGAAGGTCTCTTATGCTCGAGGAGTCCGAAGAGCCCGCCGGTCTGTTAGCTGGGGCCGGTTCGCCATCAGGTCCATGACTCGTGAGGAATCCGCAATGACGAAGAAAGTAGCCCTGGTCACCGGCGCCTCCTCAGGCATCGGCGAAGCCGCCGCCCGACAGCTTCAGCAGGCCGGCTTCATCGTCTACGGCACGGCCCGGCGCACCGACCGGATGAGCACCCTGGCGGCGTCGGGCGTGCGCACGCTCGCGCTCGACGTCACCAGCGAGACCTCCACCGGCAACGCGGTCGCCGAGATCATCGCGGCCGAGGGCCGCATCGACGTGCTCGTCAACAACGCCGGCTACGGCTCCTACGGCGCGCTGGAGGACGTACCCATGGAGGAGGCCCGCGCCCAGATCGAGGTGAACGTGTTCGGCCTCGCGCGGCTGACCCAGCTCGTCCTGCCGCACATGCGCGCCCAGGGAAGCGGCACCATCGTGAACATCAGCTCCATGGGCGGCCGGTTCGCCACACCCATGGGCGCCTGGTACCACGCCAGCAAGTACGCGGTCGAAGGCCTCAGCGACGCACTGCGCCTGGAACTCAAGCGGTTCGGAATCGACGTCGTGCTCATCGAACCCGGCTCCATCCGGACCGCGTGGGGCGCGATCGCGGCCGACAAGCTGCGTGCCACCTCCTCCCAGGGGCCGTACGCCGAGCAGGCCGACGCGATGGCCGCGTCCCTGGAGCGAAGCTCGCGGCCCGGCTCCCGCATGACCTCACCCGCCACCGTCATCGGCAAGGCCGTGGTCACGGCGGCGACGGCCCGCCGTCCGCGCACCCGCTACCGCGTCGGCTTCGGAGCGCGCCCCCTCATCTTCCTCAGCAGGCTGCTGCCGGACCGCGGCTTCGACGCGCTCGTCAAACGCTCGTCCGGTGTGCCGGCGTGAACGCGCCGCTCTGACACCGGCAACTCCCAAGAATCCGCCGCCCATTCAGCAGTGAAGGAAAGACCATGCCCGAAAGCGGAGGCAAGACCATGTCCGAATCCACCAGCCCTCGGCCCAAGGCCCTGATCGTCCTGTCGTCGGCACGCGTGCTCCCGCTGAGCGCGCCCGCCGGGCACCCAGGGATACCGACCGGGTTCTTCCTCGTCGAACTCGCCGCCGTGATGGCGCAGTTCGAGAACGACTACGACTTCATCCTGGCCACGCCGGACGGCCAACTCCCGCAGCTCGACGTCAACGGACTCGCTCTCAACTTCCAGGCGGGCGGAAACCTCGGTCTCGCCACCGCCCGCACCACCATGCAGAGCGGGGTCGAGCGGTTCAGCCCCGAGAAGCTGCGCGAGAAGAACCCGGACCTCCTCAAGCGCCGCGACACCGAACTCGCCCTCGCCCACCGGCTTCTCGGCCGCGTCCTGGTCTCCGAGCCGCTTCCCAGGACCGACGCGGAGGCCGTCTCCGTCCGAGGCGATGTCGTCGCCGGCTTCGAGGCGCTGCCGCAGCGCGAGTACCTGTCCATCCGGCAGTTGATCGAACGGCACCGCGATCCCGCCTCCGACTTCTCGCTGGCGGACCTGGCCTTCGTGCACATGCCCGGCGGACACGGCCCGATGGTCGACTTCCACGACAACCCGTGGATGGGGGAGTTGCTCCACACCCTGCGCGAGGTCGACGTCCCGATATCCCTCATCTGCCATGCCCCGATCGCCCTCACCTCGGCGCGCTACCGGGTCGACGGCGACGGGACCGTCACGACCGATCCCGACCATGGCTTCAAGGGCGCACGGATCACCACCGTGGCCAAGTACGGCGAAAAGACCGTGCTCGCGTTCAACTACCCGAAGGTGCCCGGCGAACGCACGCGCCTGACCTACTACGTCGACGTGGCGCTCAAGGAAGCCGACTACGACGTCAACCTCACTCTCAACCCCTCGGCCGCCAAGGTGATCTGGGACGCCGACCACTCACTGCTGACCGGCAACGGACCCCAGGCCGTCGACGAACAGGCCGCCCGCCTGGCCGAGATCGTGCGCGGCCGGGCCCACAACTCCCCTTCGCCCACGCGCTGGTCACACCCGGCCGACACGTTCAGAGGAGAAGACCGATGCGCACAGTGAACCGGCTCCACGGACGCCGGGCGACGGCGATCGCCCTTGCCGGAGTCGCCCTCGCGGGCTCCGTCGGAATGGCCGCGGCGGACGACGCCGCGAGCGGCCACGCACACCCCGTTTCGCAGGAGGCGTCGCGGCCAGGTCCGGGCACCGACCCGGGCTTCCCCACCTTCGTCCACCTCCCCGCCGACCAGGCGGCACACCCGAACTCCCAGCAGGAGTGGTGGTACACCGTCGGTCACATCCGGGCCGGCGGTCACAAGTACGGCTACGAGGTGCAGCTCAGCCGCAAGGGCATCACGCAGATCTCCATCACCGACGAGGAGACCGGGGCGTACACCTCGGAGCAGAAGGCGTTCAAGCCCGACCAGTTCAGCGCGTCCGCCGGCGAACTCGATGTACGGATGCCGAACGCGTCACTGTCCGGCCCGCTCGACGCCATGCACCTGAAGGCCGGACTGCCCCAGGGCAAGGGGGTGTTGGACCTCAAGCTGAAGGCCGTGGGCCCCGCGCTCTACAACAACGGCACCGGCCTGTTCCCCTTCCTGGACGACACCAGCTACTACTACTCGCTGCCCGACCTGCAGACCACCGGCACCCTCACACTGGACGGCTCGACCCGGCAGGTCACCGGCACGTCCTGGCTCGACCGCCAGTGGGGCGACTGGAACTGGGACACGCTGCACAAGTGGACCTGGATGGCCGTGCGGCTCGACAACGGTCAAGTCCTCAACCTGTGGGACCTGTTCGACGACAACGGTGAAAAGCACTGGGCCACCGTGCTCGGTCCCGACGGCACGCACCGCGTTGTCTCGGTCGATCCGCTCGCCCCGCGGGCCACCCGCTTCGAGACCAGCCCCACGACCGGCCAGCGCTACGCCGGCAAGTGGACCGTCACGATCCCCGCCCTGCACACCGAACTCGTCGTGACCGCCGAGCCCGTGCTCCAGGAGATCCAGGCGAACCAGCCGTTCACACCGGGAATCAACGAGGCCGACTCATCGGTGCGCGGCACCTACCAGGGGCGACCGGTCACGGGTGACGCCTATGTCGAGCAGTTCGGCCTCTGGAACTAGGCCTGGAACCGGGCCTGGAACCAGGCCTGGGACTGCGCCGCCGGAAGAACGGAGAACGTCATGACCAGCACCATCCCGCAGTTCGAGCACTGGATCGACGGCCACCCGGTGCCGCCCGTCTCGGGCCGCCATTTGGACTCCACCAGCCCCCACGACGGCGAACCGGTGCTCCGCATCGCCGACGGCTCCGCCGAGGACGTCGAGCGCGCCGTCCTCGCCGCCCACCGGGCCCAGCCTGCCTGGGGGCGGACGTCCACCGCGGAGCGCTCCCGGCTCCTCATCTCCGTCGCGGCCGGCATCCGGGAGAACATCGACCGGCTCGTCGAGCTGGAATGCGCCGAGGGCGGCAAACTGCCCGTCCCCGCCCGCATGGAACTCCTCATCGCCGCCGACTACTTCGACTACTACGGCTCCATCGTGCGCACCCTCGCCGGCGACACGATCGACCAGGGCCCGCAGAACCTGACCTACACCCGGCACGAGCCCTACGGCGTCGTCGCCGTCATCACCCCGTGGAACGGCCCCCTCAACCAGGGCAGCCGCGGCATCGCCCCCGCGCTGGCGGCCGGCAACACGGTCGTGCTCAAACCGAGCGAGTTCACCTCCGCCACCTCCCTGGAGCTGGGCCGGATCACCGCCGAGGCCGGACTGCCCGACGGCGTCCTCAACATCGTCACCGGACTCGGCCCCGCCGTCGGCGTCCCGCTGGTCTCCCACCCCCTCGTCCGCCGGATCAGCTTCACCGGCTCGGCCGCCACCGGCCGGGCCATCGGCCGCATCGCCGCCGAGCGCGTCGTACCGGCCGCCCTCGAACTGGGCGGCAAGAGCCCGATCCTGGTCTTCGCCGACGCCGACCTCGACGCCGCCGCGAGGGCGGCGGCGATGTCCGTCCTGGTCAACTCCGGGCAGGTCTGCTCCGCGACCACCCGGCTGCTGGTCGAGCGTGGCGTGCAGGACGAGCTGGTCCGTCGTATCGGCGCGATCCTGGACGCCAAGCGGCCCGGCGAGGACTTCGGCCCGATCGTCACCCCACCGCAGTTCGACAAGGTCCTCGGGATGCTCGCCACCGCACGGCAGGAGGGCGCCCATGCCGCCGTCGGCGGGCACGAGTACGAGGACGGCGTGCCCGAGCGGGGGCTCTACGTCCAGCCGACCGTCCTCACCGACGTCAAGCCCGACATGCAGGTGGCACGCGAGGAGGTCTTCGGGCCGGTGCTGGTCGCCATGCCGTTCGACACCGAGGACGAGGCCGTCGCCCTCGCCAACGCCACCGAGTACGGCCTGGCCGGCGCCGTGTGGTGCGGCGACGCCGCCCGTGGGATCGCCCTGGCCCACCGCATCGAGGCCGGTCAAGTCGCCGTCAACGGTGGGGTGATGGGCGTCGAGACACCGTTCGGCGGGTACAAGATGAGCGGCATCGGCCGGGAGAAGGGCATCGCGGCCCTGTACGAGTACACCCAGCTCAAGACGGTCAGCGTCGCACTTCGGTAGTCCGCCGGCCGGGCGCGATCATCGTGCGCGGAGGGAACGCGATGAGCAGTGCGGCCGGTGTGGTGAGGGTGGTCGCGGCGACGAGTGGTCCTGCGGCGGCGCCGATGTCGAGTGCGGCGGTCGGGCACGAGCCGGCCAGGAAGGTGAAGGCGGCGAAGGCCGCCGCGTTCACCAGCGCGCCGAGCAGCATCACCAGGATCAGCCTCGGCTCGGCGAGCCGGGCGAACTCCACGCGCGGGTCCGGTCCGGTCCGCCGGTCGTCTCTCGCCGCCGCCGTCCACGTCCTGTCGGGATCCCTTTCAGAACGTCGAGTGCCACGGGCAGACAGAGCGCGGCGACGGCCAGGACGGTGGCCGGCCGCCGAGCAACGTGCCGAGTACACAGCCGTTGCATGCGTCTGACCCGTATAAATGTGCCGTCGGTAGGGGAGTTGGCAGGCTCCGGCCCGCGTATGGTCCGGATCTTGGTGGGCGACGCAGCGGTAGTTGGGGCGGCGTCTGTCGCCGGGCCGGAGTGGGGTTGCTTCGCAATACGGGCGAGGGATCGCTCCAGCGTGGCCTTGTCGCCGTTGACGCTGCGGGGTCGCGTGCAGCGCCAAGACACGACGACGGCGTGAGCGACCGGACGAGGCCGCCGGGATCGACCGGGGGCACCGAACGGCGCCCCCCACTCGGACTTGCGTGCGAAAACCGATCGGTTTACGCTGAGGGAACCGATCGGTTTCTCGCTGTGGAGGCGGGCGGGTTCCGACCCCCATTGCTTAGGAGTGCGGATGGCTTCCCCGTGCGACGCAAAAGGCAGCCGCCCTGGTACTCCGTCGATAGTGGCTGCGGGGGTCTCGGTGCGGCGTTGGTCGACGAGGCTGTGTGCCGCACGGGGCCGGAAAGGTGTACCCAATGGCACGGGAAGCGTCGCCGGATTCCCGCGGCCTCAGTCTTCGCCCGAGCGCCGGAAGTGCGTTCTTCACAGTCGGTCTCCGAGATGACGCAAGTCGCGATCGACGTCAACATCATCATCAACAATGCGCGCGTCCTGCCGCCGGTGCCCCGCGCCCGCCTAGAGCAGCGAACGCCAGTTTCCTGATACCGGAGAGGGTATTGGCAATGAGTGCGAATTCACAGAAGAAGAAGTTCTACGCCCTGAATATGTTTGACGTGGCCGATTTGGAGAAGTACCTCGCGTACTTCCGCCGTTTGCCTGAAGAGGCTCCGCAATACGGTGGTCGAATGGTGGCGTTTGGTCGTTTCCGAGACACCGTAGCCGGTGACCTCGCGCCACGGCAGGTTCTGTTTGTCGTCGAATGGGAGTCCGAAGAGGCGTTCAACAAGTTCCGGGACGCTCCGGACTTGGCCGACTTCCATCCGCTGCGGGAGAACGGGACGGCGTCCTATGTCTGGCAGACGTTCGATGGTCTCGATATGAGTGACCCCGCCAACGTTTCGCTCGACGATGTACTGGCGGTGCTCAAGCCTTGAAACCCGCATCGCAACGGAGTCGGATGAGCCGGCGGAGTGTAGTTGGCTGATGGCGTGTCAGGGGCGGTCTTGGCGGACCGCCCCTCCAAGGAGTCGATACCAGAACTGGCCGCGGTGCGATCCTGGCAGTCTCCCAACGTGATCGACGACCTTGCGGACACCACCTGGGACCGCGAACTCGAAGACCTCTTTCTCCGCGTCGGCCACCGCTTCGGCCGCGCGGAGCTGCGACGCCGTATGCGGGACTACGTCCGTGCCCCTGCTCGGCCCGGTCGGCCGCAAGAACGGCTGGCAACGGGCCGAATCCGCCGGCCACCCTCGGCCCGCTCACCGGACTCGTGCCCCAGATGATCAGTGAGCTCGCCGTCCGGCGCAGACTCCAGCACCCGCTTGGTCAGATGTTGCAGGAGGCAGCCTTCCGGGCCTCGGTGTCACTCGTCACGTCAGTCATCAACTGCCGCTTCCAGCGCAAGAGTTACACCGCTCACCGTGCAGACCCCTCTGACGGCGTCACGCAAGACTTCCTCGACGGGCGCTCGGACATCGCTCACACCTCCAGCACCAACCGCTCTCCTTCCGGTGCACGTGAGACGCAGGGCAGCATGGCGCCGGCCGCGCGTTCGGTGGCGGTGAGCCGGCGGTCACGGTGATCGACATGGCCCTGGGCCACCCGTACCCGGCAGGTGCCGCAGAACCCCTGGCGGCAGGAGAAGGGCAGGTCCGGCAGTGCCTCCTGGAGAACATCCAGGGCGGAGCGGTCGTACGGCACCGGCAGAACCCGTCCGGTGTCGCCCAGTTGGAGTTCGAAGGGACGGCCGTCCGTGATCGGGGCCGGGGCGAAACGCTCGAAGTGCAGGGCGGACGCGCGGCTGTCACCGAACGCGCGCCGAACGCCGTCGATCATGGGCGCGGGCCCGCAGCAGTACACCGCACCCGCCGCCGGGCTCAAGTTCAACAGATCGGCTGTTTCGGGCACGCCGGACTCGTCGTCAGGACGGATGGAGACCCGGCCAGGGGCTGCGGCCGCGAGTTCGGCCAGTTCTGCCGCGAAGGGCATCGAGGCGCGGCTGCGGCCGGTGTGCACGAGCCTCCAGTCCAGCCCGCGGCGGGCGGCTTCTCGGGCCATCGGCAGGATGGGGGTGATGCCGATGCCGCCCGCGATGAGCAGGATGGATGCCTCTGCGGCGAAGGGGAAGGCGTTGCGGGGCCCGGAGATGGCGACCCTCATGCCCTCTCCGAGGGTGTCGTGCACCTCGGCCGAACCGCCTGCCCCGTTGGCGACGCGGCGCACCGCGATGCGGTACCGGTACCGATCGGCGGAGTCGCCGCACAGGGAGTACTGCCGCTTGCGGCCGGAGGGCAGGTGCAGTTCGATGTGGGCGCCGGGCTGCCAGGGCGGGAGTTTCGACCCGTCGGGTGCTGCCAGCCGCAGGGAGACGACGTCCTCGGCCTCTTGGTGCTTGGTGGCGACCACCAGTTCCCGGATCACGGGCATCTCGGTGGCCGGCGGACGCCGGGGAGGAGTGCTGCGCCGCGCGAGGCGCGTGACCGCGTTGTCGCTGAAAGCCGCCAGCTTCTGCATGAAGGAGTCGCTGCGCGGCCTGCCGTACAGGTCCGGCGGCCGGGTGACGGATGTGATGGTGTTCATGGGAGGCCTTGCTGGTTGCCGGGTCACTGGGCAGCCGCTCGGGCGGCAGGGGACGCCGCCAGGTAGGCGACCGCCTGCTGGGTCGAGCCCTCCTGGGTCGGGTGGTAGCCGGGGCGGAAGTAGCGCAGCACCGAGCGGGCGAACGAGACCGGCGGGGGCAACAGGTCCTTGCGGGCCGCGGCCAGGTAGTCGCGGAAGCGGACCTTGACCCGGTCGTCGAGTTCGGGGTCGGCGCTCATCAGGAAGCGGACTCCGCGGATCCACAACCGGGTCAGCACCGGAGCGGTGACGAGCATGCCGACCACGCGGCGCCGGTAGCGGGGATCGAGGTGCACCAGCAGGTCGAATGCGACCGAGCGGTGTTCGACCTCTTCCGCGCCGTGCCAGCGGAACAGATCGAGCATCGCGGGGTCCGCGCCGACCTGGTCCAGGTGCCCGTTGCTGAGAATCCAGTGACCCATGTACGCGGTGAAGTGCTCGAAGGCCGCTATGAGGGCGAGTCGTTGGAGGAGGTGCGCGTGGGTGGCGGCCGGTGTCAGCTCCGGCCGGTCTCCGAGCACCCTGCGGAAGATCCATTCGGACTGCAGGGTGTACGGAGTCGGGTCCAGCCCCTTGGCGAGCAGGTGCTCCAGGACCTCCTGGTGCGCCTCGGCGTGCATCGCTTCCTGGCCGATGAAACCGCGCACGTCCTCGCGCAGCCGGTCGTCGGTGATCAGTGGCAGTGCCTGCTCGAAGGTGCGCACGAACCAGCGTTCGAGTTCGGGGAGCATGAGGTGGAGCACATCGAAGGTGTGGGTCGCGAAGGGCTCACCCGGCAGCCAGTGCAGCGGGGTGGTGCCCCAGTCGAAGGTGACGTCCCGGGGTTGCAGCACCAGGTCGTGGTGGTCGATGGGCTCGGACGGACGCTCCGGGTGGGCATGTGCGGCTCGGAACATGACAGGTTCCTCCGTCAGCGGTCGGTGTGTGCGAAGGGGCGGTCAGGCAGACGTCCAGTACTGGTGGTCTGTTGGGCTGTCAGATCGGATACGCGGTGTGGCCCGGAGTGTGAGTGCGGCGGGAGCCGTCCTCGATGCGGTGGGCGAATTCCGCGATCCGGGACGCGATCTCCTCGGGGTGGCTGAGCTGTACCCAGTGCCCGGCGTCGATCGGGCGCCGTTGTATCCGGCCCGTCCAGTGCTCCACTCTGTACGACAGCACTGGGGTGACGCAGAAGTCGCGGGTGGGGATGATGAGTTGAACCGGGACAGTGGTTCGCCGGTCCCGGGGGCGCAGCAGGCGGGGCAGCATGTTGGCGCGGTAGAGCGCGGTGCTGACCACGGCGTCGCGGGCCAGCGTCTGCGCGGGGTAGGGGGTGTCCCCGGGCACGCCTTGGGAGCCGGTGAGGAAGGCGCGCCAGCGGTGTCCCAGTGCTCTCCAGGTCAGGGCGGGCAGGAGCGGGAAATGGAAGTAGGCGATGTACCAGGACCGTGCGGCCTGTCGCAGCATCTTCGGCAGATCCGGATGCCGGGGTCGGAGGCGGGCACGGATCAGGTGGCCGACGTGGTCCAGGCAGGGTCCGGAGATGGAGGTGAACGAGGCGATCCGCCCGGCCAGGCGGGTGCCGGTGACCGACTCCCAGGAGTGGATCGATCCCCTGTCGTGTCCGACCAGGTGCACCGGGCGGTCGGGGCTTACGGCGTCGAGCACCGCCTCCAGGTCGGCTTCCAGACAGGACATCCGATAGGCGCGCAGCCCCCTGGGCCGGTGGGAGGCACCGGCTCCCCGCACGTCGAAGGCCGTGACGTGGAATTGGTCGGCCAGGCGCTCGGCGACCGGGCGCCACACGGCGCTGGTGTCCGGATAGCCGTGGACCAGCACCACCGCAGGAGCCGTGGACGCTCCCCATTGGTAGGCGGCCAACTCCACGCCGACCCCTGCGATCCGGCGGGCGGCCGGGCCGGTCATCGGCCACCACCGGCAGGGGTCAACTCGCCGTAGTCCAGACCGCCGTGGAAGAAGCTGGGCAGGACCGGCCAGTGCCGCTTGAAGGGGGCCAGCTCCGAGGAGGGCAGGATCTGCAGCCAGCGCGGATCGCGCCGGCTGGGGTCGGCGAGGGTCTTCTCCTTGACCATGGAGTCGTACTGGTCGAGAGAGTCCTCCAGGGTGTTGGCGTTGGGCACCACCTCTTGGCCGTAGAACGCGGCGTGGCGGCGCACCCCGGGGATGCGGGAGAGATCGGGCTGCCAGTTGTCGGCCGAGATGCCGTTCTCGGAGGAGACCCACACGCCGTCGGGGGTGTTCAGCACCAGGGAGTGGTTGCCGTCCGTGTGGCCGGGGGTCCACAACAGGCTGACGCCGACACCGAGTTCGACATCGCCGTCGAAGGCGGTGACGCGCTCGCCCGGCACCCCGTCCATGCCTCCGTCGACGTACCAGGCCCACTGCATCGGATGCACCGATTCGAAGGTGCCCAGCTCCCTGCGGTGCACCAGCAGCCGGGCGCGCGGGAACAGGGCTTCGCGCGGCGCCCGTTCGCCCGGAATCGTGCTGGTACTTCCCATGATCATGCGCACGTCCTGGACGTGCAGGTGGTCGAAGCTGACGAAGTCCACGTCTTCGGGTCGCAGACCGCAGGAGGGCAGGACGGTGTCCGGATCCTGGTAGAAGCGGGCGAAAACGTGCTCGGTGAGAAAGTCCCCCGCCAGCCGCTTGAGCTGGGCGTAGAACGGCGCTTGAGCCGTTCCGGCGGCGACGGTCGGCTCCCACACCAGTGTTTTCGGCTCACCGTCGAAGCCGTCGAACTGCACGACGAGCATCCGGTTGACGATGCTCACGAACGGGTTGACGGCGAGCGCGGCGCCGTGGAAGCCGAACCGGGTCGGGTACGGGGCGGCGGCGATGTCGAAACTGCGGACGGCGTGGATGCGGCCCTGCTGGACGAACCGCTCACGGTAGGTGGCCGCCGCACTGCGCACGGCGCGCAGCCGGTCACCGCGGGGCCATACGTCGTGGACACCTTCGAATTCGGGGATGGGACGCGGAGCGGCGGCGTCCTGGGCCTCGTCCTCGGCCTTGTCCTGGGCCTTCTTCGCGCTGGGCGCCGGCTTGGGCGTGGTGGTCACGGGCTCATCCTTCGGGCAGGCGGGCGGTCCGGGTGCGTTGCTCGTAGGCCGCGCGGACCGACCGGTCGGGCAGAGCGGCGAGCTGGTCGGGGACAAGGAGGTGATGCAGGGCGTCGCGGGCGCGGCCCGGCAGCAGCGCGGCCAACCGGGTCAGGGCTGCTATCCGGCGTGGAACGAAGACCTCGAACCGCGGGCGCAGCACGACGTCGAGCACCGCGTCGGCAACCTGATCCGTCGTCAGGCGCCGGGTGGGGCCGGTCGCGGTGCCCACGGCCAGCTCGGTGTCCACGACGCCGGGCATCACCAGGGACACGTGCACTCCGGTGCCGCGCAGTTCGGCGCGGACGGCTGTGCTGTAGCCGTGGAGGGCGTGCTTCGTCGCCGCGTAGGTCGCCTCGCCCGCCGGGGCGACCTTGCTGGCGGCGGAGGCGATGTTCACCACGTGGCCGCGCCCGCGTTTCCGCATCCCCGGGATCACGAGTTTCATCCCACGCAGTACGCCGTGGACGTTGACGTCGAACTGGCGCAGGGCGGCTTCCTCCGGTTCCTCCGCGAAAGGGCCCACCCACATGATTCCGGCGTTGTTGATCAGTACGTCGATCGGCCCCAGCTCGGTCTCGACGGTGCGCAGGAAGTCATCGAAGGAAGGAGTGTCGGTCACGTCGAGAGACAGCCCGAGCAGTCGGCCACCGGGACGCGCGCCGATGGCGCCGGCCGTCTCCCTGGCAAGCTCCGCGTCGAGATCGCCGATCGCCACGGCGGCTCCGGCCGCAGCGAGCCGGGCTGCGACGGCACGCCCGATCCCGCGGCCCGCCCCGGTGACCGCGATCACTCGGCCGGTCAGCGGTTGTGTGCGGGAGAGCCCCTCGCGGTCTCTCCGGCTGAATGTGTACGGGTATTTGGGCGGTGCTGCCACGGTCGAGCCCCTTCCTTGCCCTGGGCACGAGCGGACCGCTGAGCGGCAAGCGGCCCCCACACGCTTCTGACACGTTGACGTGTCAGATGAACTGACAAGCTAGAGTGTCAGTTCGGAGCACACCGGTGTCAACACCTCTGCGAAGGGGAGAAATGACCGCCACACAGACCGCCGGGCGGCGCTACGGCGGACGTGAAGCGGCGCAACGACAGCAGGAGCGCCGCACCCGACTCATCCAGGCGGGCCTCGACCTGTTCGGCACGTCCGGATACGCGTCGGTCTCCGTCAAGCAGGTGTGCTCGCATGCCGGACTGACCCAGCGCTACTTCTACGAGTCGTTCCGCGACCGCGAAGACCTTCTCGCCGGGGTCTACAACGACCTGATCGCTACGATCCAAGCCGAAACCGCGCAGGCCGCTGCCGCCGCCGCACCCGATGTCGACGCCCAACTGCGCGCCGGTCTTGAGGTGTTCATCCGCACACTGGCCGGCGACGCCCGCATGGCCCGCTTGGTGCTCATCGAGGTCGTGGGCGCCAGTCCCCGCCTCGAAGTGCGTCGCCGTGAGGTCCTGCACGAATTCGCCGCGATGGTCGCCGCCGTCGTCGGACCGCTCCCCGCCCCGGAAGCCTCCTCCAGCCGGCTCGCCATGACCGCGATGAGCCTGGTCGGCGGAGTCAACGAACTCCTCGTGGACTGGACGCTCGGTCACCAGAAGGCAGCCGTCGAAGAACTGATCGACCTGTCCTACACCCTGTTCATCGCGGCCTACCGAGCCATCAGCGATCAGTCCTGATCACGCCGGCCCGGATTCCTTCAGGGACACGATGAACGCAGGTGCGGCGCACCTGCTGGTTTTCGACTGTCGGACGGGTCTCGCACCCGTCATCCATCCGGAAGCGACGCAGCGCGATCGGGCTGAGCGGCTGCGAACCACGGCGGGCCCGTCGCGTCGCGGGAACTGCTGAACGATCGCGGATCACCTGCCGCCTGCGCTGCCGGCGCGCGCCCCGGGTCCTGGCCCGCGACGGACCCGACCCTGCCGTTGTCGCCGGACGCCTGCACATGCCCAGGCCCGCTGAGTGCCCTGCCCTGCGAGCCAGGTGGCACACCGGATCAAGGGAGGGCTGACGCCCTTTTCCCACCGAGGCCGGGCTTATCGCGTTCGCTGTGGCCGCCCTGCTCGATGCGGCAGGCATGCGATGACGTATCGCCTTTCCGGGCAGGTTCGGTGACGGATGTGTTCTCCGAGCTGATGTCGGTCTCTGGTAACCGGCACGGCCCGCGTGACCTGATGCCCTTGCTCCCCGGCACCCGGGGTAAAGCCCGATGAACATAAGGGAATTGATGAGCAGCCGGGCGCGGGGGAGGCTGTGGTCTTGTCGGCATCGGCGCCCGGCGGCAGGGCATGGTCACCGTTTCCCGGAGCCTCATCCGGCCGGCCCGGACGCTCGCCGATCTGGTCATTGCCCGCGCGTCGGTGGCTACCGCGACGGCGTATCCCTGCATATGCATCCGAGGTGTTTCGGGGTGGGCCGAGACATGCCTGGCAATCGCCTCGGCAGAGCTGCCCCTCATCCTTTTGGCCACGCTCTCGAACGCCGAAGAGGTACGGCTGCGTGACACCGACACGCCTGGCAATCGCCTCGGGAGGTGCCGTAGCAGCCCTTGAGCGCGAACTCGCGATCGCAGTGCGGGGATGGCGCTCCCACGTCTCTCCTGCCTGCTCATTCGGTGCGTGCCGCCATGCCGGCGGGCGCCGGTCAGCTCGACCTGAAGCCGGCCTATGACGTGGCCCGGGATCAGTTCCCTGCTTGAGAGCTTGCGCACTGGAAACCGATCGGTTTACAGTGAGGCGAGGCGAAACCGATCGGTTTCCTTCAAGAGTTCGGGAGTGCATGATGACGACAAATCGACTGGTGGCCCTCGTGACGGGCGCCTCCTCCGGCATCGGGAAGCAGACCGCGCTCGCGCTGGTCGCGGCGGGTTTCGAGGTGGCCGGCACGGGCCGAGACACCTCACGTGTCACCCCGCTCCAGGGCGTGACGTTCTTCGACCTCGACGTGGTCAGTGACAAGTCGGTCACCGCGGTGGTCCAGCAGGTGATCGACCGGTTCGGGCGGATCGACGTCCTGGTCAACAACGCCGGCATCGGCTCGATCGGCGCGGCCGAGGAGACCTCCCTCGCGCAGGCCCAGGGCGTCTTCGACATCAACGTCTTCGGGGTCATTCGCATGGTGAAGGAGGTCCTGCCGCACATGCGCGCCCGGGGGCGCGGACGCATCATCAACCTCTCGTCCGTGCAGGGCTTCATCCCCGCTCCCTACATGGCGGTCTACGGCGCGTCCAAGCACGCGATCGAGGGCTACTCCCAGTCCCTGGACCACGAGGTCCGGCAGTACGGCGTCCGCTCGCTCCTGGTCGAACCCGCCTACACCAACACCGGGTTCGAGGCCAACAGCGCCAAGCCCGACACCCCCCTGCAGACCTACGCCGACCAGCGGCACGTCTTCGACCGCCTGATGGCGGACGCGATCAAGAGCGGTGACGACCCCGCCGTGGTCGCCAAGGCGGTTGTCACGGCCGCGACCGACGCGAAGCCGAAACTGCGCTACGCCGCCGGCCCCACGGCCGGACGCGCACGCCTGCTCCGCTTCGTTCCCGCCTGGGTCCTGGACAAGCAGATCCGCACGATGAACAAGCTCGTCGGCTGACACCCACCACCCGCAAACCCCACCACCCGCAAACCCCGTCCACCCACAAACTCGTTCGCGCCGTTGATACCGGGAGAGACCCATGTCCGAGACGCTGCACTCCGCCGCCGCCACCGTGGCGAGCTGGCGCTCCGCCGAGGAACACGGTGACGTCGATGCCGCGGTCGCGTGCCTGAGCCCGGACGTCGTGCTCAGCTCGCCGCTCACCGACCAGTTCCGCTTTGAGGGATCTGACCAGCTACGTGACTTCCTGACCGTGGCGTTCGCGGCGGTCAAGGACGTCCGCTACCACACCCAGACCGGCGAGGGCGACGCGTACGCGCTGGTCTACCGGGCGCGGGTGGGTTCCCAGTCGTTCGAGGAGGTGCAGTTGCTGCGGCTCGACGACCAAGCACGTATTACGGAGATCACGCTCTTCGGGCGTCCGATGCCCGCGCTCACCGCCCTGATGCACCTCATGGGTCCGGCGCTCGCTCGCCAGCAGGGCCGCCGGGGCCTTGCGGCGCTCATGAGCGTCAGCACTGTACCCATTCACGCGATGGTCTCCTCGGGGGACAGCAGCATGGTCGCGAAGACCCGGCCGACAGCCCGGTAGACCTGAGAGCACCAGGTCCACCGGCCGTCTGGCCCCGTTCCCTTTCCAGGAGTTGGCGGCAGCCGCCGGCGATGTCCCCGGCAGGCTGCTTCAGGTCGCAGGAACGCACGAGGTATCTGGCGCCCAGGTGTGCTCCGGCGCGCCCTGACCCCACGGGCGAAGCCGACTCCCGGGAGCGGCTGCCGGAGGCACCGTCCCTCACCGGCTACGGCAACGTCCGGCCAATCCCCCTCACGCGCCGAGGTGATGCGTCAACTCGCCGCGCCTTCCGGCAACTTGACCCAGTAGGAGACGCTCCCATGAAGCGACGTACGTTCCTTACGGCGACCACCGCGTCGCTGGCCGCCACCCAACTCGCCGGACCCGCCTCCGCCTCCGCCTCCCCCTCCGGTTCAACAGCCGGTCACTACGAGGTCGTTGCCCGCTTCTGGGGCGCGATGCCGACGGGTGTTACCGTCTCGCGCCGCGGCCGCATCTTCGTCAACTTCCCCCGCTGGGGCGACGACGTCCCGTTCACCGTCGCCGAACTGCGCGGCGGGAAGCCGGTTGCCTACCCCGACGCCGAGGTGAACCGTCAGGACGCCTCAGACCTGGCCGGGCACTTCCAGTCGGTGCAGAGCGTCGTCGTCGACCCGGCCGACCGGCTGTGGATCCTCGACACCGGAAGCCCGCTGTTCGCCGGGTCCTCCTACGGCGGTCCCAAGCTCGTGGCGGTCGACCTGCGCACCGACCGGATCGTACGGAAGATCCTCTTCCCGCCCGAGGTGGTGCCGGCGAACAGCTACCCCAACGACGTGCGCTTCGACCTGCGGCGCGGCGCCGAGGGCATGGCCTTCATCACCGACTCGGGCGGCTCCAACGGCATCATCGTGGTCGACCTCGCCACGGGCCGCTCCTGGCGGCGACTGACCGGGCACCCCTCGGCACTCCCGGACCCGGACTTCGTTCCGGTCATCGATGGCCAGCCCTTCATGGTCCGCCCCGCGGGCGGCGAGCCCACCTCTTACGAGACCGGCTCCGACGGCATCGCTCTCAGCGCCGACGGCACGCGCCTCTACTACTGCCCGCTCTCCAGCCGCCGACTGCACAGCGTGTCCACCGACGCCCTCGCCGACCCGGACACCACGGACGCCGAGGTGGCGGCGACGGTCGAGGATCTCGGGTTCAAGCCGATGGCCGACGGCCTGGAGAGCGACGACAAGGGGCGGCTCTACGGCGGCGACCTGGAACACAACGCCATCTGGCGCAGGAGCCCGAACGGCACCTACCGGACCCTCGCCCAGGGGAGCGACCTGAACTGGATCGACACCCTGTCCATCGCCTCGGACCGGCACCTGTACGCCACCGCCAACCAACTCGACCGGCTGGCGCCCTTCCACGAGGGCCAGGACCTGCGTCGCAAGCCCTATCTCCTGGTCCGCCTGCCGATCGACGCCGGGCCCGTCAGGCTCGTGTGACCTCGCCGGCCCGCGTCGGGCGGCCGCCTCGGCGGGGGATCAGTGTGCACCCCGGCCGTACCGCGGGCGACCTTGACGCGGGCGCGGACCCGGGCGGGGCAGGGCTTGCCGGTGTAGTGCGCGGCGCTGCGGTCGATTTCGGGCAGGCCATGGTCTCCGTACAACTCGACAGTCTCCGTACAACTCGACGCCCTCAAGGCGCTGAACAGCACGTTCAGGCCCGGAGCCGTACCGGCTCCGGGCTCACGGCACGTCCGCGAACGCCTGAACCTTCCCCTCGCTGACTCGCCACCCCGCTACCAATACCCCCAAGGCCCGCTCGTAGCAGTCGGCGACCGCGAGCCCGGGCGGCTCGTTCCCCGACAGCACCAGGGACACCAGGCCATGGGCCGTTCCCCAGACCGACAGCGCGATGACCTCCGGGTCGGACTCCGAACTGAACTGCCCTGCCTGCTGTCCGCGCCGGACGGCGTCGACGAGGGGCCGGTAGGTCTCGATGGCTTCACGCGGCCTCTCCGACTCCGACTCGGACGGGCACTGGACGCTGCGGTCGGCGAAGAGGATCGCGTAGAGATGCGGGTTGGCGATGGCGTATTCGCGATAGACGAGCCCTAGTCGGATCACGTCGGCGGCCGGGTCGTCCGTCGGACGGATGGCTGCCAGGCGTGCGACGAAGAGCCGCGCGGCCTCCTCGTACAGGCTCCTGAGCAGACCCGCCTTGTTGCCGAACAGTGAGTAGACCGCCGTGGTCGAGGTCTTCACGTCCGCGGCGAGCTGTCGCAGGCTCAGCGCGGCGGTGCCGCGGTCGAAGACCGTGGCGGCCGCGCGGTGCAGGAGCCGGAGCCGGAGTGCTTCGTCGTGTGTCTTGAGCCTGGCCATGGCGTCATCGTATTGCAACGCCGTTATGAATGCCTATCGGCACCGCTTTAACTTGTTGTCGTCCCGCCCCGCCCCGCACCAGGACCCGCCGCCTCCGAACGAGCTCCTCTCACATACCAGCAGGTCAGAGCTGAGGAACGCGCCCACTCCCCGAATGAGAGCTACGCAACAGCGTTGCATCGAGCAATAAAAACACTGTTACGGTTCGTTCGGCGCCGACCTTGGGACGGTCCTGTCCGGCGCTGGCCAACGATCTAGGAGAAGTCATGTTTGAGGGGTTCGGGCGGCTGCTGTACCGCAGGCGAAAGCCGGTGCTGATACTGACCATGCTGTTCGCCGTCCTGTCCGGGGCCTACGGCGCCGGAGTCTTCGGCTCCCTGACACCGCTCGGCTTCCAGGACCCCGGCTCGGACAGCGTGCGCGCTGCCCACATCGCCGAGAAGGCGTTCCCGCAGCGGACACCCGACGCGGTGATCGTCTACCGCGACAAGGACCGTACCGTCGACGACCCGTCCTTCCAGCGGGCGGTCGTCAAGCAGTTGGAGTCCCTGCCGAAGTCGGAGGTGACCGGCTACCTGGACTTCTGGACGACCAGGATGCCGGCGCAGGTCAGCCACGACCGGCACGCCACCTACGTGGCCCTGAACCTGCACGGCAGCAGCGAGAAGGCCAAGGAGGACGCGTACAAGGCGGTCAAGGACAAGATCCCGGCACCGGGCCTTCAGACGCTGCAGGGCGGCACGGTGCCCACCGGTCACCAGGCGAGTGAGAAGATCGAACACGACCTGAGAACCGCGGAAATCATCTCGGCCCCCGTGCTCTTCCTGCTCCTGCTGGTCGTGTTCGGCGGTCTGACCGCGGCCTTCCTCCCGCTGCTCGTCGGCGTGCTCTCCATCCTCGGTTCGATGGCCGTCCTGCGGACCATCGCGAACATCACCGACGTGTCCGTGTTCTCCATGAGCCTGGTCACGATCCTGGGTCTCGCGGTCGCCATCGACTACGGCCTGCTGATCGTGAGCCGCTACCGCGAGGAACTGGCGGCCGGTTACACCGGCGAAACGGCGATCGGGCGCACCCTCGCCACGGCCGGGCGCACCGTGATGGTCTCCGGCACCACGGTCGCGGCGGCGCTGGCCGGACTGACCCTCTTCCCGTCGACGTTCCTGAAGTCGATGTCGTACGGCGGCGTGGCAGCGGTCCTGCTGGCGGTGCTCTTCTCACTGGTCGCGCTGCCCGCGCTGCTCGCCGCGATGGGACCGAAGGTCAACGCCTTCTCGCTGCGCCGCAAGAAGGCAGGGCGGTCGACGGCGGCGGGCGAGGGTGCCTGGTACCGGTTCGGGCACGGCCTGATGCGGCGGCGGTGGGTCGTGGTGGTGGGCGCGGTGGGCCTGCTGCTGACGCTCGCCCTGCCGTTCTCCAAGATCGAGTTCGGTTCCATCAACGCGCAGCAGCTGCCGAGCACTTCCGAGGGCCGCCAGGTCTTCAACGCCATGGAGCACGACTTCGACGGCGACGCGGTGAAGTCCATCGACTCGCTGCTCGTGCTGAAGTCCGACGGGACCTCGAAGGAGCAGGGCGCGGCGCTGAAGGCGTACGCCGAGCGGCTCGGTGCCACCGAGGGCGCCACGAGCGCCCGGATCAGCGGCGTGGAGGGCACCACGGCCCGGGTGTCGGTCACCTACGACGGCAATCCCATCTCGACCCACGCGCGCGACCTGGTGAACCGGCTCAAGGACGTCCCCGAACCGCCGGGCGCCCGGGCGTACTTCGGCGGCGAGTCGGCGGTGTACGACGACACCCTGGACGCACTGGGCGAGACCCTGCCGTGGATGCTGCTCTACATCGCGGTGATGACGTACGTCCTGCTGTTCCTCGCATTCGGCTCGGTGCTGCTGCCGTTGAAGGCGATCGCGATGAACATGCTGTCGCTGTCCGCGACCTTCGGTGTCCTGGTCTGGATCTTCCAGGACGGCCATCTGCACAACCTGCTCGGCTTCGATCCGACGGGCAACATCGAGCCCAACATGCCGATCATGCTGTTCGCGCTGATCTTCGGGCTCTCCATGGACTACGAGGTGTTCCTGGTGTCCCGGATGCGGGAGCAGTACGACAAGCAGGGCGACAGCACGGAAGCCGTGGCGATGGGGCTGCGGTCCATCGGCCGTCTGGTCGTGAGCGCGGCGGTGCTGATGTGCGTGCCGCTCGCGGCGATCGGGATGAGCGATGTGCTGACCATCAAGCTGTTCGGCGTCGGCATGGTGTTCGCGGTCCTGGTGGACGTGCTGGTGGTGCGCATCCTGCTGGGAACGGCCGTCATGAGACTGCTGGGCAGGGCGGCCTGGTGGGCTCCGGGCCCGCTCGCCCGCTTCTACGACCGATTCGGTATCAAGGAGACGGACGTGCCGGAGGACACCGACGAGCGAGTCCCCGTCGCCACGGGCTGAACCCTCCCGAGAGGCCGAAGTGTCTTCACCGGGGCACTTCGGTCCTCGCTGCCGTCGTGAACGGGGGTGCCGGTGGTGCACTGCTGGGGACTCACTCCTCCGGCTGCTCGCTGCGCTCGCATGCACGGCGATCATGGCGCCGGTGGTTCGCGTCCTCCTGGGCCAGGCGCCGTAGCAGCCGGACGACCGGCTCGAACAGCACGGTGAGGACCACCGCCCGCTCGGCGAGGGCGATGCGGTCCTCGATCCCCTCGAACTGCGCGAAGTCCAAATCGGCGGTGGAGGTGGCGAGTTGTGCGTAGGGGACGAGGTCGTCGACCGTGTAGTCGGTGCCGAGGCGGCTCAGCGCGGCGAGACTTTCGGCGAGTGCGGGGCGGTGCGGTGACGCGTCGGAGATCCGCCAGCCCATGTTCTCGATGAGAGCCTCGACCCTCGTGGCGGCTCCGCCCGGTACAGCCTCGTCGGCGGTGTTCTCCGCTCCGGGGCTGTCCTCGTTGTCCGCGCCGCTCTTGCCGTGCGTCTCTGCGGAGGGCACGGGGAGTGCGTGGTGGACGACGCCCAGGGTCTCGAACCCGTCCAGTGGACGGTCCACCGCATCGAGCACTTCACGGGTACGGGCGACGGACAGCCCGCCGAGCTGGATGAGCGAACGGATCAGACGGAGCCGTTGGATGTGCTCCTCGCCGTACTCGACCGCCGTCGCGTTCAGCGCGCGCCCCTCGGGAAGCAGCCCTTCCCGCCGGTAGTACTTGATGGTCGCCATCGGCACCCCGGACCGTCGGCTGAGCTCTGAAATCCTCATGCGCTCCCTCACGCTCAACTGTCCCACCAGTATCGCGTTACCGGGGGTTGCCCCGACGGGATCGATAGTGCCACTATCGGGTGCTCGGTAGTAACACTATCGAGTGCTTCTTCGGTGTGCCCACTTCCTCCGTGCGCGTGGACGAAATGCGCCCGCGGAAGCCGCCTGCACCGCCACGGCCACACCCAGCCGCAGTTCTCTCCCCACCCCGGGCCCGGGGCAGTCAGTTCTGGGTCCGGTCGTCTCGTACGCATCGACAACGGAGACCAACACCATGTCCCAGCGAATCGGCAAGACCCACTGGAAGCGTTTCGCCATCGGCGCGGTGCCGACCGTGGCCGCCACGGCTGCCGTCGCCATTTCCATGGCCCAGGGCGCCCTGGCCGCTTCGTTCAGCATCTCCGGTTCCGCCTTCCAGGTCTCGGCCGGCAAGTTGAGCGGCACCGGATTCGCCAACTACGCCACGGTGGACGTCGCCAAGAACGGCAAGCACGTGCCCGTCTCCGTCTCGTCCATCAAGAACGCGAAGGTCACCGACATGTGTCAGTCCGTCCCGGTGGACATCCCCGTCCTCGGGACCTACACGATGTCGCTCAAGGCCGGCGGGTCGGGTACGCCGGTCAAGGCCAAGGACCTGTACATCGACATGACAGACCTCCAGGCCAAGAAGGGCACCTTCAAGAACGTCGACATCGGCGTCGCCACCGGTTCCATGACCAAGGGCCAGGTCAACCCGAAGGACCACGTCGATCCCGACGGCTACGCCCAGGAGGCGGACGCGGTCGAGATCATCGATGCCCACCAGACGGTCTGGGCCACGACTGCGGGAACGTTCGAACTGGCGGGCCTGCACATGAACATCGCGTCCGGCCGCCACGACTGCTTCTGACCTCGCTGCCGCCCCCTCGCCTCCCGCGCGCGAAAGCGACCGGCGACTGCCCAGGGGGCGGCAGCGTTCCACCGTCCTCGCGGACACCCTCACCCACTCACGACTTGGGAGCTGCCACATGACGAGTGCCGGTGCGCCCGCGCACCCCCACAGTGACAGCGGCTTCACCCGCGCTCGCCGGGACTTCCGGACCTGGCGGCGCACCCGCCCCTTCTGGGCGGGCCTGCTGGTGCTCCTTGCCGCTGCGCCCATCATCTACTTCCCGTATTTCAACCTCTCCCTGGGCGCCCTGTCCGTGGCGATGTCCACCACCGCAGGGGCTGGGTCGCTGGTCATCGGCCTGACTCTGATCGTCCTTGGCGGACTCCTCTGGTTCCAGCCGATCATCAGGTTCTTCGCGGGCTGCGTCGCGGTGTTCCTCGGCGTGCTGTCCCTTCCCATCTCCAACTTCGGCGGCTTCTTCTTCGGCACGCTGCTCGCGGCGACGGGCGGACTCCTGGCTCTGGCATGGGGCCCGGTGGGCGGGGACGGGCATCCGGAGGACGTACCCGACGGACCTGAAGAGCCGTCAGCCGCAGTCGTCCGGGCGGGAGGACAGGGGAGTGAGTGACCAGTCGCCCGACACTCAGGGCGAGACCGCAGAACCCCGCTTCGCCCGGCCGCCGAGAGGCCGGCACGCCATTCCGCGTACGTCCGCGCTGACACGCTTGCGTCTGCCGGTCGGGAGGGCTCTCGCGCTCACCGCGCTGCCGACCGCCCTCATCCTGGGGAGTCAACGCCTGCCCGAGTCCGCGGACACGAGCGCCCCCGCAGCGCTCTCCGTTTCCGAAGAGGGATCAGGCGCGCCTGGAACCAGCGGTGTCGACTGTGCCCGTCCCGATGACACCTCACCCTCTGCGACGAACACTCCCGCACACCCCACCCCGTCCGCTGATCCCCACACGGTCGGCGCTCACCCGAGTGGGGAGCCCGTCAAGCCGCCGTCGCACGCGGACGACGAGGGAGCGGGCCCGGCCCCAGCACCGACCGCCACTCCCACCCCCTCGCCCAGCACAACCTCCGCCACGACGAGCCTCGCGGACATCCTCGGTCCCCTCTTCCACGACGACGCCGCGCAGGAGAGCCCGTCACCCGACGCGAGCCCCTCACTCCACGCGAGCCCTTCACCGAGCTCGGCAACTTCGAGGCCGGAGTCCGGAGCACTGCCCGAGCCCCGGTTGTCCACCACGCCTGTGTCACCTGCTCCCAGCCACCGGGCCGTCGAGCCGTCGCCCCGACCGGACTCCACCGGGGGAACCTCCCGAACCTGCGACATCAGCGATCTCAAGGCCCCCGAGGAACATGAGGCCGGCCGATTCTCCGCCGAGGCATGGAACATGAAGGGGAGCCGCCTCGAACTGCACGACCTCGTCTTCGGCGGCGTGGTGACCGTGGACACGGCCGCCGGACCCAAGCGTGTGCTCAAGTTCTCCGCGGGGAGCGTCACGATCCGCGACCTGAAGATGGCGGTGCCCGTCGGCCCGCAGATCCAGCACATCGACGGGGCGCCCGGCTCGACGTCCACGCTGCGAGGCGGCGGCATCACCATGTACGTCGAAAGCCTGACGGGCACCCTCTCCGGCGTCGAAGGCGTTCCCGTACCGCCCGTCCTCCGCCTGCACCTCACCCCGGACACCATTCCGCAGTGGCTTTACGACACGGTCGGGAAGCTCGACCTCAAGCTCCAACTCGGCCTGGACGACGCCGACATCAACCAGGCCGGACAGACGGGCGGAAAACTCGCCATCCCGGGGATCCACGGGTACGGAACGCCACGCTGAAGCCGGCACCAGGCGGCTGTGGTCGGTCGCGGTCATGGGTGACAACACCTGACCTGGCTGCATGCCGAGCCCCTACGACGCACAGTTTGTTCATCGGCGACACCAGACCAGGAGTTCGCAGGCGCAGTTCGAGGCGACGTCGCCTCGAAGACACGGGAGAGGCAATGGAGCCAGGGGAGATGGAACGCGTCGATCTGGGTGAGGTGCCGTATGAGGTGGCGCAGGCCGACATGGCCGGTTGGGTGGCCGAGCGGAAGCAGGGGCGTACTGGGGATCGGCTGTTTCTGCTCACCCACCCTCCCGTGATCACCTACACGGCGCGGACACCGGCCGACCAACTGCCAGAACCGGCTTCGCCGATCAGTCTGGTCGAAGTCGACCGGGGAGGTCATGCCACCTATCACGGGCCAGGGCAGCTGATCGGGTATCTCGTGCTGAACGTGCGCGAGCTGGGACCGCGCGGCTTGATACGCCGGATCGAGCACGCCCTGATCCGCGCGCTGGGATCACTCGGATTCGAGGCGATACGCCGGGACACACCCCGAGGCGCCGAGAGCCTGGTCGGCGTGTGGACCCCCGGCCACCGCAAAATCGCCTCCATCGGCATGCGCATCAGCGGCGGCGTCACCAGCCACGGATTCGCGCTCAACATAGACCCGGACCTCGACGTCTACACCACGTTCACGGCCTGCGCCCTGCCCGGTGTCCGGATGACCTCGTTGGCTCAACTCGCCGCCGAACTCGGCCGGCCCACGCCCACGGAGGCGCAGGTGAGGGATGCGGTAGCCGACGCCGTAACAGCCGAGCTGGCGCGAACGCGCACACCCTCCTGAGCCGGGGCAGGCGCTTGCGCGGTGGCCGCCGCTCGGTTTCCAGTCCCCGCCTCCCGGTAGACCGTCGGCCGAACCGGCCCGGCATTTCCCGCCACTGACTGCTGGCGCGGAACCGCCAGATCGTCCCCCCGAACTGCTCGCGCATCCGCTCAGGGTACGGACCGTGCTTGCCCATCGGCAGGAACGGATCGATCAACTGCTCCTGCTTGTCGGTGAGTTGCCTGCGCGTCACGATCGCCTTGCTACCGGCTTCGATCGGCAGGATTGATCACGACATCACATAGACCCGCGACCAGAGACCTGGCCGTGAACTTCCAGCTCCGCAGGGAGTCGGTGTCGATCGAGCGGATAGAGCACGGTATCGGCTTCCTCGCGCCGCTGGGACAGGGGCCGGCGCCTCGACTTGGAATTTGTAAACTGATCGGTTTACGATGAGCTTGAAACCGACCGGTTTCATCAGTCGGAGTCCCGGCGGGGTGCTGCATCTCCGGTTCCGCGTCGACGGCCGTGTGTGCCGAGATTGAACGTTCCGAGGGTCGCCGGACCGCAATGAAGCTGTCCGCCCCTCTCCGGATATGAGTGTGTTGTCCGAGACCGGAGTAAGTCATGAGTGGGATTCACCCGTTCCGCGTGCTGCGTGCCAAACCCCTGTGGATCGCCAATGGCGTCATCACTGGCGTTCTCGCGCTGCTGTTCACCGTGTTCTACGTCGGGGCCAACATCGATCCCGTCGATCACATGAAGAATCTGCCCGTCGGCCTGGTCAACGCCGACAAGGGGGCCGCTGTCGGCGGCAAGCAGGTCAACCTCGGGGCTGGGATCACCGAGTCGATCAAGAAGTCCACCGCGAGCGGGGCCAAGATCGACTGGAAGGTGATGGACGAGAAGGAGATGAAGGAGGAACTCGGCAAGGGCAAGCTGTACGGCGCGCTCGTCGTCCCCGCCGACTTCACCTCCGCCACCACCGCACTCACTGCCTCCGTGACCGCTGGGACCCCAGCCCGCCCGACGCTGACGGTGCTGACAAACCAGTCCGCCGGCAGCGTGGGCTCCAGCCTGGCCCGGACGGCGACGACACAGGCGGCCGAAAGCGCCTCGCTCCAGGTGGGCAAGGAGCTCACGTCCCAGATCGGGACCGGGCAGGCGAAGCTGCCCGCCGCGGCCCGCGTCCTGCTCGCCGACCCGGCCGCCGTCATGGTCAAGGACGGCCATCCGCTCGACTCGCACAGCGGCCTGGGCCTGACGGCGTTCTACTACGCCCTCGTCCTGGTGGTCTGCGGCATGCTCTCCGCCAACGTCATCAGCGGCCAGGTGGACCACGCCCTCGGCTACACCCACAACGACATGGGCCCGCTGCGCCTGCACCGCCCGCTCATCCGGGCGACCCGGGTGCAGACCCTCGCCATCAGCAGCACTCTCATGGCCGGGCTGTCCCTGCTGATGGGGAGCCTGGTCATGGCGGGCGCGGTCGGCCTCATGGGAATGCACGCCGCCCATCTGCCCCTGCTGTGGCTGTACTCGGTGTGCGCCATCGCGGTCTCCGGGATCGGTGCGCTGACCCTGCTAGCCGTCTTCGGCACGCCCGGCATGCTGGTGGTCACGCTGGTCTTCATCGGGATGGCGGTGCCGACGGCCAACGCCACCACACCGCTTCAGGCGCTGCCCGGCTTCTACCGGTTCCTGGCGGAGTTCGAACCACTGCGGCAGATCACCGGCGGCATCCGCTCGATCCTCTATTACGACGCCCAGGCCGACGCCGGCCTGACCCGGGGCTGGGTCATGATGGCCGTCGGCCTCGCGGCAGCCGCCCTCTTCGGCTTCGGCGTGACGGGCTGGTACGACCGAAAGGGGCTGCATCGCATCCCCGCCGGGACGGAGCCCGAGAAGACCGCTGCCCCGGCGTAGCGGAAGGCGGCTCACTCAAGACGGGGCCATTACTCGGAGTGGCCCCGGTGCGCGGCGCCCTCTGCGGGGACGAGAGGCACGTGCACCATCAGGGCTCGGCGACGGTCTTTCCCCCGAGACCGTCACCGAGCCTCTGAGCGGCCTTCAGGCGGCCGCGCGGCGACGGGTGTCTTCCCGACACCCCACGGAAACCGATCGGTTTCTTTTTCGTCCGATTCGAGTTAACCTCGCGGTATGACCACCAAAGTGAAGCAAAGCCCCCGGGAGCGGCTGCTGGAGGCAGCGGCCACGCTCACCTACCGCGACGGCGTCGGCATCGGCGTCGAGGCGCTGTGCAAGGCGGCGGGGGTGTCGAAGCGCTCCATGTACCAGTTGTTCGAGAGCAAGGATGAACTGCTGGCGGCGAGCTTGGAGGAGCGTGCCGCCGCCTTCGGGGCGAGCCTCCTGCCCCCGGCGGATGACGGCCGTTCCCCCCGCGAGCGGATCCTGTACGTCTTCGGGCGGGTGGAGTCGCAGGCGGATGCGCCCGACTTCCAGGGCTGCCGGTACCTGGCTGTGCAGATCGAGCTCAAGGACCAGACCCACCCCGCGAGTCGGGTGGCCCACCAGATCAAAGCGAACCTGACAGCCTTTTTCCGTTCCGAGGCCGAACAGGGCGGGGCGAGCAACCCCGACCTGCTGGCCCGGCAGCTCATCCTGGTCTTCGACGGCGCCAGCGCCCGCGCCGGAATCCAGGCCGACAACCTGACGGGGCTCGTCGCACCCACCGTGGTCACCCTGCTCGACGCGGCAGACATGCGCTGACGCGCCCCGGGTTCGACCAGGCTCGGCGACCGAAGCTCTCTTTCGGGTTGATGCCAGTCTCCGGCAGCCGGAGCAGCGCCCACGGGCTCACGCCCTTGCCTCCCGGTGATCGGAGGAAAGCCCGATCGCCGTAAGCGTGTTGCCGAGCATGCCGCAGGCAAGGAAGCTTGTGGTCTCGTGGACGTCGGCACCCAGCGACAGGTGCACGGTTTCCCACAGTCGCATCCAGCCGGCCCGGACGAGCTCGCCCGTCTGGTCGTCGCCCTCTGTCTCGGCGGCCGCGACGACGGCGTATCCCTGCATCTGCATCAGTAGCGTCTCGGGGCGCGCCGAGATCAGCCGCGCGTACGCGTCCGTCATGGCACGCCGGGTCTGCTCGCCGCCCTCCGCCCCGTCGGCCGCCCGCTCGAAAGCCAGCCGGGTGTCTTCCATACTCCGCACCAACGCGGCGACGAAGATCGCCTTCTTGCCCGGGAAGAGTCGGAAGAGGTACGGCTGCGTGACGCCGACGCGTTTGGCGATCGCCTCGGTGGAGGTCCCGTAGTAGCCCTTGAGCGCGAACTCGGCGATCGCTGCGCGGACGACGCTTTCGCGTCTCTCTTGCGCGCTGACCCTGGCCATGCCGCCATTGTGGCAGGCGCCGGTCCGTTTGCGTCAGCCGGCAAGGTGCCTGACCGGACGCAGGGTCCGCAGGGCCCTTGTGGCGGCCGACCGCCATGAGACGGGCTCCCGTCTGCCGAGCGTCGCAAGCGGCACCCCGCCCCGTCTTGAACGAGCCGCCGCAGCCGCCGCGCAGCCCGATCGACCTCGGCGTGCAGACGAGGGCACGGCCAAGATCGGGTTGGCGTTTGAGCTTGCACGCGGAAACCGATCGGTTTACTGTGGATGGAAACTGATCAGTTTCTAGTGAGTCGGGAATCCATGATGACGACGACGAACAACCGGCCGGTGGCACTCGTGACGGGTGCGTCATCCGGCATCGGGAAGGAAACCGCGCTCGCCCTGGTCGCAGCCGGATTCAACGTGGTCGGCACCGGCCGCGACACCTCGCGCGTCGCCCCGCTCGACGGTGTGACGTTCCTCGACCTCGACGTGGCCAGTGACGCCTCGGTCGCCACAGTGGTCCAGGAGGTGAGCGAGCGGTTCGGGCGGATCGATGTCCTGGTCAACAACGCCGGAATCGGCTCACTGGGTGCGGCCGAGGAAACCTCCCTCGAACAGGCCCAGGGCGTCTTCGACACCAATGTCTTCGGGGTCATGCGCATGGTGAACGAGGTCCTGCCGTACATGCGCGGCCAGGGGCGCGGGCGCATCATCAACCTCTCCTCCGTGGTCGGATTCGTGCCCCAGCCCTACATGGCCGTCTATGCCGCCTCCAAGCACGCGGTCGAGGGCTACACCGAGTCCCTGGACCATGAGGTCCGTGACCACGGCATCCGGGCGCTTCTCGTCGAACCCGCCTACACCAACACCGGATTCGAGACCAACAGCGCGCGGCCCGACACACCCCTCCATGCCTACGAGAAGCAGCGGCGGACCGTCGGCCGCGTGATGGCGGAGGCGATCAGGGACGGCGACGACCCCGCCGTGGTCGCCCGGGCGGTCGTCGCGGCAGCCACCGACGCGAAGCCGAAACTGCGCTACGCCGCCGGCCCCACGGCCGGACGGGCACGCCTGCTCCGCTTCGTTCCCGCCTGGGCCTTCGACCGGCAGATCCGCAAGATGAACCAGTTGGCCGGCTGACGCCTGACCGCACTCACACACCCCGCCGTACTTGAGCGGTCCTTGCGACGTTGGCTGTCGGCTGCCCTTGGTCGCCGGCCCCGGGCCGGCCGGGGGTGCCGGCGACACCGAGCCGTCCCGCACGCCACTCCTCACGTCACTCCGCTGAACTCCGCCTGAGGCCCAGCGAGGCCACGTCGATCACTGTCGGCGGGCTCGCGGTTTCACCGGCCTACGACGGGCGAGTACGGGCTTCGCCGATGGACACGAGGCCAACTCCCAAAGCCTGAGCTCCGCCCGACTCCACCTCGACCCGGCATGCCGGCGTCATCCGGTGCTCAACCCGACTTGCATGACGAAACCGATCGGTTTACGGTGGTGGAAACCGATCGGTTTTCATCTTCGTGGAGGTAGTCATGACAGCAATCAAGGGCGCCAACGTCTTCGTCACCGGAGGCAGCCGTGGCATCGGCAAGATGCTGGTCGAGGAGCTCTATGCCCGTGGGGCCGGCAAGGTCTACGCCACGACCCGTGACCCGCGCACGGTGACCCACCCCGATGCCGTTCCGCTGGCGCTCGAGGCCACTGACCCGGCATCCGTGGCAGCCGCAGCCGAGCAGGCCCAGGACGTCACCATCCTGATCAACAACGCCGGTGCATCCGTCCGCGCTTCGTACCTCAACTCCCCGATGGAGGACGTACGCCGGGATCTGGAGACCAACTTCTACGGGCCGCTGCTGGTCACCCGGGCCTTCGTACCGATCATCGAGCGCAACGGCGGGGGTCACATCCTCAACGCCCACTCCGTCCTGTCCTGGCTGGCTGACGGCACGCCCTACGGCGCCTCCAAGGCCGCCCTGTGGTCGCAGACCAACTCCCTGCGCCTGGAGCTGCAGCCGCGCGGCATCGCGGTGACCGGGCTCCACATGGCCTACGTGGACACCGACATGACGTCGGGTGTCGACGCGCCCAAGGCCGACCCCCGCGACATCGCCGTGTCCGCGCTCGACGGCATCGAGGCGGGAGCGCACGAGGTGCTCGCCGACGACACCACCCGCTGGGTCAAGTCCCAGCTGTCCTCCGACCTGGAAGCCATGTACGCCCAGCTGAAGAAGTGACACCACCCGCGCTTTCCAGGGAGATCCGCCGCGACTCCCGTACCGAGAAGCTGTCGATCCATGAACTGTCGCGCCACTACGGGGTCCACCGGCGTCTGGTACGCGAAGCTCTGACGTCCCCGTGGCCGGCGCCCCGCAAGCCGATGCCTCCGCGGCCTTCGGTGATCGACCCCTACAAGTATCTGATCGACGCGATTCTGCGTGCTGATCTGGATGCCCCGCGCAAGCAGCGCCATACCGCCAAGCGGGTCTTCGACCGGCTGGTGGACGAGCAGGGGATGGACAGCGGCTCCTAAGGCCGGGTCCGCGACTACATCAGGCGCCGCAAGCCCGAGATCTGGGTCGAGGAGGGCCGCGGACCACCCAGCGTGTTCATCCCGCAGACGCACCGCCCCGGCGAGGAGGCCGAGGTCGACTTCGGAGACGTCTGCATCACGCTCGACGGCGTGCGTACCCTGTGCTGCCTGTTCGTTTTCCGGCTCTCGTTCTCCGGGAAGGCCGTGCACCTGTCCGTTGTCCGCACTGCCGGGCCGGATGTTCTTGCCGAGTTGCGCGGCGCGGATCGCGGCGACGTGCCCGCTCGAGCCGGCGCCAAGGGCGACGACGCCGTAGTGCGCGCTCATGACGTGCCCCCTTTCCAGGGTGGTTGACGGTTGGTTCGTGGAGTGAGCAGTCATGCGGCGCGGTGGTGGGGCGCCAGGGTGGCGTGGATCTGGTCGCGGATGTCGGCGAGGACGGCTTCGTCGCTGCGCTGCAGATACACGGTGGCGGTGGTGCTGATGTGGATGATCGCGGTGATCACCCGCGCCAGCGTTGCCGCGTCGGCGGCGCCGATGTGCTCGTTGCGGATGAGCAGGCCGGTGACGCCGTTCTCGAGACGGCCGGCAAGGGTTAGACCTGCTTGCCGGTAGGGCTCGGCCGGGTCGCCGAAGACGAGTTCGTGCAGGTAGGTGCGGCCGTTCTCGATGTGCTCCCTCACGCACTCCACCACGGGACGGATGAGAGCGATGACAGGCTCCAGCGCGCCCTGTCCGACGGCGGCGTTCGCAGCGGCGAGGCCGGAATCGATGGCGGCGGCGAACTTCTCGTTCTGCACCATGATCAGCAACTCGGCCTTGGTGGACGCGTACAGGTAGAGGGTGCCGATCGCGACGTCGGCCCGGTGGGCGATCTGCTGCGTCGTGACCCCGCTGACGCCGTGTTCGGCGAACAGCTCGCGGGCTGCGGTCATGATGCGCTGGCGCTTGTCCTGTTTGGCCCTCTCGCGGCGCCCGATCGGCATGTGACCGCTTCCCATGGGGCCTCCCTTGACAATAATTCTGAGTGCACTCATAGTTGAGTGTACTCGGATTGACTGAGTGAGGCGAGACCCCGGAGGTCGCGCTGAGCTGGCCGACCTGGTCTCAGACCTGGATAAATAGGATGAAGGCAAGGAGTGACACCTCATGAGGGCGTTCGTCGTCACGAAGTACAAGGAGCCGCTGCAGGAGGCGGACGTCCCCGAGCCCACCGTCGGGGAGCACGACGTGCTGGTGCGGGTGGAGGCCGCCGGGCTGAACCCGCTGGATGAGAAGATCCGCGCCGGTGAGTTCAAGCAGATCCTGCCCTACAAGCTGCCACTGATCCTGGGCAACGACGTCGCGGGGACCGTCATCGGTGTCGGGGCGGCGGTTCGCGGCTTCAAGCCCGGAGACGAGGTCTACGCCCGGCCCGCCCAGGACCGCATCGGCACGTTCGCCGAGCGCATCGCCGTCGCGGAGGGCGACGTGGCGCTCAAGCCCGCCTCGATCAGCATGGATGAGGCCGGCTCGCTGCCGCTGGTGGCGCTCACGGCGTGGCAGGCGCTGGTGGAGCGCGGGAAGGTGCGGCCCGGGCAGAAGGTTCTCATCCACGCCGGCGCCGGCGGGGTCGGTTCGATCGCGATCCAGCTCGCCGCGCACCTCGGTGCGAGCGTCGCCACGACCGCCGGCGCCTCCAACGCGCACTTCGTGCGCGCGCTCGGCGCGGACACGGTGATCGATTACCGCACCCAGGACTTCGAGCAGCTCCTGACCGGCTACGACCTGGTGCTGGACGGCATCGGTGGTGAGAATCTCGAGAAGTCCCTGCGGGTGCTCAAGCCCGGCGGCAAGGCCATCGGGATCGCCGGTCCCCCGGACCCCGCGTTCGCCCGCGAGGCCGGCCTGAACCCGCTGCTGCGCCTGGCGGTCGCAGCCCTGAGCCGCAAGATCCGCAAGCAGGCGAAGAAGCTCGGCGTGACGTACGAGTTCCTGCTCATGCGCGCCAGCGGCGACCAGCTCCGCCAGATCACCACCCTGATCGACCAGGGCGTGGTGCGCCCGGTCGTGGGAAAGGTGGTCCGCTTCGACGAGACCCCGCAGGCGCTGCAGTCCCTGTCCCAGGGCGGCATCCGCGGCAAGGCCGTCATCGGCAACATCTGACCCGCCGCAACCGCGACGGGCGACACACAGCACACGAGGAGAATCCGTCATGAGCAGCACCGGCACCCCGAACGAAGCCGTCATCACCTCCTACGCGAAGGCCCCGGCCCGCACCGTCAGCGCCGGCGGCGTCACCTACGCCTACCGCGAGCTGGGACCGAAGGGCGGCATCCCCGTCGTCTTCTTCGTCCACCTCGCCGCGACCCTGGACAACTGGGACCCCCGCATCGTCGACCCCGTCGCGAAGGGCCGTCACGTCATCGCCTTCGACAACCGCGGTGTCGGGGCGTCCACCGGCCAGGTGCCGGACAGTGTCGAGGCGATGGCCGACGACGCCTACAGCTTCATCAAGGCGCTCGGGTACGACAAGATCGACGTCTTCTCCTTCTCCCTCGGCGGCATGGTCGCCCAGGCCCTGGTGGTGAAGCACCCCGAGCTCGTCCGCAAGCTCGTCCTCACCGGCACCGGGCCCAAGGGCGGCAAGGACATCGACAAGGTCGCCGGAACCACCTACTGGGACATCCTGCGCGCCACCCTGACGCGCTCGGACCCCAAGGAGTTCCTGTTCTTCAACCGCAACGCCACCGGCAAGGCCGCCGGGCGCGCGTTCGTCGACCGGCTCAAGGAGCGCACCGTCGACCGCGACGCGGAGATCAAGACCAAGGCGTTCCAGACACAGTTGAAGGCGATCAAGAAGTGGGGGCGCTCCGCCCCCGACAACCTGTCGTCGATCACGCAGCCCACCCTGATCGCCAACGGCGACAACGACCGTATGGTGCCGTCGGTCCTGTCGGAGGACCTGCACCGGCGCATCAAGGACAGCCAGGTGATCATCTACCCCGACTCCGGGCACGGCGGCATCTTCCAGTACTACGACGAGTTCGCCCCCGTGGCGGTCGAGTTCCTCGCCCGATGACAACCGCCTGACCAGGAAGAGAAGGGCAACACCATGAGCACGTCACCGGCCGTCGTACCCCTGGAAGTGACGAAGCACCTCACCTCCTCGATCCTGCTGTGGGTGCGGACCGATCAGCCCCGCCAGACCGGCATGGACCACTGGAAGGGCCCGCACTCCGGGATCATCTCCGCCACCCCGGGCCTGGAGGAGTACCGGCAGATCCACCTCGCCGAGCACAACCCGGGCCGGTGGCCGGCCACCGACGGGGTCCAGACCGCGATCCCCGCGGACCGGAAGATCGACGGCGTCGCGGAAGTCACCTTCCAATCGGCGCTCGCACCCCTGAAGGGGCGCAAGCAGACGAAGCTGGCCTACGCCGACGAGATCAACGTGTTCCGCCGCACCCTGCTCTACGCCGGCCCGCCGAACTCATCCCGCTGGTACGACGTTGCAGGCCCCGGACAGACGGTCGGTGCCCGCGCTCTCGTCTACCTGCGCCGCAGAGACGGCGTCGGCGCCGGCGCCTTCCGGAAGTTCGTCAACGAGCAGCTCACTCCCGCGCTCGCCGGCACCGGAGTGCTGAAGGAACTGCGCACGCAGACGTTCCTGCCCTGGATCGAAAAGCTCTGGGACACGCCGGACGTCGCCCACGACAACCCCCACGACCAGCACTTCCACGCCTCCCTCAGCCTCGGGTTCACCGACACAGAGGCACGGAACGCCTTCTTCACCGGCCAGGTGATCCAGGACCTGTCCAACCGGCTGGCACCGCAGGTCTCCGCGATCCACGCCTACGACGTCACCGCCGCGCTCACCTACGTCAAGAACGGCGCCATCCTCCCGCACTACGAGGAGTGAGCGGCGCGAGCGAGAAGCGGACCGCCGGATCTGCTCAGCAGTTCAGCCGCCCCACGCTTCCCGGCCCTCCTCGCGCCCCCGTCTGACACCCATCACGCATCCCAATCCGTATCCGGAGCCAGCCATGAGCGAGCACAGCACCATCCACTACGAGCGCACCTCACCGCAGATCGCGAAGATCACCTTCGCCAACCCGCCCGTCAACCTCATCGCCGGCGAGACCGTCCTGCGCCTCATCGAGATCGTCGAAGAACTGGCCACCGACCCGGAGATCCAGGTCGTGCTGTTCGACAGCGCCACCCCCGACTTCTTCTACAACCACTTCGACCTGGCCGCCGCCGCCGACTTCCCCGCCCCCGAGGACCCGGACGCGGTGCCGGCATGGACGAATCTGGTCCTGGAACTCTCCAGGGCGCCGTACATCACCATCGCGGCCATCCGGGGACGCACCCGCGGCGGCGGGAACGAGCTCGCCCTCGCCCTCGATCTGCGCTACGCCAGTCGTGAGAAGGCGATCTTCGGGCAGCCCGAGGTCGGCAGCGGACTGCTGCCCGGCGGTGGCGGCACCGAACGCCTCCCTCGCGCCATCGGACGCGACCGCGCCCTGGAAGCCATCCTCACCAGCGACGACTACGACGCCGACACCGCCGAGCGTTGGGGCTGGGTCACCCGCACCCTCCCCGACAGCGACCTCGACGCCTTCGTCGGCACCGTCGCCGCCCGGCTCGCCTCCTTCGACCGCACCTCACTCGCCTCGGCCAAAGCCCAGATCAACCGGGCATCCCTGCCCCCGGACGCGGACCTGGTCGCCGCGTACGGCGAGTTCACCCGCTCCCTCACCCTCCCCGGTTTCCTCACCCGGGCCGCCGGCACGCAGGCCGTCGCCGAACAGGCCGGCATCGACTTCGAATACCGTCTCGGGCACCACATCGGCGTCGCCAACCAGCAACGCTGACACCCGTCAGGAAGCGAGCACGGACGCAGCCAATGGCGCGTACGTCCTCTTTCGCCGCAGGGCTTACCTGATTTCCGACGTCTTCGGCACCGCGGTCGACCGGCGCACCGGCATCGCGGGCGAATTCGAACGCGTCGGCGCCCTCTCCGGGCCACGGGCCGATTGGCCAGGACTCACCACCCAGTGGCGCAGCCTGTACCCGCCGGACACTGCTGCGGGTGGCGTTCGGGGCAGTGCCCTGGCGGTCGCTGGACGAACTACACCGGTTGATGCGCGGACGAGTGCGCGCCGAGCATGGCCTGACCGAGCTTCACCGACACCGACCGGGCCGAACTCGTGGTGCCTGGCACCGCCTCAGACCGTGGCCCGACAGCCGCGACGGTCTGTCACCACGGTGGTGCCCCGCTGCTGATCGGGCTGCCGGCGGATCGACCGCCGATGCCATCCACGGCTCGACGGCCGCGACGGTGCACCCCTTCTTGACACCGGCCGGCCAACCGTTCGAACGCGATGGATCACGGAGTCCCGGCGTGAAGAGATCACGTCGGGACCGAAGGACAAGCTCAGGCGTCCGTGCTGTGCAGGTCCGGGTAAAGCGCCTCGACCGGGCCGCTCAGAGCCACCTTGACTCCCTTGGTCAACTCGTCGGCCAGGACCTCGTATTCTCCGGCCTCGACGGCGTCGTAGACCGTCGTCACCAGCTGGGTCGGCAGCATCTTGGGTCCGTCAGCGTGCGCGGCCATATCGGTGTCGACGTAGCCCATGTGCACACCCGTCACATGGACGCCCATGGGTGCGAACTCGATGCGCAGCGAGTTGGTGGCCGACCACAGTGCGGCCTTGGACGCGCTGTAGGCGCCGCCGAAGGCATACCAGCTGGCAACGGAGTGCACGTCGATGAGGATTGACCCCTTCTTGGCGGAGAGGACCGGTGCGAAGGCGCGGGCGAGGAAGACCGGCCCGAAGAAGTTCGTCTCCATGTTCGCCCGGATGTCCGCCTCGGTGACGTCCAGCAGGCTCGCGCTCGGCGGGATGGCGCCCGCGTTGTTGACGAGCACGGTGACATCCGCCGCGGCGGCGACGGCCGCGTCGATCGACGCGGGGTCGGTGACGTCAAGGGGCAGGGGGACGATGCGGTCATCGTCCCAGGCGCGGGGGGAACGGGCGGTGGCGTAGACCTTGACGGCGCCGCGAGCCAGGGCGTCGTGGACGAAGTGGGTGCCGATACCGCCATTGGCGCCGGTGACGAGGACGACTGCTCCATCGAGAGAGGGCATTGGTTCCTTCTTTCCAAGGGGATGTGAAGTGCGTGGCTGTGCACGGATGGAGCAATGACTCCTCGCCCCGCCATGGAAGAATGAGCGGAGCCACATTCGAGCCCACGCGGTACTGACTGTAATCATAACTGATTACAGTCAGAATCTACTCCTGGAGGACACCGTCATGCCTGTCGCCCCCCGGTCGGTCGGACGGCGCGAGCGGAACAAGCAGGAGAAATTCGACCGCATCGTCGCTGCCGCCACTGAGCTGTTCGCCGAACACGGCATCGATGAGGTCACGACCCAGCAGATCGCCGACAAGGCCGACATCGGCACCGGGACCCTGTTCCTTTACGCCAAGACCAAGGGCGAACTCCTCCTCCTGGTCCAGAACGCCAAGTACGCCGAAGCACTTGAGCAGGGCCGTGCGGACGCCGAGGCCATCCCAGGCGTGCTGGACGCGGTGCTGGCGATCGTCCGGCCGATCGTCGAGTGCAACCGCACCCAGATCGACAACGGACGCACCTACCTGCGAGAGATGGTCTTCGGCGACCCCGAGGAGCCCCGGCACGGCGCGGCCCTCGCCATCGTCGCGCAGACCGAGGAGGCCATCGCCGCCGTGCTGCGCCGAGACGAGCGGGTCACGGAGGGCGACGCCGCGACGCTGGCACACATCGTGTCCGCCGTGATGTTCCTCAGTACGGCGGCGAGCGTGAACATCGCCTTGAGCGTCGAGGAGATCGTGCAGGACATCCGGGGGCAGGTCGACGTCCTGCTGCCTCGCTGAAGCGCGGCCCAGCCTCAGGCCCGGGCGACCATCCGGGTGGTCCTCGGCTGCGTCATGGCCCGAATCCATAAATGGCAGGTCATCCGGCCGTCGCTGCCCATTCCGGCATGGTCGGAGGGGTGGGCAGGCGGGCGGCCGGAGGGCTGGCGCCACCGCGTGCTGCTGGGATTCCGGAGATTGCCTACCTACGTGGCGTCGAGTCCCCGCCGCGCAGTCCCTGTCCCTGGGATTCCGGGTCGAGGCCCGTGTGGTGCGGTCAGGGCTTTGTGGGTCGATTCCAGGATCTTCTCCGACAGTTCTGTGCCCGCCGTGGCCCGGGCGAGCAGGGGCCTGCCGGTTGGCGGAGGTGAGGGCGGTGTTGCGGCAGGCTTGCGGCTGGCAGTCGGCCATGGCGGGCTGATCGGCGGAAGCCTCAGGGCAGAGGCACCGGGCGCGGTCGGGGTTGTAGACGCAGGTCATGAAGGTGCCCGGGTACAAGTGGGTGTCGTGACAGGCCGGGATGCGGCGCAGGCGGGATTCGTCGGTGACGACTTGGCCGTCGAAGACCGTGTGGCGGGCGAGCTCGGCGAGGAACTGGCCGCGGGCGAATGCTCCTTCGGCCTCGACTTCGTGGCGGAAGCCCGCTCACGATCTTTCCCATACCGCACCACCCACGCTTCCCGAACCCTTCTCGAATCACCGGACGCGACCGCTTGCCATCGACCGGCGACCACCCTATGGTCGTACGAACGTAAGACATACGAACGTACGACCATAGGGACGTACTCCAAAATCAAGGGAGACCGTGATGGCGACAACCCAACCGGTGGCGCTCGTGACGGGTGCCTCATCGGGCATCGGCAAGGAGACGGCCCACGCCCTCGCCGCGGCGGGCTTCGAGGTGATCGGAACCGCTCGCAACACCGCGCGGGTCACCGCGCCCGCCGGGGTGACCTACCTCGACCTCGACGTGACCAGCGACGATTCGGTCGCCTCCGTGGTCAAGCAGGTGATCGATCGGTTCGGGCGCATCGACGTCCTGGTCAACAATGCCGGCGTCGGCGCCAATGGCGCCGCCGAGGAGTTCTCCGTCGCCCGGACGCAGGAGGTCTTCGACGTCAACGTCTACGGCATCATGCGGATGACCAAGGCGGTTCTGCCGCACATGCGCGCTCAGCGGCGCGGACGCATCATCAACGTCTCCTCCCTCAGCGGGTTCGTCCCCAGCCCGTTCATGGCCATCTACACCGCGACCAAGCACGCGGTCGAGGGCTACTCCGGGTCGCTGGACCACGAGGTCCGCGAGCACGGCGTCCGGATCCTGCTCGTCGAGCCCGGCCCGATCAACACCCCGTTCGGGGACCACAGCGTGCAGGGCGACACCCCATTGCCGCTCTACGCGTCGGGGCGGCGCACCTTCGACGAGGTGCTGGCGAAAAACACCAGCGGCGGCGACGATCCCGCCGCCGTGGCCAAGGTGATCGTCGCGGCAGCCACCGACCGGAACCCGAAACTGCGGCGCACCGCCGGCTCGACGGCCGCAAGCATCAGCGTGCTCCACCGCGTCCTTCCGGGGCGGATCTTCGACCGTATCGTCCGCAGATTCAACCGGATGCCGAACTGACGCCCACCTTTCGCGTACCCGAACCCGTCCGAAAGCGGCGGCGTGTTTTCGACGAGGTGATGGCGCAGGTGAAGGACGGCGATGACCCCGCCGTCGTCACCAGAACGATCGTCACCGCGACCACCGACAAGAAGCCGAAGTCGCGCTGCACCGCCGGCCTGCCGGCCTCACGCGTCACTGCGGCCCGCCGACTCGTCCCCGCCGGAACGTTCGACAAGCAGATCTGCAAGAAGCAGCGCCGCCGCCCGCCTGGCCTCCCGGTCCGGCCTCAAGGGCGTCGTTTCCGCCCGAGTGCTTCTGATGCAGACGACACCACTGGCAGCTCCGGTCTTCCCGAATGTCCATTGATCAGCAACTCGTTGATTTGCCGAGGAGAGTCATGCAGCAGCAACGCCGGCAAACGGCCCGGCGCAGTGCATCGGGCGCACGGCGTTTTGTGAAGAGGAACGTCGGGATCGCGCTGGCGGTCACCGCGACGGCGGCCGTCCTGGTCTCGGCGCCATCCGCGTCCGCGTGGACGGGACACGCGTACAGCGGTTCCGTTGTCACCGACGTGAAGACCGCGGCGACGTTCGACTTCGCGGCCGGCGAGATCCCCGAGAACATCACCGCCAACCTCGACGGCTCGGTGACCCTGTCCATGCTCGGGAGCTGCGCGGTGTGCGAGCGCACCCACGGACCGGAGCTGATGCGTCTCTCCCCCTCCGGAGAGCGCACGGTGCTCGCCACCGGGCAGGTGGGCGAGGCGATCAGTGGCAACGCCCGCGGCAGTGACGGCACCGTCTACTACGCGTTGTGGGCCCCGGGCAACGCGGCCAGGAACGGCGTGTACAAGCTGCTTGCGGACGGCACCCCTGAGCGCATCGCCGCGCTGGCCCCCGACTCAGGCCCCAACGGGCTGGCTGTCGCCCCGGACGGACGCACGCTCTACGTCGCGGACAGCCTCAAGGGCATCGTCTGGTCCGTTCCCGTCGCGGGCGGATCGGTGACGCCGTGGCTGACCGACGCCGCTCTCGCGCCGGTGCCCACCGAGGCCCTGCCGATCGGTGCCAACGGGCTCAGGTTCCACAACGGCGCCCTGTGGGTCAGCAACTTCAACAAGGGCACCCTGCTGCGCGTACCGGTCACCACCACCGGCGTGCCCGGCCCCCTCCGCCAGGTCGCGGGCGGCCTGCCCAACATCGACGACCTCAGCTTCCTGACTCCCCGCTCCGATGTGGTCTTCGCGGCGCAGAACGGCTCCTCCTCGAACAACGGCCCGGACAGGGTCGTGGCGATCTACCCGAACGGCACCTACAAGCCCGTCCTGACCAGCGCGGACGGTCTCGCCTCACCCTCCGCCACCGCCGTCCGCGGCAACCGGCTGTACATCACCGACGGCGGCGTCCCCGAGCCCCACGACGCGAAACTGCAGACCGCCAGGATCAACTTCCCCGCTCTCCTCGCCGGCGCGGCACACTGACCCGACCAGCAGCAGCCGGGGCACAAACCCCGGTTCCCAGGAGGAACACATCGTGCGGTACACGAAAGAACACAAGCAGGAGACACGGCAGCGGATCATCGCAACGGCCGGTCGCCGGCTCAAGCAGGACGGCATCGACGGCTCCGGCGTCGCCACGCTCATGAAGGACGCGGGCCTGACCAACGGCACCTTCTACGCCTACTTCGCCTCCAAGGACCACCTCGTGGCCACCGCGGTCGCCGACCAGATGCGCGCCCAGCACGAGAACATCGTCGCGCTGGCGGCGCCCGGCCGTGCCGGACTCGAACAGTTGATTCGCTGGTACTTCTCCCCCGAGCAGCGCGACAATATCGAGGACGGCTGCCCCAACGCCGCCCTGCTCGACGAGATCGCACGCTCCACGGATCCCACCCGGCAGGCCTATACCGACGGCGCGCTGGTCCTCATTGACGGCTTCGCCGCCCGCCTGGCACCCCACGATCCACCTTCGGCACGTGTGCGGGCACTTGGCCTCCTCGGCATGATGGCCGGGACACTGCAGCTCTCCCGTGCCCTGACCGACCGGCAGCTCGCCGACCAACTCCTCGAACAGGGCATGCGCAACGCCCTCGCACTGCTGGATACCGAGCAGCACAACTGAGACGCCATCCGCGTACCGATCAGAAGCTGGTTCGGTCGAACAAGGGCGGCGGCTCCCTCGACATCCGCGGTAGACCTTCGAGCCGACTCGAAGGTCAAGCTCAGTGCGCAACCCGTATCGGGATGGCCACCAGTCCCTCACCGACGCACGGGTTCGCTTTAGGACTGCTCAGGATTCCGCGAACCCGCGCGCTTCCGTGTGGGACGTCCTCGCCCTGCCGACAGGGGATGTCCGCGGGCGGCCGTACGTCGAGCGGCGCGCGATGATGCTCGGTGTGCTCGCCGGGCTGCCGTCGCCGTCTCCGATTCAGGCAGTGGCGGCGACGGACGATCTGTCGCCGGCGCAGGCCTGGTACGACTCACTGCAGGACACCGGTTGTGGACCACCGACCAGCTCACCCGTCTGAACAACCTCGCCCCCGCCGCCGGAGACCGCCCCACGAGGCGGGCATGCGGCTGGTCAACGCCTTGCTGTCTGAATGATGGCTCGGAAGGGTGCCTGACGAGAGTCTTCCCAGGTCAGGCACCCTTTCGTTTGCCTTTAGAAGAAGCCCAGCTTCTTCGGCGAGTACGACACGAGCAGGTTCTTCGTCTGCTGATAGTGGTCCAGCATCATCTTGTGGTTCTCGCGACCGATGCCGGACTGCTTGTAGCCGCCGAACGCCGCGTGCGCGGGATACGCGTGATAGCAGTTCGTCCACACCCGCCCCGCCTGGATCGCCCGGCCTGCGCGGTACGCCGTGTTGATGTCCCGGGTCCACACACCGGCCCCGAGACCGTACAGCGTGTCGTTGGCGACCTTGATCGCGTCGTCGAAGTCGTCGAACGAGGTTACCGAGACCACCGGCCCGAAGATCTCCTCCTGGAAGATCCGCATCCGGTTGTGGCCCTCGAAGATCGTCGGCTGGACGTAGTAACCGCCCTTCAACTCGCCGTCGTAGTCGAGTCGTTCACCGCCGGTGAGGATCTTCGCGCCCTCCTGCCGGCCGATGTCCAGGTAGGAGAGGATCTTCTCCAACTGGTCGTTGGACGCCTGCGCGCCGATCATCGTGTCCGTGTCGAGCGGGTGCCCCGGCTTGATCAACTCCGTGCGGGCGACGGCCGCCTGGAGGAAGTCGGAGTAGTGGCCGCGCTGGATCAGCGCCCGGGACGGGCAGGTGCACACCTCGCCCTGGTTGAGCGCGAACATCGTGAAGCCTTCGAGCGCCTTGTCGAGGAAGTCGTCGTTCGCCGACGACACGTCGTCGAAGAAGATGTTCGGCGACTTGCCGCCGAGCTCCAGCGTGACCGGCTTGATGTTCTCGGAGGCGTACTGCATGATCAGCCGCCCTGTCGTGGTCTCGCCGGTAAAGGCGACCTTCGCCACGCGCGGGCTGGACGCGAGCGGCTTGCCCGCCTCGACGCCGAAGCCGTTGACGATGTTCACCACGCCCGGCGGCAACAGGTCCGCGATCAGGCTCATCCAGTAGTGGATGGACGCCGGGGTCTGCTCGGCCGGCTTGATGACGACCGCGTTGCCCGCCGCGAGCGCCGGCGCCAGCTTCCATGTCGCCATCAGGATCGGGAAGTTCCACGGGATGATCTGCGCCACGACCCCGAGCGGCTCGTGGAAGTGGTACGCCACCGTGTCGTCGTCGACCTCGCCCAGCGAACCCTCCTGTGCCCGGATCGCCCCCGCGAAGTAGCGGAAGTGGTCGATCGCGAGCGGGATGTCGGCGGCGAGCGTCTCGCGGACCGGCTTGCCGTTCTCCCAGCTCTCCGCGACAGCGAGGGGCTCCAGGTTCGCCTCCATCCGGTCGGCGATCTTGAGCAGGATGTCGGACCGCTCGGTCACCGACGTCCGGCCCCAGCCCGGCGCCGCCGCGTGCGCCGCGTCCAGCGCCCGCTCCACGTCCTCCGCGGTGCCGCGCGCGATCTCCGTGAACGGCTGCCCGTTCACCGGGGACGGGTTCTCGAAGTACTGCCCGCGGGCCGGCGGCACGTACTCGCCGCCGATGAAGTGGTCGTAGCGCGCCTGGTAGGAGACGATCGCGCCCTCGGTGCCGGGTGCCGCGTAACGGGTCATCCTGGTCTGCCTCCCGGAACAGCGCTGCCCGCCGTTGGACAGCTCTCGGCGCGAGGCTAGGGAGCGGGACGTTGCATGTACGTTGCGCGGTGGCGGGTGGCGGGTGGCGGGTGACTGGGAGTCGGGAGCCGGAGGGCGGAAGCCGGGAGCCGGAGGGCGGAAGCCGGAGGGCGGACCGTGTTCCAAGTGCCGTGCGCCGAAAGCGAGTTACGTCAACGGCCCGTCCGGTGTGACCACGCGGCCGGTGCCGCCAGCTCGGACTCCAGCGCGTCGAGTCGAGAACGCACCGGCGCCGTCGGCCGTATCGCCGCGAGCGCCCGCCATACGTCGAGGTCGTCCTCGCCCCACGGCGCGTGCGCCCAGTCCGCCAGCAGGTCGGGGTCGCGGCGGGCGATCAGCGCCGTACGGAGGCCGTCGGCGAGGCGGGTCCTGAGCCGGACCACCGCCGGTGCCTGCGAACCGGGCAGCAACGGACCCGTGTACGCGCTCGCCGCCCCCGTGACCGCGCCCCCTTCCAGCCGCCGCTCGACGATCGCCACGTCGGACTCGACCGGCAACGTGAGCCGGTAGGGACGCGAGGCGAGCAGCCCCGGCCCCAACAGCCTGCGCAGCCGCGCCAGTTCGGCCCGCAAGGTCACCGGCGGCACCGACTCGTCCTCGTACAGCGCGCACAGCAACTCGTCGCCGGTCAGTCCCTCGGGATGCCGGGCCAGCAGCACCAGGATCTCGCTGTGCCGGCGGCTCAGCCTCATCTTGCGGCCGTCGACGCACAGTTGGGCCTCGTCCCGGCCCAGTGCCATCAGCTCGGGTCCGTCGACCGGCGTCTGCTCCGGGGCGAGCAGCGCCAGTTGGGACTCGGCGGCCCGCGCCACCGCCTGCACGAAGCCCAGGCTGTGCGGATGCGCCAGCCCGTCCCCGCCGGTGATGTCCACGGCACCGAGCACCCGTCCCGTGCGCGGATCGTGCACCGGAGCCGCCGCGCACGTCCACGGCTGCACCCGCCGGATGAAGTGCTCGGCCGCGAACACCTGCACAGGCCGGTCCACGGCGACCGCCGTACCCGGCGCGTTCGTCCCCACCGCGCTCTCCGACCAGCGCGCACCCGGCACGAAGTTCATCCGGCCCGCTTTCCGCCGGGTCGCCGGATCCCCCTCGACCCACAACAGCCTGCCCTGCGCGTCGCACACCGCAAGCAGATGCGCGCCGTCCACCGCGAACGTGCCCACCAACTCCCGGATCAGCGGCATCACCCGCGCCAGCGGATGCTCCGCCCGATAGACGCCCAGGTCACCGTCCGTCAGTTCCACCCGCGCCGTACCCTCGGGACCGACACCGGCCCGCGCGGAACGCCGCCAGGAATCGGCCACCACCGACCGCACCGGCTGCGGCACCGTACCCGCCACGGCGAACGTCTCGTGCGCCCGGCGCAGCACCCGCACCCGCTCGGCAGGGTCGGCCCCCGGCTCCAGGGCCACCCATGGATCGGTCAACTCGGCCTCCCTTGACGTCGATACGGCGCCGCAACGGATGCGGACATCGTTACTCCGCAGACGGATCCGGACAACCGTTTCGACCAGGGACGAGCCGAACGAACCGCATCGCACCCGGAACCGGTTCGGATCCGACTCGGATTCGGTTCGGAACCGGCCAGGATTCGGCTCGGATCCGGCTCGGCTCAGGCAAGACCGACCATCCTCATGTAGCGCGGCCAGTCCCACTTCGGCCCCGGATCGGTGTGGTCGGTGCCCGGCACCTCGTAGTGCCCGATGATGTGTGCCCGGTCCTTGGGGAGCCCGTACTTCGTACAGATCGCCGCCGTGAGTCCGGCCGACTGCTCGTACAACGCGTCGGTGAACCACTCGGGTTGATTCACCCACCCCTCGTGCTCGATCCCGATACTGCGGGTGTTGAAGTTCCAGTTCCCCGCGTGCCAGGCGATATTGGTCTCCCTCACACACTGGGCCACATGCCCGTCGGCCGATCGCACGAGGTAGTGGGCGGACACCTTCTTCTGCGGATTCTGGAAAATGGACAGGGTCTTGGGGTATGTCTCCTGCGTGACGTGGATGATCACGCGGTCGACCGGATAGCCGGTGGGACGGTTGGACGCCGTGTAGTTGGAGGTGGTCGCCGGCTGCCACTCGGCCGACGGATAGTCGACGGCCTGGGCCTGGGCGTCGGCCCGCGCGTCGGGAAGTAACGCGTAGGGGACGGCGGCGAGGGAGGCCCCCTTCAGCAGCCATCGCCTGCTCGGGAGCGGTCGTGCCCGTTCCATGCTCGGGTGCCTTTCGGTTCAGTGAAGGAGCGCCGCGGCGGTCTCACGCAGCCGCGCGTGCAACCCCCGGTGAGTCTCGCGCGCGGGCAGCCATTCCTTCCGGATCTTCGCCACACAGGTGTAGTTGGTGTCGCACACGTTGGCCAACGGCGACTCGACGGCCTGGGTTGCGAATTGGTAGGCGTCCAGTTCGCTGAACCCGTAGTCGCGCACCAACCAGCGCACCAGGTCGAGCTGGGAGATCCGGAACGCGTCCTCCAACGGGCGCGCCGAACCCGTCGAGATGATGTGCGTGTCCGACTCGATGCGTGGCCAGGGCGTGGCGACCCCCTTGAGCAGCTCCACGATCACCACGGTGTTCATCGCGCACTCGACGGCGACTCCACAGGTCTCGCCCTCGCCCTGCCGGGCATGTCCGTCGCCGAGGCTGAGCAGCGCGCCCTCCACGTTCACCCCCAGGTAGCAGGTGACCCCGGCCCGCATCTCGGGCGTGTCCATGTTCCCGCCGTGCGCGTCGGGCACCAGTGCCGAACGCACCTCCAGGTTGGCGGGCGCCACGCCCACGGTGCCGTGCATCGGGTCGAGGGGCAGCTCGACCTCGATGTCGCTGTCACGCGCGCGGAACAACGCCGTACGGCGGGTCCGGTCCAACTGCCAGATCCAGACGGTCTCCGGGAGCGGCGGCTGCAGTGTCGCCGTGGTGTGTGTCGAGGTGAGCGCGCCGAAGAGGGGGACCGTGGTGGAGGCGGCCCAGTCCCGCGCCGGTTCGATCGACACGAAGTGCACGGCGACCGTGTCACCCGGCTCCGCGCCCTCTACGTGGAAGGGGCCGGTCTGAGGGTTCAGGAAAGGGAATTCGCACACTTCGGACACCAGGTCCTTCTCGGACCGAACCCGTCCGGCGAAGCAGTCCTCCGTGTACAGGTCGAGGACCGTGCCGGGCGTGATGCGCGCCACGGGCGGGGCGCCGCCGAACGTCCAGGCGTACTCGCCCGGTTCGGGCCGCACCGTGAGGATCCGGGGGTCGTTCATGGCTGTACTGCTCCGTTCTGCGGATGACCGGTGGAGACGGGTTCGTCGAGATGGACACGGGCGGTTTCGGCTATTCGCTCGGGGTGCCGCCGTAGCAGGACGAGCAGCACTACGACCCCTGCCGCCATCCAGACGCCGACGACCGGTCCGCCGTAGGACACGGGCGCGGTCAGTTCGGCCACGAAGTCGAAGGCCGGGAGGCCTGCCGCGGTGAGCAGGGCGGGGACGAACGCGACGATCCCGAGGAGGGGGACCAGCAGGTGCCGTAGCGGCTTGAGCAACTCGCGTCTGCGGCGCAGGAAGTAGCCCGCACAGGCCAGGTTCACGACGATGTAGACGCCGATGACGACCGTGACGATCACCGTGGCCAGGAGGAGGAACGCGGTCACCGGGTCGTAGCCGAAGCCGAGGCCCAGTACGGCTCCCACCGCGATGACGGTCTGCACGGCGATCCCGGCGACGGGGGAGCGGTGGCGTGGGTGCAGCGCGGCCAGGACGCGGGGGAGTACCCGGATCCGGGCCAGGGCGAAGGCGGTGCGCGTCGAGACCGTGGCGCACGCGTTGGCGTTGGCGATGGTCGAGTTGACCACGGCGAGGAACACCAGGACCCAGAACAGTCCGAACGACGCGCGGGCCACTCCCTCCCAGGACGCGGCGCCGGAGGCCCCGAATCCGCTGAAGCGGTCCGGTCCGAAGTACACCGTCATGGCGTAGGTCGTCAGTACGTAGAACAGGCCGATGCCGAGGGCCGCGCCGAGCACCGCGCGGTGCATCGTCCGGCGCGGGTCCCGGGTCTCCTCGGCGAGCGGTGCGGCGGCCTCGAACCCGGCGAACGCGAGCACCGTGTAGACCGATCCTGCGAAGACGCCGCCGAAGCCCGAGTGGTCCTTGCTCGTGTGCGAAGTGCCGAACACCGACAGGGTGTTGTCCCCGCCGGCCTTGCCGATCAGCCAGATGGCGAACACCAGGAAGACGAGGATCTCGAAGACCCCGAGGACCGTTCCGAAGCGGGCGGAGGCGCGCGCTCCGTACCAGCCCGCCACGGCGATGATCGCGGCGCCCTCGAGCGCCCATGGCCACCACAGGTTCTCCGGATACGAGGACCACTCCTGGTGCAGGGTGCCCGCGGTGGTGAAGCCGAGCTGGAGGAGCAGCAGTGGTGGGACCAGTGCTTCGACGAAGACGTAGCCCCAGCCGACCAGGAAGCCGACGGCCGGATGCAGACCCTGTGCCGCGTATGTGGCGACCGAGCCGGCGGCGGGCAGTTCGCGGGCCAGTTCGGCCACGCAGGACGCGGTGAACAGACAGGCCACCAGCGCGATCAGCACCGACAGCGGCAGACTTCCGCCCGCGAAGGCCGCGCCCGACGGGATCGACGCGGCGACCGCGGCGGCCGGCGCCATCGCCGTGACGCTCTGGAAGAGGACCTCGCGCAGCCCGACGGCATCCCGCCGTAGCCCCTGAACCGTCTCCCCCGACACGTGAATCCCCCCTCGTCCGTCCGCCTCCGCACCCGCACCCGCACACCGTCGTCACGACACGACGGCTGCGCCTCGCGTGAATCACGGTACGGCGCTTGCGGGTTGGGCAGTAGGGCGTGGCGGGCTTCCGTGGACGACGGCGGAACTGTGGACAACTCGGCCACTCGGACGAGTGAAGTCGGCCGTGTTTCAGGCCTGTTCGGCCACGATGTCCACAGCCCGTCCGGGCAGGGTTCCCCCGGTGCGTTCGGCCACCGCCGCCGGGTCGTCGAGGACGGCCCGCACCACCGAGTGCGCGGCCCCCAGCAGCGGACCCTCGGGCCCCAGCCGCGACACCGACACCGGACAGGCGGGCCCCGCCGTGCGCCGCGCCAACTCGGCCTCCAGCGACGGCAGCAGCCAGGGCGCGAGACCGGACAGCGCGCCGCCCAGCACCACCAGTTGCGGATCGAGCAGGTTGACCGCGCCGGTCAGCGCGATACCGAGCGCCGTACCGGCGTCGTGCAGGGCCCGGCGTACCGCCTCGTCGCCGTCGGCGGCACGCGACGCGAGCAGACCGACCCGGTCGGCGCCGGGCTCCAGACCGGCGGCGAGCAGCACCGCCTCCTCGCCCGCGTACTGTTCGAGGCAGCCGCGCCCGCCGCACGCGCACTCCGGCCCGTCCGGACGCACCGGCACGTGCCCCAACTCGCCCGCGAATCCCCGAGTTCCGCGCAGCAGCCCCCCGTCCACCACGACCGCGGCGCCGATGCCGATCTCGGCCGACACATGCAGGAAGTCGCGCGGAGTGGTCTCGCCCAGCCAGAGTTCGGCGAGCCCGCCGAAGTTGGCCTCGTTGTCCACCGTGGGCGGCAGCTCGGCGGGCAGCAGCGCGCCGAGGTCCGTGTCGTGCCAGTCGAGGTTCGGGGCGCGGACGACCGTACGGCCGTCGCGGGCCACCAGACCGGGCACGGCGACCGCGAGCCCGGCCGGCCACAGGCCCTCCGCGTCGGCCTCGGCCACGACCTGCCGTACCAGCGTGGCGAGTTCGGCGAGGACCGGTTCGGGGGAGCGGCCGCGGTTCACACCGTGCCGTACGGCACGGGCCCGTATCTCGCCGCGCAGATCGACCGCGCAGACCGCGAGATGGTCGACCCCGACCTCCGCGCCGATCCCGGCCGGACCGCGCCCGCTGACGGCGAGCGCCGATCCCGGCCGGCCCACCCGGCCGGGCCGCTCGGGGCCCAGCTCCTCGAGGAGACCCGACCGGATCAGCTCGTCCACCAGCGTCGACACCGCCGCACGGGTCAGCGCGATGCGTGAGGCGACGGCCGCACGCGAGAGCGGACCCTCGGCACTCACCGTGTGCATCACGCGCGCGAGATTGCGCCGGCGCATGCCCTGCTGGGTGTCGGGCAGGGCACGCGCGGACCCGGCGGAACGTGCCTCGTGCAGCGGTGCGGTCATGCTTCCGTCAGTCCTCGGTAGGTGTGCGGCGGCCGGTGTCGTGCGTCCCCGGCTGGTCCGCGATCAGCGCGGGGCAGCGGCCTCCCGCTCTCCGTCGGCCCTTGACCTGTGCGCACCGGCGGATGTCCGTCCCCCGACACTCCTTGATCGGTGTGCGTCAACGGCCCTCCGGCCCCCGTTCGAGCAGCGGAGCCGCGTCGGAGAGTACCCCGGAGATCCTCGCCAGCGTCGCCTCGTCGCGCTCCACGGCGTCCAGCACCGGCCCGGCGGCCGTGTTCCAGCGCCGGGCCACCGCGGCCGGATCCTCGCCGGTCAGCAGGCCTGCGGCCTGCGCGGCGGCGCCCAGCGCGACCAGTTCCTTCGCCTCGGGCACCTGGACCGGACGTCCCGACAGCCGCCGTACGGTCTCCTGCCAGGCCGTGCCGCGGGCGCCGCCGCCGATCAGCAGCAGCGGCGTGGTGCGGTCCGCGTCCTCGTCGAGGACGAGGTCGAGCGCGCCCAGCAGCGCGTGTACGGCGCCGTCGTAGGCGGCCTGGAGGAGCTGGCCGCCGGTGGTGTCGTGGCGCAGGCCGTGCAGCAGGCCCGAGGCGTTGGGGAGGTTCGGGGTGCGCTCGCCGTCCAGGTACGGGAGCAGCGTGACCGAGGTGCCGGGCTCCACGGCCTCCCGGTCCAGGCCCAGCAGGGCCGCCACCCGGTCCACGGCCAGCGTGCAGTTCAGGGTGCAGGCCAGGGGCAGCCAGTCGCCGTGCGCGTCGGCGAAGCCCGCGACCGTGCCGGACGGGTCGGCGGGGCGGTGCTTCGACACCGCGTACACCGTGCCCGACGTGCCGAGGCTGAGCACGGGAACGCCGGGGCGCAGCCCGAGGCCCAGCGCGGCGGCGGCGTTGTCGCCGGTGCCGGGGGCCACCAGGGTGCCCTTGGAGAACGGCAGATCGTGACAGTCCCGCACCGTGCCCGCCACCTCGCCCGGCCGCACCACTCGGGGCAGCAGCGCCGGGTCGAGCCCGACGTGCCGGAGGATCTCCTCGTCGTACGACTCGGTCCCCGAGGCCCACCAGCCGGTGCCGGAGGCGTCGCCCCGGTCGGTGGTGCCCTGCCCGGTGAGCCGCTCGGTGAGGTAGTCGTGGGGGAGGCGTACGGTCGCCGTCGCGCGCACCGCCTCCGGCTCGTGCTCGGCGAGCCAGGCCCACTTCGTGACCGTGAATGAGGCACCGGGCACGCTGCCCGTGCGCTCCGCCCAGGCCTTCGGACCGCCCAGTTCCTCGATCAGACGGGCGGCCTGCGGTGCCGAACGCACGTCGTTCCAGAGCAGCGCCGGGCGTACCGGCTCGCCCTGGGCGTCGAGGGTGACCAGGCCGTGCTGCTGGCCGCCGATCGACACGGCCGCCGCCTCGTGCGCCGCGTCCCCGCACTGGCGCAGGGCCTCGCACAGGGCGTCCCACCACTGGCGCGGATCGCTCTCCCGGCCCGCCCCCGAGGAGACGGTGTGCGGCGCCTGGCCACTCGCGACGATCCGGCCGGTGGACACGTCGACGACCAGTGCCTTGGTCGACTGGGTGGACGAATCCACGCCGACGACGAGCGGACCCTCGGCTGCTGACATCGGGTTTCTCCCTTGTGTGCGGCATGCGTCTCCGCCCGGAGACACATTGTCCCTTCCCAGAGACGCTCCGGCATACTAATTTGTAAACCGCCATGACGAAATAGTCGGAGCGAAGCAACAAGGAGCCGCGTCATGAACTACCAGCCCACCCCCGAGGACAGGTTCACCTTCGGCCTGTGGACCGTCGGCTGGCAGGGAAGGGACCCGTTCGGCGACGCCACCCGCCGTGCCCTCGACCCGGTCGAGACGGTGCAGCGCCTGTCCGAGCTCGGCGCCCACGGTGTGACCTTCCACGACGACGACCTGATCCCCTTCGGGTCCTCGGACACCGAGCGCGAGGCGCACATCAAGCGCTTCCGCGAGGCCCTCGACGCGACCGGCATGAAGGTGCCGATGGCGACCACCAACCTCTTCACGCACCCGGTCTTCAAGGACGGCGCGTTCACCGCCAACGACCGCGACGTGCGCCGCTACGCCCTGCGCAAGACGATCCGCAACATCGACCTGGCGGTCGAGCTGGGCGCCGAGACCTACGTCGCCTGGGGCGGCCGCGAGGGCGCCGAGTCCGGCGCCGCCAAGGACGTACGGGTCGCTCTCGACCGCATGAAGGAGGCGTTCGACCTCCTCGGCGAGTACGTCACCGACCAGGGCTACAGCATCAAGTTCGCGATCGAGCCCAAGCCGAACGAGCCCCGCGGCGACATCCTGCTCCCCACCGTCGGCCACGCCCTGGCGTTCATCGAGCGCCTGGAGCGCCCGGAGCTCTACGGCGTCAACCCCGAGGTCGGCCACGAGCAGATGGCCGGGCTCAACTTCCCGCACGGCATCGCCCAGGCCCTGTGGGCGGGCAAGCTCTTCCACATCGACCTCAACGGCCAGTCCGGCATCAAGTACGACCAGGACCTGCGCTTCGGCAACGGCGACCTGCGTGCCGCCTTCTGGCTGGTCGACCTCCTGGAGAGCGCCGGTTACGCCGGCCCGAAGCACTTCGACTTCAAGCCGCCGCGCACCGAGGACCTCGACGGCGTGTGGGCGTCGGCGGCCGGCTGCATGCGCAACTACCTGATCCTCAAGGAGCGTTCGGCCGCGTTCCGCGCCGACCCGGTGGTCCAGGAGGCGCTGCGCGCCTCGCGCCTGGACGAACTGGCGCAGCAGACCGCGGCGGACGGCCTCAAGTCGCTGCTCGCGGACCGCTCGGCGTTCGAGGACTTCGACATCGAGGCGGCCGCCAAGCGCGGGATGGCCTTCGAGCAGCTCGACCAGCTCGCCATGGACCACCTCCTGGGAGCACGCGGCTGACGGCACGCACGCGTGCGTCACTCACGAACCCGCCGGTTTTCGTGAGTCTCCCTTTGTGACCGACCCCCGCGCGGAATGCTCCGGAATCATGCGATCCACGGCATGAGCCCGTATCAACCACCGCGCGGGGGTCGCGTCATGACCACTGCGCGGCGACCCTTGACGGTATGGCCATGCCGCCCGTACCGCCTCAGCCGCCCGGACCACCGGGCGCCACTCCGCCTCAGGGAGGCGGCTTCGGACCGCCTCCCGGAGACTTCGGCCACGGATCGGGAGGGGACTACGGGGACTACGGATCGGGAGGGGACTACGGACCGCCTCCCCGCAGGCGCCCCCGACCGCTGTTCATTCTGCTCTCCGTGCTCGTGCTCGCCGGGGCCGTCGTCGCCGTCGTGTTGATGGCCTCCGGGGGACATGACTCACCGGACAAGAAGGCGCCCGACGAGAGCAGTTCGAGCGGGAGCCCTTCTCTCATCCTTCCCACGAAACTCCCCACCGGCCTGCCGACCAAGCTCCCGACCGCGCTTCCGTCGAACCTCCCCTCGGAACTGCCGGGCGAGGTTCCCAGCGACATCGAGTCGCTGCTCCCGTCTCTGTTCGGCTAGCCGCTACGGGAGTTGACGGAGGATCAGATGCCGTGCGGCAGCCTCACGTACACCACGGTGGTCTCGATACCGCTGTCGACCAGCCGCCCCTGGGCGTCGAACGCGCCCGCGCCGTCCGTCATCCCGAAGTCGTTGTCATTGATCAGGGCGAGCGTGTCGTGATCCACGCGCGCGATGCCCTCGATCTTCTGGGGCACCCCGGAGACTGTCCCCAGGTCGACGACCAGCTTCTTGGCCAGCACCGGGACACCTGCGGCCGCCGGGTCGTCGAGCTGCTCCAGCGACGGGGACGTCGTGTCGTCGTCGTAGCGACCGCCGAGGATGTTCGACTTGCGCTCCAGCTTGACGAGTTGGAGCCGGGCCGCCTTGTCGGTGCGCTCCTCGACCAGGAGGCGGTCGTCGCCCACGGCGACCACCGAGGAGATCTTGAGTTCGGACGTGTCGTCCTCGCTGGGGTCGACCACGTTCACCGGGTCGAAGCGGTACGCGTACTCCGCCGTGACCGCCTTCTTCTTCGGCGAGAAGCGCAGCAGACGGGTGTTCAGGGACGCGTCCCCGGCGTCCCCGTCCGGCAGCGACAGCGGGCTCTGCAGGGCCATCACCAGGTCACCGCCGGGCAGTTGGGCGAGCCCCTCGAAGCCGCGGTTGATCTTCCGGCGCAGCAGGACGGCCGGCAGCGCCTCCACCACCGGGTAGTCGGCACCGGTCAGATGCAGCCCCTTGGGCACGTACCGCGTGAGCACCTTCCCGCGCGCGGAGACATGCACCAGGGAGGGCCCGTACTCGTCGACGAGCCAGAAGGACCCGTCCCCGGCCCGCACGATGCCCTCTGTGTCCAGCCCGTTCGGGTTGTACGACAACGGCGTCTGTGCGTCGTAGGAGTACGGCGCCTCGTCGCGCCCCTGCTGGTTCGACAGCCCGGTGACGGCCTTCCCGGACGACGTGGCGATCGGGAGGGCCTCCAGGGCCTTCACGCTGTCTCCGGAGACACGGATCTTCACGATCGCCGGGTCGAAACCGGGCACCGGGAACGTACGGCGCTTCGTCCCGCTCACCTTGATCTGGCCGTTGGGCCCGCGGTCGGTGATCGTCCAGTACTCGCCCTTGCGGCCGGCCGGGTAGATGTCGCTGCCGATACCGCCGAGGTCCACTCCCCGGTCGTTGTCCACCGACCCGGCCAGCAGCGCGTTGCTGAACGCGCCGAGCGGGATGTCGCCCAGCGTCGCCATACGCGTGACATGGGCGGCCTCGGCCTTCGCGGGCGCTCCGACGGCCGTACCCGCCGCCATGAGGGCGACCACGACGGCGAACGGAACACCCACCGCGACGGAATGACGGACACGGCGCCGGACGAGGTCGTGCGGGGACATCGGGCCTCCTGAGGGCAAGTTCGCTGACAGCGGCCACAGTTGGCGCTCCAGAGGAACGATGCTCGACGGTGAGGTGAATCAGGGGTGTCCGCCGCTCGTCGGGCGGGCTCGGCACCGGCGACGGGCCGGCCGCAATTCGATCGCGTCCCGTGATGCCTTCGGCTACACAGGACCGGTGGATGATCCCTACCCCCTCCGCCCGGTCACCGAGGACGAGTTCGAGACCTGGGCCCGCATGGTCGGCGACACCTACGGAAGTGATCTGTCCGACGAGCAACTGGCCCACGGGCGAGCCGCGACCGAACTGCCCCGCACCATCGCCGCGTTCGACGGCCCCGCACCGGTCGGCGGAACCGCGGCACACGCGCGCGTACTGACCGTTCCGGGCGCGCTGCTCCCGGTCGCCGGGGTCACCTGGGTCGGTGTCACCCCGACCCACCGCCGACGCGGCATCCTCACGTCGATGATGCGCAGACAGCTCACCGACCTGCACACGTCCGGCGCCGAGCCGATCGCGGTACTGCGCCCCTCCGAAGCCGCCATCTACGGCCGCTACGGCTACGGGCCGGCCACCCAAGGAGCCCGCCTCCGCTGCGACAAGCGCGCCCTGCGCTTCCGCCCCGGAACCGACTTCGGTGACGGAACCATCCGCCTCCTGGGACGCGATCAGGCCCGCCCGCAGATCGAGAAGCTCTACGACCGCGTCCGGATCGACACGGTCGGTTGGCCCGGCCGCAACGTCACCTCCTGGGACGGCCGCTTGACCGACCGACCGGAGGAGCGCGGAGGCGCGAGCGCGCTGCGATGCGCACTGCACCATGAAGCGGACGGCCGGACGACGGGATACGCCCTCTACCGGATCAAGCAGGACGCGTCAGGCGGCGACGGGAACGCGCTGCGGGTCGTCGAGCTGGCCACCGTCTCCCGGCAGGCGTACGCGGCCCTGTGGCGCTTCCTCGCCGGCATCGACCTCGTCTCCTGGATCGAGTACGAGGGAGCGGTGGACGAGCCGTTGCCGTACCTGCTGACCGATCCGCGCGCCGTGCGCCCGGCGCCGGTCGATCGCCTCTGGGTACGGCTGGTCGACGTCGACCGGGCGCTGGCGGCTCGGCGTTACGCGGGCGCCCTGGACCTCGTCCTGGAGGTCGAGGACGCCTTCTGCCCCTGGAACACGGGCCGTTACCGGTTGACGGCCGACCACGACACGGCTTCCTGCGCACGGACCCGCGCACCGGCCGACCTGCGGTTGACCGCGGCCGAACTCGGAGCGGCCCTCCTCGGCGGCACCACGCTCGCGTCCCTCGCCGCCGCCGGTCTCGTCCAGGAACTGCGAGCCGGAGCCCTGTCCCGCGCGACGGCGGCGTTCCGCGCCGACCGGGAGCCGTTCTACCCGGGAGGCTGGGCGTTCCCGGCGTACTGACCGGTGGAGGGCACCTGGTGGGCCGCGCCGAACCACCTGGGCAACCGACCGAGCAGATCCTCCTGGTCGTCCCCCACCCACGCCACGTGGCCGTCCGGCCGGAGAAGCACCGCAGGTACGTCCAGTTCCTCGCTGACGTCGACTACGTGGTCGACGCGATCCGCCCAGCCCGCGACCGAGAGCCGACCGGTCTGGTCGAGCAGCAGGCCTCGGCCGCCGTGCGTCAACTCGTAGAGGCGCCCCTGTTTCAGCTTCACGTCCCGCAGTCGCCGACCGAGCAGTTCATGGCCCTCGCCGAAGTCGTAGCGGATCCCGACCGCGGTGATCATCTCGGTCACGTACCGGTTCACCTCCTCGAAGTCCATGAGCGTCGAGAACAGTTCCCGTAGTGCGGTCGCCCCCGGATCGGTCCCCAGAAGCGTGATCTGCGCGCGCGTGTTGGCGATCACGCGGGCGCCCACCGGGTGTCGTTCGGCGTGATAACTGTCCAACAACCCTTCCGGAGCCCAGCCGTTGACCGCGGCCGCCAGCTTCCAGCCGAGGTTGAACGCGTCCTGTACACCGAGGTTGAGCCCCTGTCCGCCGGTCGGCGGATGGACGTGCGCCGCGTCGCCGGCCAGCAGGACCCGGTCGACGCGGTAGCGCTCGGCCTGCCGGGTGGCGTCGCCGAAGCGGGACAGCCAGCGCGGCGAGTGCACACCGAAGTCGGTGCCCGCGACGGCCCGTAGCCGCTGCTTGAAGTCGTCGAGGGTCGGCGCGGTCGCACGGTCCTCGGCAACGCCGTCGGCGGGCACGACGACGCGGTACACGCCGTTCTCACCGGGGCTGACGCCGAACCGTAGCTGGGTCCTGCGGACTTCCTCGACGACGCCGGCGATCGTGGCCGGATCCTCGGTCGCCTCCATTTCGCCCAGCAGCGTCTCGACGGTCGCGGGCTCGCCGGGGAAACCGACGCCGAGGACCTTGCGTACCGTGCTGCGACCGCCGTCGCATCCGACGACGTAGCGCGAACGCAGCTCCGATCCGTCCGCCAGTTCGACGGTCACCTCGTCCTCGGCCTGACTCAACCCGGCCACCTCGCAGCCGCGCCGGATCTCCGTGCCGAGTTCGACGGCACGCTCCTCGAGCAACCGCTCGGTGACCGGCTGCGCGGTGGCGACGCCGTACGGGTGGGCCGTGTCCGACCGGTCCGGCCACGGTTTGACGATGCCCCCGAAGAGACCGCCCACCTGGAACTTCTGGCTGACATCGAGGAACCGGTCGAGCAGGCCGCGCTGGTCCATGATCTCGACACTGCGCGCGTGCAGACCCTGCCCGCGGGACTCCCCGGTCGGCCCGGTCAACTTCTCCAGCACGACCACGTGCACGCCGTGCAGTCGCAACTCGCAGGCCAGCATCAAGCCGGTCGGTCCGCCGCCGACCACGATCACGTCAATCATCACAACGCCCATCCAACGAGATTGGTTTCCGGCCCGCCGATCCGTGGACCCATGCTTCGTGAATCCTTTGTTTCCGCAGGTCCCGGCCTCGGTCGGCCATTTTGCGGGACGCACCGGGCCTTGCCGCAAGCCCCCCGTCGCGCTATACCTTGGGTGTGGCAAGGAGTGGACGACTCCTTGCCATTGCCTTTTTTCCGGGTACGCCTCCGCAGGCTCGACTCCTGTGCGCTCGGGGCGGCGAGGGTGTCGTCAACCCCCCTGAAGGGACCCGGTTTACCCCCGTACGGACACGGGGGGTGCCGTCATGGTCGCGACAGGTCACCGATTCGTACGTTTGCTCAGGTCAGCCCGTTGCCTGAGAGAGCCGGAGACCGGACATGTCCCAGACCACCGCAGTCGTCGGCGCACCTGATCCTGGGGATGCCGTCGAGGCACCTCCAGGAAGCGAGTTCGCGCCCCTTCTGCGCAGGGTCAAGAACCGAGGCCTACTGGAGCGGCGGCACACCTGGTACGCGCGCTGCATCGCCGCCAACGCCCTCGCGTTGAGCGGCATCGTCACGGGCATCGTTCTGATCGGCGACTCCTGGCTGACCCTGCTCCTGGCGCCGCTGCTGGCCGTGTTCGGTGCCCGCACGGCCTTCATAGGCCATGACGCGGGCCACTCCCAGATCGCCGGCGACAAGACCGTCAACCGCCTCGTCGGCCTGATCCACGGCAACCTGCTGCTGGGGATGAGCTACTCCTGGTGGAACGACAAGCACAACCGCCACCACGCGAACCCCAACCACATCGACAAGGACCCGGACGTCGTCGCCGACATCCTCGTCTTCACCGGCGAGCAGGCCAGGGACCGCTCAGGTTTCCGGCGCCGGCTCACCCGCAACCAGGCGTGGCTGTTCTTCCCGCTCACCCTGCTCGAAGGCGTCGCCCTCAAGGTCCACGGTTTCCAGGACCTGCGGCGCCAGCCCCGTCGTGAGCGGACGGTCGAGGGCGCTCTCCTGGTGAGCCATGCCGTGGCCTACGCGACGCTGCTGCTCATCTCGATGTCCCCGGGGAAGGCACTCGCGTTCGCCGCGCTGCACCAGGCCCTGTTCGGCCTGCACCTCGGCCTGGCCTTCGCGCCCAACCACAAGGGCATGGGGATGCCGGACCCGAACGGCGAACGGTGGGGTCATCTCCGCCGCCAGGTACTCACCTCGCGGAACGTCCGTCACGGTGTCCTGACCGACTGGTTCCTCGGCGGCCTCAACTACCAGATCGAACACCACCTCTTCCCGAGCATGCCGCGGCCCAATCTGCGGCTCGCACAGCCTCTGGTGCGCGCCCACTGTCAGGATGTGGGTATCCCGTATGTGGAGACCGGGCTCGTCGACTCCTACCGACAGGCCCTGCGCCACCTCCACGAGGTGGGGGAGCCGCTGCGCATGGAGTGGACGGAGTGACGGAGCAGCCGAAGGCCCGGGTACCAGTAGGGGAAGCGCCTCAGGGATGTCTCAGGGTCGCGATCCGGAACCGTGGGGAGCGCGGACCCGTTTTCAGATCAGAGAGCGGCTGCGGCCGCGGAGGAGGCGACATATGTCGAAGAGCGCGAAGATCGCCGTAGGAGGTGTGGCGGTCGGCCTGTTCCTGTGGCTCTGGCTGCCCTGGTGGGCCGTATTCCTGATCGTCGTGGGAGTGCCGACGGCCGCATATCTGACGCTGGACCCCTCGCAGCGGCGTCGACTGCGCCGCGTGGCAAGCAAGGAGATCGGTCGCTGACGCACGGCTGCCGACTGCGTTCCAGCCCGGCGCGCAGGGGCAGATCACGGCACGGCACCGTCCGCGGGACCGCAGACAGCAGCCCCGTGGACGGTGCTCGGCCGAGCACCGTCCACGGACCGAGGAGGGCGAAGTTCCGCGTGCTCCCGGCCCAATTCGAGCGCTTCATCGGCTTTGACCGTACGACCGGTGGACGGTTACCGGCGGAGGCATACGGCCCGAGGGCAGCGTGCGGCCACGCGTGTGTGGGGCCCTGCTCGTGGCCGGCCCGGATCCAGTCGTCCGGACGCCCGGATCCGCACCCAAAGGCTCAACTCGGCCGTACGGCCAGCTTGTCGAGTGCTTCCAGGAGGCCGGGGAGTTCGGGACCGCGGCCCACCGGCAGGACCTCGCCGGGTTCGTCGTCGAGCAGGACGAACGCTATGTCGTCGGTCCGGGCCACCAACGACCAGCCGGGGCCGTCGGCGCGCAGCGTGCGTGCGTCGCCCGGTGCGAAGGACGATCTGACGCGGCCGAGGGGCGGCGGGGTGTCGACGTAGGCGCGGACCTCCGTCAGCACCCGGCGGACGCCGCTGTGGCCCGCCTGAGCGCCTTCTCCGGTGCCGTCCGCCGGGGTCGTGTTCGATGCGGTGCCGTCCGGCCGCGTCCCGTCCGCTTCGGGTGCGGTGTCGGAGTCGGCATTCTCGGGGGTGGCGTCCGAGGTGGCCTTGTCCGCCTTCGGCGCGTCATCCGCCTCGTCCTGAACCTCCTGCGCCTCCTGAGCCGAGAAGGTCCCGTCGACGATCTGCTCCCGCCACAGGGCCCATTGCAGCGCGATCTCGTCGGCACCCAGCCGTCGTTGTGCCGGACCCCACGTGGTGGTGTCCGGTGGAGTCAGCGGCGGACGGTCCACGAGGTCGGGGTCCGGATCGTGCGGTGCGGGCACATTGGGTGCCGCGACGGCGACCGCGAGCGGCCAGCCCGGCAGGGCGGCGACCACCGTGCGCTCGCTCGGCGACAGGTCGTACTCCATGCCGCAGTCCCAGGACGCGATGGCGACCGCGACCAGTGACACGTCGTCGACGACGACCGTCCACCGCGCCCCGTCGCTGTCCTGGCCGAGCACCAGGCCGTACCCGTCGGCGAGCGGCGCCATACCGAGCGCGGCACAGGCCTCCGGGTAGTCGTCGCCCAGCACACTCGGGAACTTCGCCGGCGTCAGCAGTATCGCCGTGAGCACATAGAGCGCATCGTCCTCGGCGGCGACGGCCTCTTCATCCGTGTCGGCCATCCCAGCCTCCCCATCATTCGTCCAATCGCGCGCACCCTAGTGTGCGCGGAAGCCCCTTGTCACGACTCCCAAGTACACCCGGAGCTGCAGTTTTCCGCCTGGACAGGGCGAAATGACCACCGGTAACCCGAACTGTCAGGCCGCGGGCAGCCCAAGAAGCGCCCGAGCCACCGTCCGCGGCGACTCGTCACGCTCCCTGGCGAGCGCGACGACGGCCCGGCACGCCAGCTCGCTCACCCCGAAGGACAGCGCCTCCGGCGACACCCAGCCCGCGGCTTCGTAGACCCGGTCCTGGTCGTCCTCCGCGCGGGCCGAGACATAGACGGCCGCGGCCTCGAACAGATTGTGCCCGCGCTGTTGCGGGCCTTCGCGCGCCTCCGCGCGCGTGGAGGTGAGAAATCTGGCGAAGGTCTTGCGGGGCCTGCCGAACATGCTGACCACCTTCTCCCTGCGTGGTTTGTGGTCGCCGACCGTTCATCTACTGCTACCCAAACTGGAGTTGGAGTCACGGCGGCAGAAAAAGGGGACCGCGCGGTGAAGGGCGTGGAGCGCCCGCATCGAAACGGGCCGGTCGTCGGATGAGCCCACCGTGGCCCGGAGCGAACTCGCGGGCCGGTGCGGCCTGTTCGTCGACGGTGACTACGTACGCGGGCTCAGCCCTCGCGCACGGCCAGCGCCAGGAAGCGGGCGTCCTCGTCGGCGTACGAGGTCATGTTCCACCCCGAACCGGCCAGCAGTGGACGGAGATTGGGCTCCGCGCGCAGGTCGTCCGGCGTGATCTGCCGCCCCTGACGCGCCGCGAGCGCGGCCCGGCCGATCGGGTGGAACAGGGCCAGCGTGCCGCCCGGGCGCACCACCCGTGCCAACTCCCGCAGATTCTCCTCCGGTTGGGGCAGGTGCGCGATCAACCCCGCGGCGAACACGGCGTCGAGCGAGTCCGACCGCAGCGGCAGCGCGGCGACGTCGGCGATCAGCAGGCGCCCGTCACGGCCGCGTCCGGCCCGTACGGCGGCCTCCAGCATGGCCGGGGTCAGATCGGCCCCGACCACCACTCCGGACCGCCCCACGGCCGCACGGAGCGGCGGCAAGGCGCGTCCCGTCCCGCAGCCCGCGTCGAGCACCCGGGCTCCCACCCGCAGCCCGAGTTCGGCGACCGCGGCGGCGTAGGCGGGCCCGTCGTCGGGGAAGCGGCTGTCCCAGTCGGCGGCGCGCGCGCCGAAGAACTCCTGGACGTGTGTGTGGTCGTCGCTCATGTTCCGCATGATCCCGCACCGACACGGATGACGCTTCGGCGCACACGTTCGAGCGTGCCGCGGTCGCTCACGTACCTCTCTGCGCCATATTGCGACACCTTTCGAAATGCGCCCCCTTTGTGCACCCGTGCCCCTACTAGCGTCCCCTGGTCATGGGACACCTGGACCACGCCACCTTCGGCTGGCTGACCCCCGTGCTGTCATACGTGATGGCCTGCATGGGCGCCGCACTAGGGCTGCGCTGCACCGTCCGCGCCCTCGGTGCCACCGGCCGGTCGCGCCGCAACTGGCTCATCACCGCGGCCTCCGCGCTCGGCACCGGCATCTGGACCATGCACTTCGTGGCCATGCTCGGCTTCGGCGTCAGCGGCACCGACATCCGCTACGACGTGCCACTGACCATCCTCAGCCTCCTGGTCGCCATGGTCGTCGTCTGCGCGGGCGTCTTCGCGGTCGGCTACGGCCGCGACCGGAGCCGTGCGCTCTTCCTCGGCGGCCTCACCACAGGACTGGGTGTCGCGAGCATGCACTACCTGGGCATGGCGGCGATGCGGTTGCACGGTGACGTGAGCTACGACCCGATGCTCGTCGGACTCTCCGTCCTGATCGCCGTCGTCGCGGCGACAGCGGCCCTGTGGGCGGCCCTCAACATCAAGTCGCCCGTCGCGGTCACCGCCGCCTCCCTCGTCATGGGAGCGGCCGTCAGCAGCATGCACTACACCGGCATGTTGGCGGTGCGCGTGCACGTCACCCCCTCCGGGGCGGTCCTGCCCGGGGCCACGGCGATGCAGTTCATCTTCCCCCTCGCCGTCGGCCTCGGGTCCTACCTGTTCCTGACCTCGGCGTTCGTCGCCCTGTCGCCGACCACGGGAGAACGCGAGGCCACCGCCTCGGCCCAGCGGCCGGTCGAGAGCGTCGCCCGCTAGCAGACGACCCGGACCGACCGAGGCCCGCACCGCACGCCCCGATCCACTCCCGAGCGAGGAGGCCATGCGTACCCCCCGTAGGACCCCGAGAGCCGGCGCCGAGACGCCGCCCGTGCGCGGTCGTCGCGCGCACGCCGGACCACCCGCCGACGAACTCTTCGACGAGCCCCTTGACGCCCCGTCGGAGGACATACCCCCTCGCGCGGGACGATGGCGGATGCGCCCCCGCACCGTACGGGCCAAGATCGTCTGTCTCCTGATGGTGCCGGTCGTCTCCCTGCTCGCCTTGTGGGCGTACGCCACCGTCAGCACGGCCCAGGACGTCTCCCGGCTACGTCAGTTGCAGCGCGTGGACTCCGAGGTGCGCAGCCCCGTCGCGGCGGCCGTCGCGGCGCTGCAGGCCGAGCGGTCGGCCGCCGTGAGCTACGCGACCGACCCCGACGCCGAGCAGAGCGGCGACCTGAAGAAGCTGGCGGCGAGCACGGACAGGGCGGTCGCCCGATTGCGGCTCGGGGACGACAACACCGTTGCCGACGGCGAGGAACTGCCGGCCGGAGTCGCCCGACGCCTGGAGACCTTCGTCACCGGAGCCGAGCAGCTGCGCTCACTGCGGACCGACGTGCTCGGCCACCGCGCGGGATGGGAAGAGACATACGGGCAGTACACGAAGAGCATTGCGACGGCCTTCGCCGTGGGCGGGGCGCTCACCGGAATCCAGGACGCGGACCTCGGATCCGACGCGCGCGTGCTCCTCGAATTCTCCCGGGCCGGCGAATCGCTGTCCCAGGAGGACGTGATGCTCGCCGGCGCCCGTCTCGACGGCCGGCTGGACGGGGAGCGGCTGAGGCTGTTCACCGGCGCCGTCGACACCCGCCGCACACTGACCGACTCCGCCGTCGCGGATCTGCGCGGCTCCGAACGCACTGCCTGGCAGCACCTTGTCGACACCAGCGCCTACAACGTGGTCGGCACCGTCGAGGACAAGGTCCTCGCCACCAACTCGGGTACCCGGGCGATCGCTGCGGCTCCGGAGACCACCTGGAACAGTGCCCACGCACGCGTGCAGGACGGCATGCGGACCATCGAGTCGGACGCGGGGAACGGCGTCGCCGACCGCGCCGATCCGTTCACCCGCGGGCTGCTCACCTCCGCCGGTGCCGCGGTCCTGCTCGGTCTCGCCGCCGTCATCGCCTCGCTCGTCATCTCGGTACGCATCGGACGCGGTCTCGTCGTCGAACTCGTGAGCCTGCGCAACGACGCGCTGGGGATCGCCCGCCACAAACTCCCCGAGGCCATGCGGAGACTGCGTGCGGGCGAGGAGATCGACGTCAGGGCGGAGGCCCCGCCCGGGTCACCCTCGGAGGACGAGATCGGGCAGGTCGCCGAGGCCCTGGGCACCGTGCACCGCGCCGCGTTGCGGGCCGCCGTCGAACGCGCCGAACTCGCCAGTGGCATCTCCGGGGTCTTCGTCAACCTCGCGCGCCGCAGTCAGGTCCTGGTGCACCGTCAACTCAGCCTGCTGGACAGCATGGAACGCCGCTCCGAGGACCCGAACGAACTGAGCGACCTGTTCCGCCTCGACCACCTCACCACCCGCATGCGACGGCACGCCGAGAGCCTGATCATCCTCTCCGGAGCGGCACCCGGCCGGGCCTGGCGTATGCCGGTCTCCCTGACCAACGTCGTCCGGGCGGCCGTCTCCGAGGTCGAGGACTACGCGCGCGTGGAGGTACGCCAGCTCCCCGAGGCGGCCGTCGTCGGCACGGCCGTCGCCGACCTCACGCATCTGCTCGCCGAGATCGTGGAGAACGCCGCCCAGTTCTCGCCGCCGCACACACGCGTGCGGGTCACCGGTGAACCCGTCGGCAACGGCTACGCCGTCGAGGTCGAGGACCGGGGCCTGGGCATGGGCAAGGAGTCCCTGGGCGAGGCCAACCGCCGCATCGAGCAGTCCGAGGCCCTCGACCTCTTCGACAGCGACCGGCTCGGCCTCTTCGTGGTCAGCAGGCTCGCCGCCCGCCATGGCATCAAGGTGCACCTGCGGACCTCGCCCTACGGGGGTACGACCGCGGTCGTACTGCTGCCGACGGCGCTGCTGCACGGCGGTGCGGCGGAACGTTCCCCTCGTGCGGCGGTCGAGGACGGGGAGCGGGCCGTGGAACGCGAGTACGCGCGCGTGCCCACCGCGGCCCAGCACCAGGAGTCCGTCCCGGCCTCGGCCGACCGGCCCGCCCTGTCGGCCTCCGCACGGGCCGCGGCGGAGCGGGCGAACGACACCCCGCCCCCCGGAGTGACCACCTTGCGACTGCACCGTCCCCCCGAGGACACCGAAGGGACCGAAGACAGCGACGATCTCCCACGCCGCGTACGCCAGGCGAACCTCGCCCCCCAACTCCGCGAACAGCCCACCGCGGAACGGGAACAGGCGCCGGCCGCCCCGCGCGACGAGCACCGCACCCCGGAGGTCGTACGGGACCGGATGTCGGCCTACCGCGAAGGCTGGACGCGCGGTGGCGGCAGGCAACCGGGCCGTGGCGCCACCCCAGGCCCCGCAACGGGCAGAGACAGCAGCGAAGGAGACCGCACGTGATCCAGGACCCGAGCATGAGGGCCGCCGGGCGATCCGGTGAACTCGACTGGCTGCTGGACGACTTGGTGCTGCGCGTGAGCGAAGTACGCCATGCCGTGGTGCTGTCCAACGACGGCCTCGCCGTCGGCGCGTCGACCGACCTCAAGCGCGAGGACGCGGAACACCTCGCCGCCGTCGCCTCCGGATTCCACAGCCTGGCCAAGGGCGCGGGACGGCACTTCGGGGCCGGCGGAGTGCGGCAGACCATGGTGGAGATGGACGACGGCTTCCTGTTCGTGGCCGCCGCCGGAGACGGCTCCTGCCTCGCGGTCCTCACCGCTGTCACCGCCGACATAGGCCTGGTGGCGTACGAGATGGCACGACTGGTCAAGCGCGTCGGCGAGCACCTCTACACGCCGCCGCGCGTCGGTGCGCGGCCGCCCGCAGCCGGATGAGGCGAGAGGGCGGTCCGCCACGATGACCGAGGACATGATCGGCGCCCAGCACGAACCGGGCAGCCAGTGGTACGACCAGGAAGCCGGGCCTCTGGTCCGCCCCTACGCGATGACGGGCGGACGTACCAAACCAGGCCCTACGGGCGTGCGTTTCGACCTGATCGCGCTCGTCACACTGGATGTGGGCGCCCCCGACTTCGACGACGACACCGGACTCGGGCCGGAACACCGGTCACTCATCGACCTGTGCCGTACGGAAACGCAGTCCGTCGCCGAACTCGCCGCCGGAGCGGACCTCCCTCTGGGAGTGGTCCGGGTGCTCCTGGGCGACCTGTTGGAGCTCGGCTGCGTCACTGTCAGCCGTCCCGTGCCGCCCGCGCAGTTGCCCGACGAACGGATTCTGCGCGAGGTGATCGAGGGGCTACGGGCACTGTGACGAAACTTCAGAACCACTCGAACGCGTACGACGCCGACTTGCGCACCCTTTCGCTCGCCGAACGGACACAAGGCGGTCACATCGGGCACATAGCGGTCCAACCTCCCAGGAGGAGGCCGCACTTGCCACGATGCACGCCTACGGACGTCGAGCGTTACCGGCACTCCCGAGAGAAGTGATCGATGGTCTCCGAGCACTCCGACGCCGAGGACGGCGAGACGACCGCCCTGGCGTTGAAGATCCTGGTCGCCGGCGGATTCGGCGTGGGCAAAACCACCATGGTGGGCGCGGTCAGCGAGATCAGGCCGCTGCGCACCGAGGAACTGCTCAGCGAGGCCGGCCAGTCGGTGGACGACACCGGCGGCGTGGATCAGAAGGTCACGACGACCGTGGCCATGGACTTCGGCCGTATCACCATCAGGTCCGGCCTCTCCCTCTACCTGTTCGGCACACCGGGCCAGGACCGCTTCTGGTTCCTGTGGGACGAACTGTCGCAGGGGGCCCTGGGGGCCGTGGTCCTCGCGGACACCCGGCGACTCGAGGACTGCTTCCCCGCGGTCGACTACTTCGAGCACCGGCACATCCCGTTCGTGGTGGCCGTCAACTGCTTCACGGGCGCGCGCAGTTACGGCGCCCATGACGTCTCCCGAGCGCTGGACCTCGACCAGGGAACACCCGTGGTCCTCTGCGACGCCCGTGACCGCGACTCGGGGAAAGAGGTGCTGATCCGGCTCGTCGAGTACGCCGGGCGGATGCACACCGCCCGGATGCTCGACTCGGTGGGCTGAGCCGGAGCTCTCACTCCGAAACGCCCTTCTGGGCCAGGACCTTCCCGATCGTGACGCGGACGAGGAGTTCACCCGGCACCCCGTTGCGGGCGCCGAACTCCTCGGCGCGCTCCTCGCCCATGTACCGGGCCGCGATCCGGGCGGCCCAGTACCGGAGTTCGCCCGGTTCCTCCGACAACTCGGCGCGCCCTTGCAGCACCACGAAGTCGAACGGCGGTCGATCGTCGTCCACGCAGAGGGCGACTCTCCCATCACGGGCCAGATTGCGCCCTTTTACCGTTTCCTTCGCGGTGTTGAACACCACATCGTCTCCGTCCAGCAGGAACCAGATCGGTGCGACATGTGGGCTCCCATCGGCGCGGACGGTCGACAGCTTGCCGGTGCGCGTGCCGTGCGAGACGAACGCGCGCCATTCCTCGTCGGTCATCTTCTGTGCCATGCCCCCATCCTCCTTGCTCGGGCGACGGTGGTGGGGAAGGCTGACGGGAGATCCTCCGGCCAGGGGGAGAGGCGACACGGGGAGGCCGGAACATGGCGCAGAACCAGGGACTGAGCTGGCTGCTGGACGATCTGACCGAGCGTGTCGAGCACGTACGCCACGCCCTGGTCCTGTCCAACGACGGACTGGTGACGGGCGCGAGCACGGGACTGCGCCGCGAGGACGCCGAACACCTCGCCGCCGTGTCGTCCGGACTGCACAGCCTGGCCAAGGGCTCGGGACGCCACTTCGGCGCGGGCGGGGTGCGGCAGACGATGATCGAGTTCGACGACGCCGTCCTGTTCGTCACCGCCGCGGGCAGCGGCAGTTGTCTGTGCGTCCTCAGCGGCGCGGACGCGGACATCGGCCAGATCGCCTACGAGATGACACTCCTCGTCAACCGCGTCGGCGAGCATCTCGGCGTGGATGCCCGACAGCCCGAGCGAACCCCCGTCATAGACCTCTGACCTGCGAGTTCGTCGACCTCTGCGGAGTTGTCCACAGGCCCGCCACGAGATCCGCCGGACCGGTTACGTTTTGTTCATCGCGAGCGCACACAGCGTGAGCAATGGACTCCGCGGGGAGATCGACCATGGCAGGAAACACCATCACCACACCGTCGGACCTCTCGTACGCGCCCAGCCGCGCGGCACGGGAACTGGGGCTCAAACGAGGCGAGTTCGACCTCGCCGTCCATCTCGGACGCATCCGCACCGTGCCTGACGAAGGAGGCGGCGGCCGCCGTGTCGCCCACGCCGAGATCGACCGGCTGCGCGCGGTGGACGGGTTCCCCGAAACGCTCCTGGAAAGCGTCAGGACCGTGGGTACCACGGACGGCGCTGCCCTCATGAAGGTCACCGCCGCCAGGTTCACCCGCCTCGCCCGGCTGGGACTGGTGGTGCCGGTGAAGTTCTACCTCAACCGCTATCGGGCTGTGGTCTGGCTCTATCTGGCCGAAGAACTACGGCAGTTCGCGGCCGACAAGAACCACGTCGCGCTGCTCAACGGCCGTACGCCCGAGGGACTGAGGGGCCAACTGCAAGGCGGCCTGGATCTACGGCCCCGCAACTGGCGCGGACGGCATCTGGGATTCCTGCTCCGCCAGGCCGACGATCTCTGGGAGCGTGCCGGCGCACTGGCCGCGCTGCTCGATCCCGTCCAGGTCGCGGAAATCGTCCAGGACCCGTACGAGCGCGCCCACTTGAACCGGTTCCGGCCCGACCCGCCCGCCCACGGGGCTCCCGGTTCGGCCGCCGCCCACCTCGCCGAGCGGATCATGACGGCGGAGGACCCGGACGAGATCAGTTGGCTGCGGGCGGATCTGACCCAGGTGCTGAACGAGGCGCGCAGCCACTGCCCCGCACCACGGCCGACCATCGAAACAACCGCACCATGGCTGATCATCGAATCGGCCGAACCACCTTCTTCATCCGCCGAATCGGCCGCACCAGCGCCGTCCCCGAGCGGGCACCCGCCCGAGCCGGCACCGGAACCCGAGCGATCGCGCGGCATCTTGAGCCGGCTGCTCCGCGGCAAAGGCGTGAGGCGCAGCGCGCATCCACCAGCTACAGGGCTCTGAACAGCCCTTCCTGGACGACCGAGACGAGCAGGCGTCCCTCCAGGTCGTAGATCCGCCCGCGGGCCAGACCGCGGCCGCCCGTCGCGATCGGGGACTCCTGGTCGTACAGGAACCACTCGTCCGCGCGGAACGGCCGGTGGAACCACATGGCGTGGTCCAGCGACGCCATGTCGAAGTTCCGCGGCCCCCACAGCGGTTCGACGGGGATGCGGACGGCATCCAGGAGGGTCATGTCGCTGGCGTACGTCAACGCGCAGGTGTGCACCAGCGGATCGTCACCGAGTGGCCCCACCGCGCGCATCCACACGGCGCTTCGCGGCTCGGCCTCCTTGATCTCCTCGGCGCTCCAGCGCAGCCCGTCCGCGTACCGGATGTCGAAGGGCTGACGGCGTGCCATCCGCTCCAACTGCTCGGGCAGCACGCCCAGATGGGCCCGGACCTCCTCCGACACCGTCGGCAGGGACTCCGGATCCAGGACCTCGCGGGCCGGCAGTTGGTGCTCGAAGGGACCTTGCTCAGGCTTGTGAAAGGAGGCGGTGAGATTGAAGATCGTGCGGCCCTGCTGCACGGCGGTGACCCGACGGGTGGTGAACGACCGCCCGTCCCGAACCCGCTCGACCTGGTACACGATCGGAACGCCCGGCCGGCCCGGGCGCAGGAAGTACGCGTGCAACGAGTGCACGGGCCGGTCGCCCTCCGTGGTGCGCCCCGCGGCGACCAGCGCCTGGCCCGCGACCTGGCCGCCGAAGACCCGCTGCAGGGACTCGTGCGGGCTGCGGCCACGGAAGATGTTGACCTCGATCTGCTCCAGGTCGAGCAGGTCGACGAGCCGCTCTGCCGGGTTCGTCATGGGTGGGTTTCTCCTGTGCTCAGAGCTGGCCGACGTCGGTGACGCGGACGACCGCACGGCCCTCCTCGTCGGAGGCAGCGAGATCGATCTCCGCGCTGATGCCCCAGTCATGATCGCCGTTCGGGTCGGCGAAAATCTGCCGAACGCGCCACAGGCCGTGCTGCGGCTCCTCCTCGATGAGCAGGAGCTTGGGCCCGCGGGCGTCGGGTCCGGTGCCGAGGTCCTCGTACTCGTCCCAGTACTTGTCCATCGCCTCGCCCCAGGCGTCCGCGTCCCAGCCCGCCTCGGCGTCCAACTCGCCCAGCTCCCCGACATGGTCGAGGGCGGCGAGCTCCACGCGACGGAACATCGCGTTGCGCACCAGGACCCGGAAGGCGCGCGCGTTCGCGGTGACCGGCTTGACCTGGTCGGCCTTCTCCTGGGCCTCCTCGGCGGTCATCTCCGCCGGGTTGGCCAGTTGCTCCCACTCGTCCAGCAGGCTGGAGTCGACCTGGCGCACCATCTCGCCGAGCCAGGCGATCAGATCCTGCAGGTCCTCGGACTTGAGGTCGTCCGGGACGGTGTGGTCGAGGGCCTTGAAGGCACCGGCGAGGTAGCGCAGCACGATGCCCTCGGTGCGGGCCAGCTCGTAGTACGAGGTCAACTCCGTGAAGGACATGGCCCGTTCGTACATGTCCCGGATCACGGACTTCGGGGACAGCGGGTGGTCGCCGACCCACGGGTGGCTCTTGCGGTACGTGTTGTACGCGTGGAAGAGCAACTCCTCCAGCGGCTTGGGGTAGCTGACGTCCTGGAGGCGCTCCATGCGGTCCTCGTACTCGACGCCGTCCGCCTTCATCGCGGCCACGGCCTCGCCGCGCGCCTTGTTCTGCTGGGCCGCCAGGATCTGCCGCGGGTCGTCCAGCGTGGACTCGACGACGGACACCATGTCCAGCGCGTACGACGGCGATTCGGGGTCCAGCAGCTCGAACGCGGCGAGGGCGAAGGTCGACAGCGGCTGGTTGAGGGCGAAGTCCTGCTGCAGGTCGACCGTGAGGCGCACGATGCGGCCCTCGGCGTCCGGTGTGTCCAGCTTCTCGACGATGCCGCCGTCCAGGAGCGAGCGGTAGATGGCGATCGCACGCCGGATGTGCCGCAACTGCTGCTTGCGCGGCTCGTGGTTGTCCTCCAGGAGATGCCGCATCGCGTCGAAGGCGTTGCCGGGGCGGGCGATCACCGACAACAGCATGGTATGCGTGACCCGGAAGCGGGAGGTCAGCGGCTCCGGATCGGAGGTGATGAGCTTCTCGAAGGTGCCCTCCGTCCACCCGACGAAGCCTTCGGGAGCCTTCTTGCGGACGACCTTCCGGCGCTTCTTCGGGTCGTCGCCCGCCTTGGCGAGCGCCTTCTCGTTCTCGACGACGTGCTCGGGCGCCTGGGCGACCACGAGCCCCGCCGTGTCGAACCCCGCGCGTCCGGCGCGGCCCGCGATCTGGTGGAACTCACGGGCGCGCAGCGTGCGCACCCGGATGCCGTCGTACTTGGCCAACGCAGTGAACAGCACCGTGCGGATGGGCACGTTGACGCCCACACCGAGCGTGTCCGTACCGCAGATGACCTTCAACAGGCCCGCCTGCGCGAGCTTCTCCACCAGGCGCCGGTACTTGGGCAGCATGCCGGCGTGGTGCACACCGATGCCGTGCCGTACGTAACGGGAGAGATTGCGGCCGAACTTGGTGGTGAAGCGGAAGCCGCCGATCAGCTCGGCGATCTGGTCCTTCTCCTCGCGCGAGCACATGTTGATGCTCATCAGCGCCTGCGCCCGCTCCACGGCCTGCGCCTGGGTGAAGTGCACGATGTAGACCGGCGCCTGCCGGGTCTCCAGCAGCTCGGTCAGCGTCTCGGTGAGCGGGGTCAGCCTGTACTCGTAGGACAGCGGCACCGGCCGGGTCGCCGAGCGGACCACCGACGTGGGGCGCCCGGTGCGGCGGGTGAGGTCCTTCTCGAACATCGCGACGTCGCCGAGCGTGGCCGACATCAGGATGAACTGCGCCTGCGGCAGCTCCAGGATCGGGATCTGCCAGGCCCAGCCGCGGTCCGCCTCCGCGTAGAAGTGGAACTCGTCCATGACGACCTGGCCGACGTCCGCGTGCTTGCCGTCGCGCAGCGCGATCGACGCGAGGACCTCCGCGGTGCAGCAGATGATGGGCGCGTCCGAGTTGACGGACGCGTCGCCGGTCAGCATGCCGACGTTCTCGGTGCCGAACATCTTGCACAGCTCGAAGAACTTCTCCGAGACCAGTGCCTTGATCGGGGCGGTGTAGAAGGTGACCTCGTCCCGGGCCAGCGCGGCGAAGTGCGCACCGGCGGCGATCATGCTCTTGCCGGAGCCGGTGGGCGTCGACACGATCACGTTCGCACCGGAGACCACCTCGATCAGCGCCTCCTCCTGATGGGGGTAGAGCGTGAGACCGCGCTCCTTGACCCACGACTCGAAGGCTTCGTAGAGGGCGTCGGGATCTGCGGTCGGCGGCAACTGGTCGATGAGGGTCACGACCCCATCTTGCCTGGCGCCGTGGCCGATGGGGGAATCGGCTGCGGGGAGGAAGATCGCTACCGCTACGCTGTGGCGCCGACAGAGTGTCAGGGCGCCCGAGCAACTGACCGGCGGCGTAAGAGGAATGGGGCGGGGAACGGCCATGATGGGACCAGCACACTCACTGTCGGGAGCGGCGGCCTGGCTCGGCGTCGGAGCGGCGACCGCCGCGGCCGGACATCCGATGCCCTGGCCGGTGATCCTGGTCGGCGCCCTGATCTGCGCCGGCGCCGCGCTCGCCCCGGACCTCGACCACAAGGCGGCGACCATCTCCCGGGCCTTCGGACCCGTCTCCCGGACCGTGTGCGAGGTCGTCGACAAGCTCTCGTACGCCGTCTACAAGGGGACCAGGAAGCAGGGCGACCCGCGCCGCAACGGCGGGCACCGCACGCTCACCCACACCTGGCTGTGGGCGGTCCTGATCGGGGCGGGGAGTGCGGGCGTGGCGATCCTGGGCGGTCGCTGGGGAGTGCTGGCGATCCTCTTCGTGCACATGGTGCTGGCCATCGAGGGTCTGCTGTGGCGGGCGGCCCGCGGCTCCAGCAGCGACATCCTGGTGTGGTTGCTGGCGGCGACCAGCGCGTGGATCCTGGCCGGAGTGCTGGACAAGCCGGGCAACGGTTCGGACTGGCTGTTCACGGATCAGCACCAGTACCTGTGGCTGGGCCTGCCGGTCGTGCTGGGTGCGCTGGTGCACGACATCGGGGACGCGCTGACCGTCTCCGGCTGCCCGATCCTGTGGCCGATCCCCTTGGGCCGCAAGCGCTGGTACCCGATCGGGCCGCCGAAGGTGATGCGGTTCCGCGCGGGCAGTTGGATCGAGCTCAAGGTGCTGATGCCGGTGTTCATACTGCTCGGGGGAGTGGGCTGCGCGGCGGCGCTCAACGTGATCTGAGCGCCCGCCTCGGTTCCGTCTCCGGCGCGGGCACCGGCTCACGCCCCGCCGGAACCCTCGCCCACCCCGCCGCCGTAGCGCCGCTCGAACTGGGCGATACGCCCCTCGGTGTCCACCGTCCTGGCCTTGCCGGTGTAGAAGGGGTGGCTCTCCGAGGAGATCTCCACGTCCACGACCGGGTAGGTCTCGCCGTCGTCCCACTCGATGGTCCGGTCGCTGGTCGCGGTGGACCGTGTCAGGAAGGCGTATCCGGCGGCGCGGTCCCGGAAGACCACGGGGTGGTAGTCGGGCTGCTTGTCCTGCTGCATGGCTGCTCCTCCTGCGGCGCTGGTGCGGTTGACGGCGGCGGGGCGGCGAGGTCAGCCGTAGAGGGAGTCCTCGTCCTCGTCGACGATGTGCATCGCGGCCTCCTCGGCGGAGGCGGCCGCGCCGTCGATGCCCACGTCCGTGGCGATCAGGCCGCTCTCCTCGTCCTCGTGGGCCCCTTCGTCGGGTGCCACGAGCCGACCGGAGCGGACGTCACCGACCTCGATGTCCCGGAGTTCGCCGTCGGTGTCCTCGGAGTCGCCGAGGCCGTCGCCGTCGGACACGGCGAGATCCGGGACCTCCTCGGCGAGGCGCTGGTCGAGCGACTCACCGTGCTGACGCTCCGAGGCCGTGACATCGGCGCGTTCCACCGCCCAAGGGCGATCCGGTGGGGACCAGCCGCGGTCGAGGGGGTCCTCGACGCCGTCGGCCACCAGGGTGTCCTCCGCGTCGAGCAGACCCGCGTCGTCCTGCACCTCGGATCCGTCGGGCTGGTAGACGTCGTCTCCCCATCCGTCGACGCTGTTCACGGCTACCTCCAGGGGGTGGGGACCGGCCCGTTCTCACCGCGGCGGCGGGGCGCCGCTGTGCGGGGCACAGGCGACGCCCGGCACGAACCACATGGTCCCCGGGCACTTCCCGAACCGGTGCCGCTCCCCAGCCTTCCACCCCTTTTCCCCACCGCGCAACGGCACGGCCCGAGTGGCCCGGCTTCCCACCAGCCCCTCCGCTGCTCACCCCGCACGCCATCGCGCCCCGAAAGGGGCGCGGGGAACGGCGCGCCCAGCCCCCACCGGCCCGCAGATCAGTCGCCTCCCACCCGGACCAGCCCCCACCGGCCGGCAAGCAGGTCACGTCCCTCCCCGACCGGCCCCCACCGCCCGCAGGCCAATCACCCCCACCCCGACCAGCCCGCTCACCCCACCCGTGGCTCAGTCACCGCCCCACCGGCGGAGCTACCCGTGCCAGGATCGCCAAAGCGCCGCATACGCCCCCTCCGCCGCCACCAATTCGTCGTGGCTGCCCAGTTCGCTGATGCGGCCGTTCTCGACGACGGCGATGACGTCCGCGTCGTGGGCGGTGTGCAGGCGGTGGGCGATCGCGACGACCGTGCGGCCGTCGAGGACGCGGGCCAGGGAGCGTTCCAGGTGACGGGCCGCGCGCGGGTCGAGCAGCGAGGTCGCCTCGTCCAGGACCAGCGTGTGCGGGTCGGCCAGCACCAGCCGGGCCAACGCGATCTGCTGGGCCTGGGCCGGGGTGAGCGCCAGCCCGCCCGAGCCGACCTCGGTGTCCAGGCCGTCGCCGAGGGCCCGCGCCCACCCGTCCGCGTCGACCGCGCCCAGCGCCGCCCACAGCTCGGCGTCCGCCGCGTCGGTCCGGGCGAGCAGGAGGTTGTCGCGCAGGGAGCCCACGAAGACGTGGTGCTCCTGGTTGACGAGGGCCACATGGGAGCGGACGTGTTCCGCGGTCATCCGGGAGAGTTCGGCGCCGCCGAGGGTGATCCGGCCGTCCCGGGGCGCGTAGATGCCGGCGAGGAGCCTGCCCAGGGTGGACTTGCCCGCCCCCGAGGGGCCGACGAGGGCCAGCCGGGTGCCGGGCGCGACCTCCAGGGACACCTTGCGGAGCACGTCGACGCCCTCGCGGTAGCCGAAGTGCACCCGGTCCGCGTGCACGTCCCGGCCGTCCGGGGACAGCGCGGCGTCCCCGGCGTCGGGCTCGATGTCGCGGACGCCGACCAGCCGGGCCAGCGAGACCTGGGCGACCTGGAGCTCGTCGTACCAGCGCAGGATCAGGTTCACCGGGTCGACGAGCATCTGCGCGAGCAGGGCGCCCGTCGTCAGCTCGCCCACCCCGATCCAGCCGTTCAGGACGAACACCCCGCCGAGCATCAGGACCGAACAGAGCACCGTGACATGAGTGATGTTGATGACCGGGAAGAGCACCGACCGGAGCCAGAGCGTGTAGTTCTCCCAGGCTGTCCACTCCTTGACGCGGCGCTCCGAGAGGGCGATCCGCCGGTCGCCGAGGCGGTGCGCCTCGACGGTGTGGCCCGCGTCCACGGTCTCGGCGAGGGCCGCGGCCACGGCGGCGTACCCGGCGGCCTCGGAGCGGTAGCCGGCCGGTGCGCGCTTGAAGTACCAACGGCAGCCGATCACCAGCACCGGCACCGCGATCAGCACGGCGGGCGCCAGCGACGGCACGGTGACGACCAGACCGCCGAGCAGCAGCAGCGCCCACACCACACCGATCGCCAGTTGCGGCACGGCTTCCCGCATCGCGTTGGCGAGCCGGTCGATGTCGGTGGTGATGCGGGACAGGAGGTCGCCGGTGCCCGCCCGTTCCAGGACACCCGGCGGCAGCCCGACCGACCGGACGAGGAAGTCCTCGCGCAGGTCGGCCAGCATCCGCTCGCCGAGCATCGCGCCGCGCAACCGCACCTGATGGATGAACACGGCCTGGACGGCGAGCGCGACCGCGAACACCCCGATGGTCAGGCCCAGATGAAGGTCCCGCGCTCCGTCCGACACCCGCTCGACGAGATCGCCGAGCAGATAGGGGCCCACCATCGAGGCGACCACGGCGACCGTGTTCACGCCGACGAGCAGGAAGAAGGCACGGCGATGCCGCCGGAACAGTTCGGACACGTAGGCCCGTACGGTCGCGGGGGCGCCGACCGGCAGGGTGTTGGCGGTGGTCGGGGCCGCCGGGTCGTAGGCCGGGGGCGCCACGCCGATCATGCGCTCTCCTCGATTTCTTCCAGTGCGCTCCGCAGCGCGGCTTCGTCGTCCAGGGCATCGTCGTGGTCCAAGGCACCTCGGAGAGGAGCCTCGTCATGGTTCAACTCGCCGCGCAGGGAGGCCTGTTGGTCGTCCGACGCCTCCCGCGACGCGGACTCCTCCTCGGTCTCGCGTGTCACCACGGCCCGGTACCGGGGTTCGCTCCGGAGCAGGTCGCGGTGGGCGCCGACCGCCACCACCGCGCCCTCGTGCACGAGCACGACCCGGTCCGCGTGGTCCAGGAGCAGCGGCGAGGAGGTGAACACCACCGTGGTCCGGCCCGCCCTCAACTCCCGTACGCCGTCGGCGATCCGGGCCTCGGTGTGGGAGTCGACGGCGGAGGTCGGCTCGTCCAGGACGAGGACCTCCGGGTCGGTGATCAACGACCGCGCCAGGGCGAGCCGTTGGCGCTGGCCGCCGGAGAGGGAGCGTCCGCGTTCGGTGATGCGGGCGTCCATCGGGTCGGTGGTGTCGAGCGAGCCCTGCGCGAGCGCGACCAGCACGTCCCCGCACTGCGCGGCGGCCAGGGCCTCCTCCGCGCCGACCGCACCCGAGGCGGGCACGTCGAGCAGCTCGCGCAGCGAACCGGACAGCAGCACCGGGTCCTTGTCCTGGACGAGGACGGCGGTGCGCGCCGAGTCGAGGGGGAGTTCGTCGAGCGGTACGCCGTCCAGGAGCACGGAGGTGCCCGCGTCGGCGGGGTGTCCGCCGAGACGTTCCGCCAGCCGCCCGGCCGCGTCGGGGTCGCCGCACACCACGGCGGTGAGCCGGCCGGAGGGCGCCAGCAGACCGGTGTCCGGGTCGTACAGATCCCCGGCGGGCACCTCGGCCGCCCGTGTTCCCCCGGTGTCGGTGACCCGCTCCAGGGACAGCACGTGCGCGGCGCGCTTGGCCGAGGGCCGGGAGAAGGAGTACGCCATGGCGATCTCCTCGAAGTGCCGCAGCGGGTAGGACATGATCATCACCGCGCTGTAGACGGTGACCAGTTCGCCCACCGTGACCCGGCCCTGGCGGGCGAGCTGCACACCGTGCCAGACGATCGCGATCAGCAGCAGACCCGGCATCAGCACCTGGATCGCGGAGATGACCGCCCACATCCGGGCACTGCGCACGGCCGCGTGGCGGACCTCCTGCGAGGCACGGCGGTAGCGGTCGAGGAACAGTTCCTCGCCGCCGATGCCGCGCAGCACCCGCAGTCCGGCGACGGTGTCCGAGGCGAGCTCGGTGGCGCGGCCCGCCTTCTCGCGCTGCACGTCGGCGCGCCGGGTGGCGCGGGGCAGCAGCGGCAGCACGGAGATCGCCAGCACGGGCACACCCACGGCGACGACGACGCCGAGCGCGGGCTGGTACACGAACAGGCCGACGCACACGATGACGATCGTCAGCGCGGCGGCCAGGAAGCGCGACAGCGCCTCCACGAACCAGCCGATCTTCTCGACGTCACCGGTGGACACGGCCACGACCTCACCGGCGGCGACCCGCCGGGTCAGCGCCGAGCCGAGGTGGGACGCCTGGCGGGCCAGCAGTTGCTGGACGCGGGCGGCGGCCGTGATCCAGTTGGTGACGGCGGTCCGGTGCAGGAAGGTGTCGCCCACGGCGATGCCCGCCCCGCACGCCACCATCAGCCCGCCGGTCAGCGCCAGCCGGCTTCCGGAGCGGTCGACCACGGCCTGCACGGCGAACCCCACACAGAACGGCAGCGCGGAGACGGACACGAAGTGCAGCAGCCCCCAGGCCAGGGACTTGAACTGTCCACCGAGCTGATTCCGGCCGAGCCACCACAGGAATCGAGGCCCCGAGCGCGCGTCCGGCACACCCGGGTCGGGATACGGAAGGTCTTGAATCTGCATGACGTCCCAGTGGCTCTTGTCTGGCGGGAAGGGGGAGGAGGAAGGAGGGAACCGCGGAACGCGGCAACAAACCGTGAAAGGTTCGCGTCGCAGCGTGGTCGGAAGCAAGGGGTTTTCCCGGCCGGGGGTCAGAACCGGCGTTCACCCATCAGGGGTGATATGTCCGTGACCTCACACAATGCCGCTGAATGCGATGTGACCATGGCCCGATGCAGAGTGGCGGCACACGACGTGCGACGGTCGCGATGGCGGCTCTCGGTTCCCTCCTGACGATGACGACCCTGTCCGCGTGCGGAAGCGCGCACACCGCACACCCCGGCGGCCGGGAGGGAAGACCCGGCGCGCAGGCGACCCACCCGAGACCGGTCACCACCGCCGTCCCGGACCCGACCCGCATCCCGGACGTCGGCGACCGGCTCCAGCGCGCCCTCCCCGCCGACACCGGCCAGGTCCTCGCGGTCTACGGCGACGGCAAGGACTCCCCGAACTCCACCGCCGTGCTGTTCACCAAGCGCGGCTCCACCTGGCACCGGGCCGCCGGTTGGCCCGCGCACAACGGCAAACTGGGCTGGACCACCGACCATCACCTCGACGACAAGCGCAGCCCCGTCGGCGTGTTCACGCTGACCGCCGCGGGCGGCGTCCTCGACGACCCCGGCACCGAACTCCCGTACTCCCAGGACGAGTCGTACGAGGCCCCGCGCGACTGGGACGAGTCGCACTGGCACGACTTCGACTACGTCATCGCCATCGACTACAACCGCGTCCCGGGCACCCCGCCCGACGACGGGGAGCAGCCCGAGGGCGAGGACAAGGGTGGCGGGATCTGGTTGCACCTGGACCACGGCAGCGGTACGTCGGCGTGCGTCAGCCTGTCCAAAGAGGCGATGGAGTATCTGCTGCGCACGCTCGACCCGGACCGGCATCCCGTGGTGCTGATGGGGGACAGGGCGGGCCTCAAGGGGTAGAACACCGCCCATGAGAAACCGGATAGTCATGTCCATGCTCGCCGGGGCGGCCCTCCTGGCGAGCACCCTCCTCGGTGCCGGCCCCGCTCAGGCGTCCGACGCGAAGACTCAAGCGGTCGATACGAAGGCCCAAGTCGCCGACGTCCCCGCCGAGTTCGGCACCGACTGGCACGACCCCCTCACCGCCGCCCCGCCCATCGCCAAGCCCGCGACGAAGTCCTGCCAAGTCACCCTCGCCGACACCGAGTTCCGCGACTTCACCCCGTACCGGGGCACCTACACACCGCCCAAGGCCTGCGGCGACCACTGGAGCAAGGTCGTCCTGCGCCTCGACGGCACGGTCAAGGGGCGGCAGTACGACCGGCTCGGCTATCTGCACGTCGGCGGGGTCGAGATCCTCCGTACGTCGACACCGGAGCCCTCGCCCGACGGCATCGCCTGGTCCGTCGAGAAGGACGTCACGCGTTACAGCGCCACCTTCCGCAGCACGCAGGACGTCGAGATGCTCATCGGCAACGTCGTCGACGACACCTACACCGGTGTCATCGGCGTCAAGGCCACGCTGACGTTCTACGAGGGCAGACCCGCGGCGGCGCAGACCCCCGACCGCGTCCTCACCCTCGCAGCCGACTCGACCCTCACCACCCCGCGCAACAGCGAACGCATCGTCGCCGAGGTGTACGCCACCGGATCCGGCGGCGGCTGCGAGGAGTTCTGGTATCTCGCGGTGCCCGGCTCGGCGCCGTACTCCTGCCAGGCCGACAAGGGTCCCTACCGCGAGGTGCAGATCAAGGTCGACGGCCAACTCGCCGGAATCGCCGCCCCGTTCCCGAACGTGTGGACCGGCGGCTGGTCCGACCCCTTCCTCTGGTACGTCATTCCCGGCCCGCGCGCCTTCGACGTGAAGCCGATCGAATACGACCTCACCCCCTTCGCCGGGCTGCTCAACGACGGCCGCCCGCACCGCGTCGACGTCTCCGTCGTGGGCGTGCCCGAGGGGCAGAGCGGCTGGAGCGCGCCGGTGAACGTGCTCGTCTGGCAGGACGCGCAGCGCGCCCACGTCACCGGGAAGCTCACCCTCGACCGGGCGGGCGAGCTCGCCAACTCCTCGACGTACACGCCCGGTTCGGAGGAACGCGTGGACACCGACGCGGGCCATCGGCTGACCGTCGCCGGGTACGTCGACACCTCGCACGGCCGGGTACGGACCACCGTCGACCGGACGCTCGCGAACACCTCCGTACACCGTTGGACCGACGGCGAGAACACGGACGGGCTCGACGCGACCTGGACGGACGACGAGTCGGTGACCGTCGACGGGCATGGACCGGCCCGGACGACGGCCACGCACCGGACGTACACGATGAACGGCGCTACGACGATCGGGACCGACGACCGGCTGCGTACCGTTCTCACACTGGGCGACCGGGCGACGGTCGTCGATACGCGGGACGGGCGGCGGACCGGGTGGTCGCGGCTCGACGACACCTACAGCGGCGACGCGACCTACACGCTGAACGTGCCGCGCGACCAGCGGCACGCGGTCGGGACGTCGAGTGAGCGCTACCGGCTGTACGGCTCCGGCGGCTGCTACGACCGTTCGCTGACGACCGTGCAGGGGGTGCTCACCGAGGACCGCGACGGCTGCTGAGGCGTCCTGCGTGCGACGCGTCACTCAGGCGGGTGTTTTACACGGCTGTCACACGGAGGTTTTCCGGGGGATCAACAACGGCTCCAAAGTGTCCACTTGGAAGCCGCTTTCCGTATCGCAGAAGTCACCCCACTCGACTTCCGTGAACGACCGTCCCCCTCAAGGAGTGCCCGTGCCGCCGTCCGTCCCGCCCCTGCCGCGACGCGTCGCACGCATATTGCGTACCTCTCTCTTCGCGCAGGTCGCCTGCGCGCTGGTCCTCGGAATCCTCGTCGGAAAGCTGTGGCCCGACGTGGCCACGGACCTTCAGCCCCTCGGCGACGGATTCACCCGGCTCATCAAGACGATCATCTCGCCGCTCGTGTTCTGTGTGGTCGTCGTCGGGATCGCCAAGGCCGGTGACCTCAAGGCCTTCGGCCGGATCGGCCTCAAGGCGCTGATCTGGTTCGAGGTCGCGAGCACCGCGGCGCTGATCATCGGTCTCGTCCTCGCCAACGTCGTCCAGCCCGGCTCCGGGATGCATGTCGACCCGGCCACCCTCAACACCTCGGCGGTGGACGCGAAGACGGGCGGCGGCTCGCTGCCCTCGACGACCGAGTTCATCGTCAACGCGCTCCCGACCAGCTTCATCGGCGCCTTCGCCGAGAACTCCCTGCTCCAAGTCCTCATCCTGGCCTGCCTGGTGGGCGCCGCACTGCTCCACCTCGGCCACACCAAGGTGCCGCAGGTCCTGCCCGCGATCGAGCAGGCACAGGAGATCATCTTCGCGATCGTCGGCTTCGTCATGCGACTCGCCCCGCTCGCCGTCTTCGGCGCGATGGCCGTCCTCGTCGGCCAGTACGGGCTCGGCGTCATCAAGACCTACGCCAAGCTGATCATCCTCTGTTACGTCGCCGCCGCGCTCTTCGTCGCGCTGCTCGCCGTCGCGCTGCGGCTGGTCACCGGGCTCAGCCTGTGGAAGTTCCTCCGCTACATCCGCGAGGAGATGCTCCTCGCGCTCGGCACCGCCTCCACCGAGTCCGTCATGCCGCGCGTGATGCAGAAGCTGCGCAAGGCCGGCGCCCGGGACGACGCGGTGGGCCTGGTGCTGCCCACCGGCTACTCCTTCAACCTCGACGGTGCCTCGCTCTACCTCTCGATCGGCACGCTGTTCATCGCCCAGGCCGTCGGTGTCGACCTCAGCCTCGGCCAGCAGATCACCGTCGTCCTGGTGCTCATGCTGACCAGCAAGGGCATGGCCGGCATCCCCGGCTCGGCCTTCCTCGCCCTGTCCGCGACCGCGTCCTCGCTGGGCGCGATCCCGGCCGGCGCGGTCGCCCTGCTCCTCGGCGTGGACCGCATCATGGACTCGATGCGCGTCGTCACCAACCTCCTCGGCAACTGCGTCGCCGTCTTCGCGGTCTCCCGCTGGGAGGGCGCACTCGACATCGAGCGGGCCAAGAAGGTCCTCGACGGCGAGATCACGGACGTGGAAGAAGGCGAACTCGCGGCCGTGGAGGAAGAGGCCGTTCGGGAAGACGCGGAGATCCCCGCGCAGCGCGTCAAGGAGACTGCCCCCGAGGCCAGTTGAGGGTGAGTCGGTTCGTCGTGGCGGGCTGCGGCTCCTGCTCCGTCTTTACGGTGGGGGAGTCGCGGCCCGTTCTTCTGGCTACGCGAGGTCGACCGGGTAGTCCTGGTCGAAGTCGGCCGAGCGGCTCACCGATTCCCATGTGGCCGCCTGGGCGATCTGGTCGCGTGAATAGCTCTGCGCCATCTCGACCGCGATGACGCCCAGGAGGAGATGGGAGGGCAGGTTCGGCTGCTTGACGAGCCGGACCAGGATCTCCCCGGCCCGCTTCGGGTCGCCCGCGGCGGTCACGGGACCGTCGAAGAGGCGGATCACCGCGCCGACTGTCTCGTCGTACTCCGGCGGAACCTCCGGGATCTGCATCGACGAGCCGGCCCAGTCGGTCGCGAAGCCACCCGGTTCCACGACGAGGTACCTGATGCCGAACGGCGCGGTCTCGGCCGCGAGCACGCGCGTGAAGCCGTCGACCGCGAACTTGGCCGCCTGGTACGACCCGAGCCCGGGATTCCCGCCGACCCGACCGCCGACGGACGAGAACTGCACGACCGTGCCCGCGCCCTGCGCCTTGAGGAACGGGAGCGCCGCCGTCGAGACGTTGTAGACCCCCCAGAAGTTCGTGTCGAACTGTCGGCGGAAGTCGTCCTCGGGTGTCGTCTCGACCGGGGAGAGGTTGGCGTATCCGGCGTTGTTCACGACCACGTCGATCCCGCCGAAGCGGTCGACTCCCGCCTGTAGAGCGGCCGTTGCGGCCGTCCGGTCGGTGACGTCGAGTGCGACCGGCAGTACGCGGTCGCCGTACTTCTCCACGAGGTCGTCCAACTGCTCCGGCTTGCGTGCCGTGGCGACGACCCGGTCGCCGGCCTCCAGGGCGGCGACGGTGAGGTTGCGGCCGAAGCCGCGGGACGAACCGGTGATGAACCATGTCTGAGTCATGGCTCTAGCAAAACACTGTTTCGTTATTAGTGCAACCGGGTTGCGCTATGCTGTGCGGCATGAGCACGCCCGGTCCCCAGCGCGCCCGCAGTGCGGCGGCCAAGCAACAGCGAGAGCGAGCGATCCTCGACGCCGCTCGGGCCCTCGGCGCCGAGCGCAGCGTGCGCGAGGTCACCCTCACGGACATCGCCGCCGCCGTCGGCATGCACAAGTCCGCCATGCTGCGGTACTTCGAGACCCGGGAGCAGATCTTCCTGGCGTTGACCGCAGAAGGCTGGGAGGACTGGTCGGCGGCGCTCCGCGCGCGGTTGCGCGAACTCGCCGACGGGGACTCCGACATGGTCGCCGCCGCCATCGCGCAGTCGCTGGTCGCGCGGCCGTTCTTCTGCGACCTGCTCGCCCAGGCGCCGTTGAACCTGGAACGCAACGTCTCACTCGAGTCGGTGTACGAGTTCAAGACGGTCGCACTCGGCGAAGTCGCCGCGGTGGCAACCGAGTTGTGCCGGATGCTCGCGATCACCGAGCGCTCGGCCATCGACGTGATCGCCACGGCGACGAGCATGGCCGGGGCGCTGCTGCAGATGGCCGCCCCCGGTACCCGCCTCCGCACGCTCTACGAAACCCGCCCCGAGTTGGCGCATGCCCTGGTCGACGTCGAACCCCAACTGACCCGCATCCTGGCCGCGTTGCTGACAGGACTCCGTGCCACTACGGCGCCAACGCACCCTTCCGCGAAGGCATGACCCGAGCCGAAGCCGGCCGGTCACGGCTCAGGGCATCGGTGACGGGCGGCGCGTGCTGGCGAACCGACTGCGATAGTGCGTCGGTGTCGTGTCCAAGTGGCGGGCGAAGGCGCGGCGCAGGGACTCGTCGGTGCCGAGCCCGCTCTGGTGTGCCGCGGAGGTGACGCTGTGGCCTTCGAGGAGGAGATGCTGGGCGCGGTCGAGCCGGACCCGTTCGACCCAGCGGGCGGGCGTGGTGCCGAGTTCGGTGCGGAAGAGTCGCGTCAGGTGGCGGGGGCTGACGGCCGCCGTCGCCGCCATGGCGGGCAGGCTGTGGTCGCCGGCCGGGTCGGCCAGCACGGACGCGATCAGCGACCGTAGCGGATCGGTGCGCGGTGGCCGGGTCGCGGTGGCGGTGGAGAACTGCGACTGCCCGCCCGGGCGTTGCATGAAGACGACCAGCTCGCGCGCGATGTCCCTGGCCACGTCCGCTCCGTGGTCGTCCTCGACGAGGGCGAGTGCCAGGTCGATCCCGGCGCTGATGCCTGCCGAGGTGACGAAGCGGCCGTCGCGGACGTGGATGGCGTCCGGTTCGACGCGCACCAGGGGGTAACGGCGGGCCAGTGTCTCGGCCTGCCGCCAGTGGGTCGTGGCCGAACGGCCGTCGAGCAGGCCGAGTTGGGCGAGGAGGAAGGCGCCCGTGCAGACGGACGTGACCCGGGCGGAGTGGTCGGTGAGGACGCGGGCCGCGGTCAACAGGGCTTCCTCGGCGGGCTGTTGAGCGAGCCGGTCGCCTCCCGTGACCACGACCGTGTCGACCGGTCCGGCGTCGACCGCGGTCACCGTGCCGGTCAGCGTCAGCCCGTTGGCCGCGGTGACCGCGCCGCCGTGGGGAGAGATCAGCGCCAGCTCGTAGGGGTGGCCGAGCCGGCCCGACTGGTGCAGCACCTCGGCGGGACCGCTGACGTCGAGCATGGTCACGCCGTCGAAGACGAGGAATCCGACCCGGTGCGTCATCCCTGGAGCTGTGTCTGAATCTGTGGTTTATGTGGCCGTGAGGACATGGCTCCAGCGTACGCCGCCGCCGATCCTGGAGACACAGCCCATGGAGAGAAGAGATCGAGGAGAGGGAACGACGATGAGTGAAGTGATCGCAGGCGTGGAGATCCCGGACAGCGTGCTGGCGCGCGAGGCGACCGAGCTGGTGCGCGAGGCCACGTCACCGTTGCTGTACGACCACTCCCGGCGGGTGTTCCTCTGGGGAGCCCTGCGCGGCCGGGAGCAGGGCATCGACTACGACCCCGAACTGCTCTACGTGGCCGCGATGTTCCACGACCTCGGACTCACCGAGAGGTTCCGCCGCACCGACCAGCGCTTCGAGATCGACGGCGCCGACGAGGCCCGCCGGTTCCTGCATGCCCACGGCATCACCGGTGAACCGGCCGACCGAGTCTGGGCGAGCATCGCGCTGCACACCACCCAGGAGATCCCATTGCACATGTCGGCCGAGATCGCCCTGGTCAACCGGGGTGTCGGACTGGACGTCGTGGGCATCGGCTACGACGCCGTCTCCGACGAACAGCGCGCTGCCGTCGTGGCGGCGCACCCCCGCCCGGACTTCAAGAACGGCATCCTCGCCGCCTTCACCGAGGGCATCAAGGACCGCCCCGAGACCACGTTCGGCAACATCAAGGCGGATGTGCTGGCCCACTTCGTACCCGGCTTCGTGCGGGGCGACTTCGTCGAGAAGATCAAGGACTCGAACTGGCCGGAGTGAGGATCAAGGGCTCGAACGGGCCGGAGTGGAGATCAAGGGCTCGAACCGGCCGGCGTGAAGCCCTCGCGACCGCCCGTGGTCAGCAGGGCCGCCCGTGCCCCTCATGGGCGCCGGGCGCTCCGTCCACCAGCGTGTCCAGCAAGGTCCGCAACACCTCGCGCTCCACATCCGTGAGCGGTGCCAGGATCTCGTCCGCCGCACCTCGGCGGGCGCTGCGCAGCTCGCTCAGCGCCTTGCGGCCGTCGTCCGTGATCTCGATCCGGATCACCCGCCGGTTGGACGGGTCGGGCACCCGCCGTACCTTGCCGTTCGCCTCCAGGCCGTCGACCAGTGTCGTCACGGCGCGCGGGACCACCTCGAGGCGCTCGGCGAGGTCGGCCATGCGGGGCGGCGAGCCGAAGTGCGCGAGGGTGCGCAGCAGGCGGGACTGGGCCGGGGTGATGCCGAGGTCGCGCTGCTCCAGATGGCGCTTCTGGATGCGGTGAACCCTGCGGGTGAGCCGCAGCAACTGCTCCGCGAGGAGCCCGTCGGAATCGGGGGTGGTCATACGGGAACAATATCAGGACCTGGTTCATTGTGAGTATAGGTAACAATGAGCTATGCTCCATCAGGTCTCGTCGCTCCACGAGTTCTGAGCGCCTGACCAGTCCTGATCGCCTCACCATCCGTAGGAGACCATGCCCCGCGACGACATCAAGTGGACACCGTCCCCCGGCACCTCGACCGACCAACCCCGGCAGGTGCGCCGCATCCTCAAGCTCTTCAAGCCCTACCGCGCCCGGCTCGCGGTCGTCGGCCTCCTGGTCGGTGCCGCGTCCCTGGTCACCGTGGCGACCCCGTTCCTGCTGAAGGAGACGCTGGACGTCGCCATCCCGCAGGGCCGCACCGGTCTGCTGAGCCTGCTCGCGCTCGGCATGATCCTGAGCGCCGTCCTGACCAGCATCTTCGGCGTGCTGCAGACCCTGATCTCCACGACGGTCGGCCAGCGCGTCATGCACGACCTGCGCACAGCGGTCTACGGCCGGCTGCAGCGCATGTCGCTCGCCTTCTTCACCCGGACCCGCACCGGCGAGGTCCAGTCCCGCATAGCCAACGACATCGGCGGCATGCAGGCCACCGTCACCTCCACGGCCACCTCCCTGGTCTCCAACCTCACCAGCGTGGTCGCCACGATCATCGCGATGATCGCCCTGGACTGGCGCCTGACCGTCGTCTCGCTGCTGCTGCTCCCGGTCTTCGTGTGGATCAGCCGCCGGGTGGGCAACGAACGCAAGAAGATCGCCACCCAGCGCCAGCGCCAGATGGCCGAGATGGCCGCCACGGTCACCGAGTCGCTGTCCGTCAGCGGCATCCTGCTCGGCCGCACCATGGGCCGCTCCGACTCGCTCACCCGGTCCTTCTCCGAGGAGTCCGAGGGGCTCGTCGACCTCGAAGTCCGGTCGAACATGGCCGGCCGCTGGCGCATGGCCGTCATCTCGATCGTGATGGCCGCGATGCCCGCCGTCATCTACTGGACCGCCGGCATGACCCTCCACCTGGGTGGCCCGGACGCCTCGATCGGCACCATCGTCGCCTTCGTCTCGCTCCAGCAGGGCCTGTTCCGCCCGGCCGTCAGCCTGCTGTCGACCGGCGTCCAGATCCAGACCTCGCTGGCCCTCTTCGCCCGCATCTTCGAGTACCTCGACCTCCCGATCGACATCACCGAGCGCGAGAACCCGGTCCACCTCGACACCATCAAGGGCGAAGTCGCCTTCCAGGACGTCGAGTTCCACTACGACGACAAGAGCGGCGCCATCCTCGACGGCGTCGACATCACCGTCCCGGCCGGCAACAGCCTCGCGATCGTCGGCCCGACCGGCGCCGGAAAGTCGACCCTCGGCTATCTCGTGCCCCGGCTCTACGACGTGACGGGCGGCCGGGTCACCCTCGACGGGGTCGACGTCCGCGACCTGGACTTCGACACGCTCGCGCGGGCCGTCGGCGTCGTCTCCCAGGAGACGTACCTCTTCCACGCCTCGGTCGCCGACAACCTCCGCTTCGCCAAGCCGGACGCCACCGACGAGGAGCTGCACACGGCGGCGCGCGCGGCGCAGATCCACGAACACATCGCGGGCCTGCCCGACGGATACGACACGGTCGTCGGCGAGCGCGGACACCGGTTCTCCGGCGGCGAGAAGCAGCGCCTGGCCATCGCCCGCACGATCCTGCGCGACCCGCCGGTCCTCATCCTGGACGAGGCGACCAGCGCGCTGGACAACCGCACCGAGGCCGCCGTCCAGGACGCCATCGACGCCCTGTCGGCCAACCGCACCACGCTCACCATCGCCCACCGGCTGTCCACCATCCGCAGCGCCGACCAGATCGTGGTCCTCGACTCCGGGCATGTGGCGGAGCGGGGCACGCACGAAGAACTGCTCGACCAGGACGGGCGGTACGCGGCCCTGGTACGCCGGGATGCCCAACTGGAACCGACAAGCTGAAGATATGCCGGGTTTGTGGCGATATGCGGGTTACCGTGCCCGCATGCAGATGAACACTCCGCCACGGAGCACGATTCGACTGACCCGCAGGGGCCGGGTCGCCCTCATCGCGACCGGGGCCGTCGTGGCCGGCACCGCCGTGGCGGTGCCGCTGCTGAGCCTGGAGACCGAGGGGGACTCAAGGCCCACGTCCCTGGTGATCCCGGAGGGCTGGCGCTCGGGCCAGATCTACGAAGCCGTCGACAAGGCCCTCGCGCTGCCGGTCGGTACCACCAAGAAGTCGATCGCGAAATCCGGCCTGAAGCTGCCGAACGACGCGGAGGGCAACCCCGAGGGATATCTCTTCCCGGCGACGTATCCGCTGGAGAAGAAGTCGACGCCCGCGTCGCTGCTGTCGTTCATGGTCAACACCGCGAACCGGAAGTTCAACGGCGCCCCGGTCGCGGCCGGCGCCCAGCGCAACGCGATGAACGTCTACCAGGCCGTCACCATCGCGAGCATCGTGCAGGCCGAGGCCGCCTCCACGGCGGACATGGGGAAGGTGGCCCGGGTCATCTTCAACCGCCTCGAACGCGGGATGCCGTTGCAGATGGACTCGACCATCAACTACGCGCTCAACCGCGCCACGTTGAAGACCACCACCAGCGACACCCGCCTCGACAGCCCCTACAACTCCTACCAGCGCATGGGCCTACCGCCCACCCCGATCGACAACCCGGGCGAGGACGCGATGCGCGCCGCGATCAACCCGCCCCCGGGCGACTGGCTGTACTTCGTCACGGTCAAGCCCGGCGACACCCGCTTCGCGGCCACCTACGAGGAACACCAGCGCAACGTCGCCGAGTTCAACGCGGCCCAGAAGAGCAGCGCACCGCCCACGAAGTGACCTGCTCAGGACGACGTCAGGCGGCGCTCGCTCTCGGGCCGACGGCCGCCTGATGTCTCGTGGGGCTGTGCGGAGGCGTTCGGGGACGGTGTGCTGGTGCGACGGCATGTGTGCCTTCGGCGAGGACGTTGCCCCTCGGCCCGCGAAGCGGCCTGGACGGCACAGCGCCAGGCAGCGACCGATCCCGTGAACCGCCCCCGCCGGAACGACCTCAGGCCGCGACCGGCTCCCCGGCCAGCAGCCGTCTGATGTCCCGTACCGCCGCACGCCCCGCCCGGTTCGCGCCGATCGTGCTGGCCGACGGGCCGTAGCCGACCAGGTGGACGCGCGGGTCCGCGGCCACGCGGGTGCCGTCGAGGCGGATGCCGCCGCCCGGACCGCGCAGCTTCAGCGGGGCCAGATGGTCGATCGCCGCCCGGAACCCCGTTGCCCACAGGATGACATCGGCGTCCACATGCCGGCCGTCGTCCCAGTCCACCCCGTCCGGCGTGATCCGGTCGAACATCGGCTGCCGGTCCAGGACCCCGTCCGCGATCGCCTGCCGGATGGCGTCGTTCAGCGGCAGCCCGGTCACGGAGACGACACTCTTCGGCGGCAGCCCCTGCCGCACCCGCTCCTCCACCAGTGCTACGGCCGCCCGCCCCACGTCCTCGCTGAAGGGCCCCTCGCGGAACACCGGCGGACGCCGGGTCACCCATGTCGTCGCCGCGGCGTAGGGGGCCAGTTCCATCAGGTGCTGGGTGCCGGACGCGCCGCCGCCCACCACGACCACCCGCAACCCGGCGAACTCCTCGGGCCCCGGATACTGCGCGGTGTGCAACTGCCGCCCCCGGAACGTCTCTTGACCCGGATAGCGCGGCCAGAACGGCCGGTCCCAGGTACCCGTCGCATTGATCAGCGCCCGCGTCGACCAGACACCGTCGGACGTCTCGACGAGCAGCCGACCGTCAGCCCCTTCTCGTACGGCCTTCACGTCCACCGGCCGTCGCACCCGCAGGTCGAAGGCCTGCTCGTAGGCGGCGAAGTACTCGGCGATCACCTCGGCGGACGGGCGGGCCGGATCGGCGTCGGTGAGTTCCATGCCCGGCAGCGCGTGCATTCCGTGCACCTTGCCGTACGTCAAGGACGGCCACCGGAACTGCCAGGCACCGCCCGGCGCGGGCGCGTGGTCCAGCACCACGAAGTCGCGCTCCGGCTCGAAACCGGTGCGCCGCAGGTGATAGGCGCCGGCCAGTCCGGCCTGCCCGGCGCCTATGACGACCACGTCGACCTCACGGGTGTTGTTCACGCTTCTACGAACAGCACCGGGGCCGTGGATCTTCCCGCGCGCTCACCGCCCGCTGCCCACCAGGAACGGCACTCCCGCCCGCGCCGCCCCCTCGACCAGCCCGCGCGCCGCCAGCTCGGGAATCACGCCCTCGCCGAACCAGTACGCCTCCTCCAGATGCGGGTACCCGGACAGCACGAAGTGCTCGACGCCCAGCGAGTGGTACTCCTCGATCAGATCGGCGACCTCGGCATGGCTGCCGACGAGCGCCGTGCCCGCGCCGCCCCGGACGAGACCGACCCCCGCCCACAGGTTCGGGTGGATCTCCAGCTCGTCCCGCGAACCGCCGTGCAACGCAAGCATCCGCTGCTGCCCCACCGACTCACTGCGCCCGAGCGCGGTCTGCGCCGCCGCGATCGTGTCCGCGTCGAGGTCGTCGAGCAGCCGGTTCGCGGTCGCCCACGCCTCGGCCGACGAGTCCCGCGAGATGGTGTGCAGCCGCACCCCGAACCGCACGTCCCGCCCCTCCCGCTAGGCCAGCCCGCGAATCCAGTCGATCTTCTCCTTGACCTGCGCGGGCGGTTCTCCCCAGGTGAGATACACGTCCGCATGCCGGGCGGCCACCGGCCCGGCGGCCGCTGACGACCCGCCGAAGAACACCTGCGGCACCGGATCGGGCGGCAGCGCGGTGAGCCCGCCCTCGACCCGGTAGTGGACACCGTCGAAGTCGTACGGCTCTCCCCGCCACACCCCTCGTACGACCGACAGGAACTCGTCCGTACGGGCATACCGCTGATCGTGGTCGAGACGGTCGCCGAAGCGTCGCTGCTCGGCCGAGTCGCCACCGGTGACGACGTTGAGCAACAGCCGCCCGCGCGTGAGGCGTTGATAGGTCGCCGCCATCTGCGCGGCCAGCGTCGGCGAGATCACCCCGGGCCGGAACGCCACCAGGAACTTCAGCCGCTCGGTGTGCTGCGCGAGCGCCACGGTGGTCAGCCAGGCGTCCTCGCACCACGTGCCGGTCGGGGTGAGCACCGCCTCGAAGCCCAACTGCTCGGCTGCCTTGGCGATTTGGGCCAGGTACTCGATGTCCGGCGGCCGCACCCCGCGGACCGCCCCCGCGCGGTTGGGCCCGTAGGCGTGCCGGTCGACGAGCGTACGGCCGTCGCCGCCCGTCGGCAGGAACCAGTGCAGACGCACGCCCATGTCACGAACCTCCCGTGGTGCGCGGCGCGGAGGTGGAGGCCGGCAACGTGCCGTTGTAGCGCGTGTCCACGAACTCGGCGAAGTCCACCTTCCGCGGGATCAGCTCGAGTTGGGTGAAGGTGTCGGCGATCTGCTGCTCCGAGGCGATGAGCGGCTTGTCGACGGCGACCGAGACCCGGGTCGAGTTGGTCCGCTTCACCGACGCCAGCGCCACCTCGTACGGCAGCCCGGTGTCCTTCGACCACACCTTGGCCCACGCCTCCTGGTGGGAGAACACCCATGTCTGGGCCCGCCGCAGCCGGTCCAGGTAGTCCTTGACGGCGGCGGCCTTCTTCTTGTCCGCCAGCGCGCCGGGCGCCGCCACCTGGAAGGTGAGGCCGTTCGTCACGCCCTGGCCGGTGGTGAGGACGCGGCCCTGCTCGGCCTGGAGGATCTGCGAGGTGTACGGGTCCCACACCGCCCACGCGTCGACCTTGCCGGAGGTGAACGCGGCCAGCGCGTCGGCCGGTTGGAGGTACTTCACCTTGACGTCGCTCAGCGAGAGCCCCGCCGCCTTGAGGGAGGCGACCAGTTGGAAGTGCGCGGACGAACCCTGCGCCACGGCTATGGACTTGCCCTTGAGCTGCTGCGGCGAGGTGAGCTTCGAGCCCTTCGGCACGAGGACGGCGTCGCCCTCGGAGGTGCCGTGCCAGGCGGCCACCACCTTGATCTTCGAGCCGGCGCCCGCGGCGAACACCGGCGGGGTGTTGCCGACCCCGCCGATGTCGACGGCCTTGGCGTTGACCGCTTCGAGGAGTGGCGGACCGGAGGTGAACGTGGACCACTTGATCTTGTAGTCCAGGTTCTTGAGTTCACCGGCGGCCCGCAGCACCGCCTCCGAACCGCCTTTCTGGTCACCGACGTTGAGCGTGAGGGAGCCCTTGCCGTCGGTGCCGGTCGAGGTCTCGGCAGCCGAGTTCCCGCCGCAGGCGGTGAGCAGGAGGGTGAGCGGGAGCAGCAGGGCGGCGGGGACGAGGCTTCGTCGCATGAGGGGGAGTCCGTTCTCGGTGACTGGGCTGATGCGTGGGGGAGTTCAGGCGGCTTCGGCGGCGGTGTCGACGCCGAGGCGTTCCAGGAGTCCGGCGCGCAGTTCGGCGAACCGGGGGTCGGTGATGTCGCGCGGCCGGTCGAGGTCGATGCGCTGCTCGTGCGCGATGACGCCGTCGTCCATCACCAGGACCCGGTCGGCCAGCAGCACGGCCTCCTCGACGTCGTGGGTCACCAACAGGACGGCGCAGCCCCGCCGTTGCCACAACTCGCCCACCAGCCGCTGGGCCTTGATCCGGGTGAGCGCGTCGAGCGCGCCGAACGGCTCGTCGAGCAGCAGCAGATCGGGCTCGCGCACCAGGGCACGGGCCAGCGAGGCGCGCTGCGCCTCACCGCCGGACAGCGTCTTGGGCCAGGCGTCGGCGTGGTCCCCGAGCCCGACCTCCGCCAACACCCGCTCGGCCACGGCACGTTCGGGCTTGCCGGGCAGTCCGAGCAGGACGTTGCGCCACACCTTCTTCCACGGCATCAGCCGGGGCGCCTGGAACGCGACGGCCTTGCGGCGCGGCACGAGGACGGTGCCCTCGATGTCCCGGTCCAGCCCGGCGAGGATGCGCAGCAACGTGGACTTGCCGCAGCCGCTGCGGCCCAGCAGCGCCACGAACTCGCCCTGCCGTACGTCGAGTCGGAGCTTGTCGATGACGGGACGGCCGTCGAAGGAGCGGGTCAGCCCCTCGACCCGTACCGCCTGCGCGGTCGCCGGCGACCCGGTCGCCGATCGCGCGGTCACCGGCCCGTGAACGTCGGTCGCCATTGCAGCAGCAGCCTTTCGAGGGTTCGGACGACGAAGTCGGCCAGCAGGCCGAGGAAGGCGTAGACGATCAGGCAGACCACGATCACGTCGGTCTGCAGGAAGTCCCGCGCCTGCACCATGAGGAAGCCGATCCCGGCGTCCGCGTTGATCTGCTCGGCGAAGACGAGCGCCAGCCAGGCGATGCCGAGGGAGTAGCGCAGCCCGGTCATCGCGCTGGGCAGCGCGCCCGGCAGCACCACATGCCGTACGAGCCCCCGGCGGGACAGCCCGAGCGACTCCCCGGCCTCGATCAACTGGCTGTCCACGCCCCGGATTCCGGAGTAGACGTTGAGGTAGAGCGGGAAGGTCACCCCGAGCGTGATGATGGCGACCTTGGGGGCCTCGCCGATGCCAAACCAGATGATGAACAGCGGGATCAGCCCGACGAACGGCACGGTCCGCAGCATCTGCACGGGGGCGTCGACCAGGTCCTCGCCGATCCTGAACAGGCCGGAGACCAGGGCGAGTCCGGTGCCGATGACGGTGCCGAGCAGCAGCCCGATCGCGACCCGCTGGAGCGAGGTGGTCATGGCCGAGGTCAGCGAACCACTGTCGATCAGATCCCAGCCGACGTGCGCGATCCGCCCGGGCGAGGCGAGCACATCGGAGGCCAACACACCTGTGCCGCTGAGGAGTTGCCACAGCGCGAGCAGCACGAGCGGGCCGGTGGCGCGACGCAGCCAGCGGGGGACACGGGTGCGGCGGGCGGAGGCGGGGACGAGGGGGACGAGGGGGACGAGATCGAGGGGCGAAGGAGCGTCCGTGTCGGTCTTCGAGGTGGATATACGGGAAATGTCGGGCCCGGAAGAGTCTGGTGGGGCATGGCTGATGCTCATGGGTGCTCCACGGAGTGGGGGAGAGCGTCCGGTGAGGAAGGGGAAACGCCTCAACGCCGCCGCGTCACGACGGTGTGCGCGGGCGCGACGGAGTGCGGGAAAAGACAGGGGGGTGAGGCGGAAGAAGGCGTCAGCAGCCGCGGCAACACGCGGCGGAGGCCACCCGCAGCAGGTCGATGTGACCGCGCGTGGTGAGCAGAACTGAACGCAACATGCGGCCGAAACTAGGTCAGATGGCGTGCCACGGTCAACGGTGTCTCGCGGACTGGACCCCTCGTATCACGGGCCGGGCGATCGACCGGGCGGAGGGTCTGAGGGATGGGTCAGGATGGAGGCATGTCAGCCGCCTTCACCACCCGAGTCCTCAACGTCGCCACCGGTTCCAGGGAGCGGGTCATGGACCTGACCCGCGACTGCGAGGCCTTCCTCCGGGAGGCGGCGACCGGCCGTGACGGCCTCCTCAACATCTTCGTCCCGCACGCCACGGCGGGTGTCGCGATCCTGGAGACGGGCGCCGGCAGCGACGACGACCTCCTCGCCGCCCTGCACACCCTCCTCCCCGCCGACGACCGCTGGCAGCACCGCCACGGCAGTCCCGGCCACGGCCGCGACCACGTCCTCCCGGCCTTCGTACCGCCGCACGCGACGTTGCCGGTGGTGGGCGGGCGGCTGGAGTTGGGGACGTGGCAGTCGGTGTGTCTGGTCGATACGAACAGGGACAATGTTGAGCGAAAGGTTCGTTTGAGCTTTCTTGCGGGGTCGTGATCCAGAGTCTGATCTCCCGACGCCTCGCACAAGCACCGGCGCCGCGCCGGCATCTTCGGCCGGAGCGGCGCCATCGGAGCATGGACCTGAATGGGAACGTTCAGGCGACTGTGAGCCCCTCGAACGCGGCGACGCCCCGGGTGCCGGTCCAGCCGTTCGCCGCCGTCATGAAGACCCCGGCGTCCTGGGTGTCCGCCGCTCCGCCCGGCGTGGCGGTGCCGACCGTCGTCCAGTTGACGCCGTCCGTGCTGCACTCACCGGTGTACGAGCCGCCGGACCTGGTCAGCCGCAGCCGCACCGGCGGGGTGAACGCCCCGGAGAGCGCGATGGAGTCGAACCGGCCGTCCCCGTCCGTGTCCCACGACAGCGCGCACCCGTTGGACGGCGTCACCGCGAGATTGACGTACCCCGCCGATCCGTCGGCCGACAGGTCGTTGCGCACGATGAGTCCGGCGCGCGCCCAACCCCCGGTGGCGTCCTGTGAGGTGACGGTCACTGTGGCGACCGAGCTGTCGCCGAAGGCGCCTGCCCGGTAGACCGCGCCGAACTCGTTCGTGGCGCCCCACAGGTCCGCGCCGCCGCCCTCGACGGCCAGCGTGTCCCCGGACTCGCCGAACACCGCGTCGTTGAACGAAGCCGTACGGTACGGCGCCTCGACACCCGTTCCCACCAGCAGCCGCACTGCCGCGATCGCCGACCCAGCCGTGCCGCCCGTCCGGTACGTCGCCGTCACCGGCACCCTGGGCACCGGCTCCCCGGCGGCCGCCCCGGCCAGGGCGACCCTGAAGGACGCGGAGAACGACTCGCCCGGCGCCACGGAGGCGGCCGTCACCATGCCGGTCGGCTCCGCCGACATACCCTCCGGCGGGTCGACCGACAGCGTCACGCCGGTCGCCGCCGCGAAGCCGTTGCGGTTGGTGAACGTCACGGTGACGGTGGCCGGCCGACCGGCCGACAGCGAGCCCCGGTCGGCGGAGGCGGCCAGGTTCGTCTGGTGGGGGTCGACGGCCAGAGTGTCGCGGATCAGGTCGGCGAGCCGGTGGACGTCCCCGCTGGCCCGGACCGGGTAGGTGTCGTGCCGGTGCGCCCAGGTGTCCTCCAGCGCGAACCAGTCGATGGCCGCGGGCTCCTTCCCCTTCTTCAGTGCCGCCGACAACTCGTCGAAGTACGTACGCCAGCGCGTCAGATAGAGCCCGCCGACCAGCCCGGACCACTCCCGGTTGGCGTAGTCGTGCAGCCCCTCGTCGCTCTGCGCGCGGCCGCCCCAGGTGGTGATGATCGACCGTGCGTCGTACTCCAGTTGGTCCTTCTCGGCTCCGGTGGCGCCCCAGGACCGGGCGTCGGCCAGCCACTTCCCCAGCAGGTGCTGCTCGCTGGTGGCCAGCACCCGGTCCATCAGCCGCATCCAGTCCAGCCACACCGAGGTCAGCCGGTCGAAGCGGTCGGGGTTCCCGGCTTCGTACGCCGACTTGATCTGCGGCAGCAGTATCCGGCTGCGGTTGGACAGCACCTGCCGGGCCACGTCGGCCAGGTCGTACCGGTAGGCGGAGCCGGCGCGCAACGCGGCGGGGACGCGCAGCAGTTCGGTGAGGGCGGTGTCGAACACCGTGGTGTCGTATCGGTCGGACTCCGGGCCCCAGGCTGCTGCCTTGTTCGCGCCGAGACTCGGCCGGGCGCCGAACAGGCCGTCGGGGGCCTCGCTCCAGGAGTCGGCGCGCGTCATGTTGTACGCGGTGTCGCGGATCGTCCGCCATGCGGTGACGGCGTGCTGGTCGGCGGCGCCGTAGCGGGATGTGGCGTAGGCGGCGAACCAGTCGTCCAGGTCGATGCTGCCGGGCGTCCAGGCCAGGTCGGTCAGGAGCGCGAAGGCGGCATGGTTGTTGTCGGCGGCCTCGGGCATCGCGGCGATCCCGGCGAGCGTGCTGCCCTCCTTGTCCCGCCACTTCGGGTACACGTCCACCCAGTCGGGAGCGTTGGCGCCGATCGGGGTGTGGCCGCCGAAGTTCCAGATGCTGCCGAAGGCGTACGGGGTGCCGCCCCAGTCGCTCTCCCGGTCGGTCACCGTCGTGTAGCGGTCCGACAGGCCGTCGACGACCAGCATCCGGCTCTTGTCGACGGCCTCCAGGATCGCCTTCGACGGGTTGGTCTGCCAGCCCAGGATCGCCCACACGGCACCCGGGTGGGCGGCCTGCAGCGCGGCCTCGACGGCCTTCGCGGCGTCGCCGACCGGCACGTCACCGGCGTTGCCGCCCTCGTGCAGCAAGTCCATCTTGTACATCGTGCTGTCGCCGAACCGCTGCGCCTGGTTCCGGTAGAAGCCGGCGGCGACCTCGGCGAAGGCCGAGGTGCGGGGGTCGAGCCAGTCGGGGCGCTTGAAGGCTCCCCAGGTGCCCTGTGCGACGATCGTCGCGTCGCCTCCGTGCCGGTCGGTGAACCCGTCCGGCACGGTGCCGAAGTAGCCTGGCAGTACCGGCGTCATACCCAGCTCCCGCACGCGGCCGATGACCTTCTCTGCGAGGGCGGCCCGCTCCTCGATCAGCCTGCGGGGCGTCGGGCCGCCGAAACCGGACATGTTCTGCAGCAGCCACCAGGGCTGGTGGGCCGGGGCGGGAATCCAGGCCCTCACCTCGGCGTCGGAGTAGCCGAACTTCCGGAACGTGTCGTAGTAGACCGCGTCGCCGCCGATGTACACCAGCACCGCGTTGACTCCGTGCAGCGCGAGCACGTCGAGTTCCCGCTCCCATGTGTCCCACTTCCGGTACGGCGCCGTGTAGCCCTCGCTGGTGTCGTTGAAGGCGAACCGGTGCGGCACGTTCGCCGATCCGCTGATCTCCCCGCCGGGCGCGGGCAGCAGCCGGGGAAGGTCTAGCTGCTCGCCGTTCCAGGAGACGGAGGCTTGTGCGACCTGCCTGAGGTAGGTGTGAAAGCCGGTGAGCAGCACCGCCGGGCTGGTGCCCTCGACGGTGATCTGCCCGGTCCGGCCGGTGACACGGAACCGGTCGCCCTCCCCGGTGACGGGACGCAGGGTGATCTGCCGATGGTGGTCGGGCACGAGCCGCCGCAGCGCGGCCGCCGCGGGAGCATGATCGAACCGGCCACTGGACGCGAACGCGCCCTGTGCGCGGGGCAGTAGCGTGGCGCCGCCCAGCACGATCGCACCCGTCAGTACCCGTCTGCGGGTGATGCCTCGGTTGTCGTTCATGAACGTCATGTCCTTCCCGGCGCTCAGGCGACCGTCATCGTGAACACGTGCAGAGCGGCTACGCCCGACTGGAGGCCGTCGCTCACTTTCGGCAGGACCAGAGACCGCAGCTCCTTGCCCGAGTCGAGATCGACGCCGAAGGTGTAGAGACTGACCTGGTTGTCGTCCCGGCCCGTGGCGATGTGGCGGTAGGGCAGCACGACGGCCGCCGACGCGTTCGCCCCGTACCAGTCGGGGACGTCGACGGAGAACGCCTGCTCGGAGCCGTCGGCGTAGACGACCTTGCCGTCCCCCTTGCCCGCGCCCCAGGTGCTGGTGCCGAGGAAGGCCAGCCGGGAGCCCGAGCCGGACAGCAGCACGGTCTGCCCGGAGCAGATCACGTTGTCGAGGTTCCCGGGCCGGGTGTCCGGCCAGGTGAAGGTCACCCCGTTGTACGTGACCGCCGCCCCCGGGGTCAGCCCGGCCGCTGCCAGTGCCTGCGCGGACAGGCTGGACGCCGAACCGTCGATGTCGGCGACGGTGAGGGCGTCGTCGGAGGCGATGCCGGCGTTGTCGAAGGCGCCGGGAAGCGACCGGTACGGCAGCAGTACCGAGGAGGACGCGCGGGTGCAGTCGGAGCTGCCGGGGCCGACGTCGAAGAGGGCATGGGCGGTGAACGAGACCTCGCCCTCGGCGTCGTCGGCGAGCCGGGTGCGCCAGGTGCGGGTCGCCGATCCTCCGGGCGCCAGGCGACCGAGGGCGGACGGCCGTCCGGTGCCGTTCACGGCGAGGTACAGGACGGTGCCGAGCAGCCCGACCCGGGCGGTGTTGGTGAGGGTGGCGGTCAGGGTCACGGCCGAGCCCGACTCCGGAGCGGACGGTACGACGGTGAGTGAGACGGGCGGGGTGAGGAAGTCCTCGTCGGGGCGGTAGGTCTGACGGTGTGTCCGGCCGGTGTTCATGACTCCTCCACGGTGAAGTGGTCGAACACGGCCTGCACGGTCGTGCCCGGGTAGTTGAGGTTCACCGCGCTCGCCACCACCCCGGCGTCCAGGGCGCCGCTCGCGGAGGGCACGGTCGCGCTGCCGATCTCGTCCCAGGCCAGCCCGTTGCCGGTGGCGTACGCCGTGTACGCGGTCCCGGAGCGGACCAGTCGCAGCCAGGCGGGGTGGTAGGAGGCGCCGCCGCCGGCCCAGGTGTCGAGATGCCCGTCGCCGTCGCTGTCGGTCATGAACTCCAGGCCGTAGTCGAGCGACATGGTGAGCACCGCGTAGCCGCCCTTCTCCGGCGCCGTGAGGTCGTTCGCGACCGCGATCCCGTACTTGGCCGAGGGGTTGTCGCTGCCGGTCAGGCTGACCGTCTCGACCTGCACCACGCTGGACTCGCCGGCGGCGCCGGGAAGGTGGATGACGCCCTTTTCGTCCGTGCCGCCGGACAGGTCCCGGCCGCCCGCCCAGATCACCAGTTGGCTGCCGTACTGGCCGAAGGCCGCGCCGTCGGCGGTGGCGAAGGAGCGGTAGGGATCCCGTACCCCGACCGGCCGGTAGGGCACGGTGAACGTTCTGGCGGACCGGGCGCAGTCGGCGCTGCGCCCGGCGACGTCGAAGACGACGTGCGCGGTGAACGACACGTTCCCGGCCACGTCCGTCGGCATCGTCGTCGCCCAGCTACGAGTGATCTTCGCGCCGCGGCGCAGGTCGCCGAGCGGGATCGTCCTCGTCGCGGTCGTCGCGCCCGGATCCATCAGGTAGAGGACGGCGTTGCGGAGCGGGAAGGGGCAGGTGTTGGTGAGGACGGCGGTGGCGGTCAGCGCGTCGCCGCTCGCCGGGTCGGCCGGATCGGTGGTGACGGTCAGGGCGGGGCCGAGGGTGTCGAGCGCGGTCCCGGTCGCCGTACGCGTCGTCATGCGGCTCACCTTCGGTTCCAGTCGACGGTGAAGGTGTTGGCGATGTCGCTGGGCAGGGTGGCCGGGACCTGGATGTGGACCTTGCCGTCGCTGCGGGTCCAGCGCAGCGGCTCGCTGTGTCCCAGTAGCCGGATCTGTGAGTCGGCGCTCACGGGTATGTCGGCGGGCACCGACAGCGTTCCGCTGGGGGCGCCCAGCACGATGATGTTGAACTTGCCCGGAGAGACGGTGTACCGGATACCGACGGGGCTGCCCTCCTCCTCAGCCCGCAGCCACGGCGTGGAACCGTAGATCGCAGGGCCGTTGACGTCCAGCCAGGCGCCGATGTCAAGCAGCCGCTGCTGCATGATGTCCGGGATCGTGCCGTCCGGCCTGGGGCCGATGTTCAGCAGCAGGTTTCCGTTCTTGCTGGTCACATCGGCGAGCAGGTGGATGAGGAACTCCGAGGTCTTGTAGTCCTCGTCCAGCTCGAACTTGTTGTAGCCCCAGGAGTAGCCCATGGTGATGCAGCACTCCCACTTCTGCGGGTCCATCGTGGGGTTGGTGCGCTGCTCGTACGTCGCGAAGTCGAAGTGGGTGTCGAAGCGGTCGTTGACCACGACCCCCTTGGGCCGGGGGCGGTTCATGGCCCGGTTGTAGTAGTGGGCCATCGGCTCTTCGCTGCGCCACGGCGTGGTGTCGGTCTTGCGGAACCACTGGCCGTCGGCCCACAGCAGCTCGGGGTCGTAGCGGTCGATGATCTCGTAGAGCTGCTTCAGCTCGTAGTCCCCGACGTAGTCGTCGACCGGCTGGTAGCCGGTCATGGGGACCTCCTGGTCGGTGTAGAAGTTCTTCATGGGCCGGTCGAGCGCCGGGTTGAAGAACTCCCCGAGCGAGTAGTACAGGCCGGGCCGTACGGTGCCACGCCTGCGCGCCGCCGCCATCAGCTCGCCCACCAGATCACGCTTCGGCCCGTACTTCCCGGCGTGACGGTCCGTCACCTGGCTGGGGAAAAGCGCGAATCCGTCATGGTGCTTGCTGGTGAGCGCGAAGTACTCGGCGCCCGCCTGCTCGAACAGCCGCACCCAGGAGTCCGGGTCGTAGTTCTCGGCGGTGAACCGCGGGATGAAGTCGTCGTAGACGAAGTTCTCGCCGTAGGTGTCGCGGTGGTAGGCCCACGTCTGGTTGTTCTTGTCGCTCTGGTACCAGAGGTACCACTCGGCGGCCATCTGCCGTGCGGAGCCGGCGGGGACCGAGTAGACGCCCCAGTGGACGAAGATGCCGAACTTGGCATCCTTGTACCAGCGGGGGACGGGGTGGGTGTCCAGAGACGCTTTGGTGGGGAGGTAGCCGGGACTGCCGTTGGCGATCGCCTGTGCGGCGCCGGGCGGGGCGAGCAGCACGGCCCCGCCGAGAGCGGTGGCTGTCGTCAGGAACCTTCTGCGGCTGACGGTCAAGGAACTGCCTCTCAGTGAGTGGTCGAGAAGGAGTCGAAGACGGCGGTGGTGGTCTCGCCGGGGTAGTCGAGGTTGACGGCGCTCGCGACCAGGCCCGCGTCCCCGTCGCCGCTCGCGGACGGCACGTTCGCGGTGCCGACCTGCTGCCAGGCGGATCCGTCGGTGCTCGCGTAGGCGGCGCAGGCGCTGCCGTCGCGCACGAGCTTCAGCCAGGCGGGGTGGTAGGAGGCGCCGCCGCCGGCCCAGGTGTCGAGCTTGCCGTCGCCGTCGCTGTCGGTCATGAACTCCACGCCGAACTGCCGGGACATGGTCAGCACGGCGTAGCCGCCCTTCGCCGGATCCGTCAGGTCGTTGGCGACCGCGATTCCGGCTTTGGCGGAGGGCCCGCTGCCGGTCTGGCCTACGACGCGGGCGATGACGCTGCCCGAGGCAGGCGCGGCACCGGGCAGGTAGACGGCCGCCTTCTCGTCCTTCCAGCCGGACAGGTCCTGGCCGCCGGCCCAGATGGCGAACTGGCCGCTGTTCTGGGCGTATTGGGCGCCCTCGGCGGTGGTGGTGGTCAGGTACGGCGCCCGGACACCGGTCGGGGCGGGGACGACGGTGGCGTCCACGCTGTCACTGTCATGCCGGACGCGCCCACTCTGGCGGAAGGACGACGCGACACCGATCCGGGCGGCGCCCCATGTGGCGTCGGCCGACGGGGTGACGGTCCAGGTCACGGTCGTGCTGTCGCCCGGGTCGAGCGTGCGCCGGCCGGTGCTGTCCGCCGTCGCGGTCCAGCCGTCCGGCAGGTCGAGCCGGGTGCGCACCTCCGTTACGGCGCTGCGGCCGGTGTTGGTGACAGCCGCCGTGATCTCCGAGCCGTCCCCGGAGCGCAGGCTCGGCAGGTACGGGGTGAGCCGGACTCGGGCGGAGGGGCAGTCGCGGGCCACCCGGAGGCCGGCGAGGTCGACGGCGTCGGCGAACGCCTTCATCCCGGTGTCGTTGGGGTGCAGATGGTCGCCCGAGTCGAACGCGGCGGCATAGCGGGTGGGGTCGGCCGGGTCCCGTACCGCCCTGTCGAAGTCGGCGTAGCCGTCGAAGACGCCGCCGGAGTCCCGGACGAACGTGTTGACCTGCTGCCGGTCGGCCTCCTTGGCCTCGGTCCACCAGTCGCCCCAGCCGCGATACGGGACGACTGTCGCTCCGATGACCCGCAGACCGCGGGCGTGCGCACGGCGCGCGATCTCCTTCATGCCGTCGATCACCTGAGTGCCGGTGGCACCGCCCCAACTGAGGTCGTTGACGCCCTCGAAGAGGATCACCGTCCGGGCGCCCGGCTGCGACAGCACATCGCGCTCCAGCCGGTCCAGTGCCGACGGGTTGCCGTCGGTCCCGGCCGTGATCCGGTTGCCGCTGATGCCCTCGTTCAGCACTCCGGCAGTGGTCGAGCAGGCAGACAGCCGCCCCGCCAGATAGTCGGGCCAGCGCCGGTCGGCGTTCGCCGTGGAGGCCGCCCCGTCGGTGATGGAGTCGCCGAGCGCCACCACGGAGCCTCCCGTGTCACCGCCCCGTACGTCGACACCGGTCAGGAACGGGAAGGTGGAGTCGGTCCTGGTGAACGCGTCTCCGCCGACGTCCCCGGCGTGGTCCCCGCCGCCGTCGGGCGTCCAGTAGACCGTCTGGAGACCCATCCAGTGCTGGCTGATGTGGGTCAGCCGGCCAGGGAAGTACAGGCTGACGACCAGATCGCTGCGGGCCGGCACCCGGAGCCGGACGGAATCGCTCACCGCCTGCTCCCCGGCGGCGATCGTCACCCCGTCCTTGCCGCCGAACCGCAGCTGGTACGGCTTTGCGACGGCGGCGCCACTGTCCCGGCGCCCCACGGTCGCGTGCCCGATCGTCACGGGCTCGGTGGTGAAGCCGTTGGTCAGCCGGATCCGCACACTCGACCCGCCGGCGCTCACCCGCACCGGTATCCGTACGGTCACCTCCGAGGTTCCCGGGTCGTACGAGGCGTGCTGCGCGGTGGTCCAAGTACCCGTCCACGCCCGCTGACCGGCCTCGGCGGGCCCCGCCGGGAGGAGCACCGTGAGGAAGGCAGCCACGGCTGCTGCCAGTGCCGCGCTTCTTCGGCGTCCGCGCAGGTGTCCACGCAGATGTCCAAGCACAGGTCCTCCTCAGGAACAGCCGCGGCCGAGGCCGAGGGTGGTCAGGTCGATGGAGTCGGCGAAGGCCTTCATTCCGGCGTCGTCGGGATGCAGATGGTCGCCGGAGTCGTACGCCGCGCCGAGCCGCCGCGGGTCGGCCGGATCCCGGACCGCCTTGTCGAAGTCGGCGTAGTCGTCGAAGATCCCGCCGGAGTCCCGGACGAAGGCGTTGACCTGCTGCCGCCGGGCCTCCGTCGCCTCGCTCCAGCCACCCCAGGTGAAGTCCTTGTAGGGCGTGATCGTGGCGGCGACGACGCGCAGGTGACGCTGGTGCGCCCGGTGGGCGATCTCCGTCATGGCGGCGATGATCTGCTCGGCGGTTGCCCCGCCGAGATCGTTGATCCCCTCGAAGAGGACCAGGCTCCTGGCCCCCGGTTGGGAGAGCACGTCCCGTTCGAGGCGGTCCAGGGCCGACGGGTTGGTCGCGGTCCCGGCGGTGATCCGGTTGCCGGTGATGCCCGCGTTGAGCACCCCGGCGCCGGGCAGGCAGGTGTTCAGCCGGGCGGACAGCAGGTCGGGCCAGCGCTGGTCGGTGTCGGGCGTCGAGTAGGACCCGTCGGTGATCGAGTCGCCGAGCGCCACCACCGACCGGGCCCTTGGCACGGTCACCTCGACGCCGCTGAGGAACGGCCAGCTGGTGGTGGTCCAGGTGTAGGCGTCACCGGCGGCGTCGGCGGAGTGGTCGCCCGCTCCGTAGTCCGTCCAGTACACGGTCTGCTGGGCCCACCAGTGGTCGCTGACGTGCGTGACCCGGCCGGGCAGATAGAGGCTGACCACCAGGTCGGCCAGGGCCGGTACGGTGAGGCGGACCGGGTCGCTGACCGCCTCGCCGCCCGCCGGGACGGTCACGTCACGCTTCCCGCCGAACCTCAGGCCGTACGCGTGCGCCACAGCGGAGCCGCCGTCGCGCAGCCCCACGGTCGCGTGCCCGATGGTCACCGGTGCAGTGGCATAGGCGTTGGACAGGCGGATGCGTACCCAGGAGCCGCCGACGCTGGTGCGCACCGGCATCCGTACCGTCACCTCGGACATCCCCGAGACGTCGTAGTACTCGCTCGGCGCTGTGGCCCACGTCCCGGTCCAGTCGCGCCGGTCGTCGGGCCGGCCGTCCCGCTGATCGGCGCCGGCGGGCGCCACCGTCCCCGCCACGACGGCGACGACCGCCAGCAGCAACACCGCGAACCTGCTCCGTATCGCATGCATGTGCCGCCCCTCACCGTGTCGCGCCGGCAGCGCGGAGCGCCTTGAGCGCCTTGGCGGCGCCCTTGGCCCGGAGGTTCACGAACGCCGGGGTGACCCCGAGCGGCGCCGCGTACGCCTTGAGCGTCGTGGGGCCGCGGACGACCGTGCCGCGGTTGACGTCGCGCCACACTCCGGAGGGCAGGAAGACGTCCCGGGTGGTGCCTTCGTCGAGCTTCGGCGCGGCCAGCACGGCCGGGCCGAGCATCCACTCGTCGGCAACCGTGTAACCCGCCTCGTCCTTCGGGAAGTCGAAGAACAGCGGCCGCATGATCGGGTCGCCGGTCTTCAGGGTCTGCTGGACCTGGTCCCAGATATAGGGAGCCAGCCGCTCGTGCGTGGCGACGGCCGCGCGGTACAGCCCGACCGTCTGTGGGTCGTAGCCGACCCACTCGCCGGTCGTCGCGTCCTTGGCGCCGGTGGGTGAGGTCGAGGCGTACATGAGCGGCATCAGGGAGGCCGCCTGCGCCCAGCGGACCAGAACCTCCTTGGCGGGCGGCGGATACTGGAGCGATCCGCCGATCATGTCGGTCTCGACGAACGGGTAACCGATCGTGGAGACCGCCAGGTTGGCCGAGACCGCGGCGCGCAGCCCGGCGAAAGTGGTCGGTTTGTCGGCCGTACGGGTGGCGAAGCCCTGGGCCTGCGCGGCGTTCCACGCGACCTGTAATCCCGCCCCCTGCTGGTCGAACTCGTCGGCCAGTTCGGTGCCGTATCCGACATAGTCGGCACGGGTGGCCCCCGGGTAAGGGGCGCACCGGTCGTCGAAGAAGGCGGTGTCGAACTTGAATCCCGCCACTCCGGATTCGCTCACCTGCGCCTTGAGGCTCCGGGAGTACCACTGCCGCGCGGCCGGGTTCGCGAGGTCGATCAGCCCGGTCTGCCGACCGTTCCACCAGGTGAACAGGCACGGCCTGGACGGATCGGAGGGGTCTTTGAGCAGATATCCCTTGTCGACGGCCTGGGAGAAGCCGGCAGCGGTCTCGGGCATGTACAGGCCGGTCCACATGCCGAGGTCGAAGCCGAGGCGTTTCAACTCCCTGGAGAGGGCGGGGAGATCGGGGAAGCGCTCGTCGAAGTCGGCGGCGATCACGCTCTCCTCGATCTGCAGGGCGTGCCCGCCGAGCCCGGCGGCGGCCAGCGCACGAGCCCAGGCGAGTACGTTCTGCTGGTTCTGTTCGCCGTAGAGCTGCGCCCAGGAGTTCCACAGCGGGGTGGCGTACTGGGCGTAGGACGTGTCGGAGCGCTCGGGCCTGCCGACCAGCGCGATGTGGTCGCGGTACACCTCGGCGGGGGTGTCCTCGACGAACACCGTGGAGTCGGCCGGACGGTCACCGGCGACGGTGAACTCGCCGAGCCCGTTGCCACCGGAGTTGATGCGCACGTCCATCGGCTCGCCGGTGTCGACCCGCAGCCCGGTGCCGTCGGCGGTGTACCAGAAGGGGGACACCACCTGGTACGACGCCGGGCTGAACGCGGTGTCGACCAGCTGCCCCGAGTCCAGCGGCCACGGCTGGACGGTCTGGTCGGTGTTCTCGCCGTGCCCGTACCAATGGCCGGCGCTGTCCAGGTCGTACGCCGTGCTGAGCACGTCGGCGGTGGCCCCGGACAGCGACCAGTTCACGTCGTACCGGTCGGACCGCAGAGTGATCCTCAGGTCCACGGTGACGTCCGGGAGATCGGTGGCGGCGGTGACGCGCACCGTGTCGCCCTCGCGACTGCTGTCGGCGACCTCCCGGACGAGGTACCAGTCGTCGCCGATCCGGAACCGGAACGCCCCGGCCGCCGTGGCCAGCACAGTCCGACCCGCCCGTACCGTGGTGAGGGTCAACTGGTCTGTGGTGACGCGCAGTTCGTAGTCGGGTGTCGCGAAGGTGACCGGCCCGGAGCCCGCGGCGCCGGGAGCCGTGCCGAGCAGCGGGGCGGCCAGGATCAGTGCCGCAGAGCCGCAGTGGAGGGTTCCTCTCCCGATGGGCATCAGGCACCTCCGCCGCAGGTCACCTTGGCGTCCGCCCAGTCGGCATGGTCGAGGGCGTTGCCGTCCCCGGCGTCCGAGACGACGAGTTCCAGCTGCCGTGCTCCGCTGACGTCGACGTCGATCGCCTTGGTTTCCGTGTCGCGGTCCACGGTGCCGCTGTCGTAGACCTGCTCCCCGTCGGCGAGGACGGTGAAGTCCACCGTGGCCGGGCCGTCGGAGCGGCCGTACGTCTCCTGGTCCAGGCCGAGCGCCGCGTGGAAGGTGGTGCAGCTGCCGCCGAGCCAGACCTGGGCGCTGCTCGCGGCGTGCGTGCCGAGGCCCTTGGCGTACGTGGTGTCGTGCAGTGCGAGGGGCAGGCCGTCGCCCTCGGCGTTCTCGCCGTTGGACAGGTCGCGTTCGACCGGGCCCCAGCCGTTGCTGCTGGACTGGAACGGCAGGTCGCTGAGGTAGTGCTCGCCGGCCGTGAGCGGCGGTGGCTGAGCGGCGACCACCTTCTCCCCGGTCACGGAACCGCCGTTGAAGGACGCCGTCGCCTTCAGGACGAGGATCGCGTCCGTCGCCTGGTCGGCCGGGACGTCGAGCGGCCACCGCGCTTCGGCCGTGGCCCCCGGTTTCACGGTGCCCACCTGTACCGGGTTCTGCGGCGTCGCTGTCCAGCCGTCGGGGAGGCCCTTCAGACTGAGGGCGGTGCGGCGCAGCGCCCGGCCGGTGCGGGGTACCGCGACGGTGGCGGTGACCTGGTAGGTGCCGCCCGGCTCGACGGTGTCGGGGGCGTCGACGCCCACGGCCGCCGCGGTGGCCTGCCGGGCGTAGACCGCAGGGTCGTACGAGGGGGCCTTGACGTCGGCGACGCGCAGGGTGGAGGTGACGTTGCCGAGCTGGGTCAGCGTCACCTTGCCGAGGCCGCCGCCGGCGCCGTCCTCGTTCCAGGAGGCGATGGCGATGGTGTTCCTGCCGTCGGCGCGCAGAATGCCGTTGGGGACGGGGAAGGTGTGCTGTGGGCCGGTGTCGTTGACGTACTGGCCCATCAGCCAGCCGTTGACGTAGATCAGGGCCCGGTAGTCGCGCGTGCCGTCGTCGGCGATGGTCACGCCGACGGAGACGTCCTGGCCCGCCGGCATACGGCTGGTGAAGCTCGTGCGGTACCAGGCGATGCCCGGGGTGGTGTCGGACGCCGGCAAGGAGGTGTCCTTCCACTTCTGGTCCGGGTAGCCCGGCAGGGTCCAGCCCGACCGCTCGCCGTACAGGCCGCCGGTGTTCATGGCGCCGCGCGCGGTGTCCACGGGCTGTTCGCCGCCCCGTGCGCCCTGGATGCGCCAGGTGATCCGGGCATCGGAGCCGGAGAGATAGGCGGCGGTCAGGCCGCGCGGCTGCTTGTGGTCGTCGCTGTCGTAGGCGAAGTCCTCGTTGTGGCCCATCGTCCCGACCAGGACGGAGACGACGTTGTCCGCCCCCTTGTGCAGCACCCCGGGATCGAGGGGGAAGGTATGCCGGCCGGTCTCGCTGGTCCCGGCGAACTTCCCGTTGATCCACACCGAGTAGGCGCCGACGGCCCGCGAGGAGGTGTCGGGATTGGTCGCGTTCGCCGTGAGCGACAGGGACTTCTCGGTGCCGGACGCCGTGAAGTGGCCCCGGTACCAGACGTATCCGTAGTGAGAGCCGTACTCGTCCTGGTACAGGACGGGCAGGGTGCCCGGCTGGGTGGGGTTGTCCGTGGTCAGCTTGTCGGCGTACGTCCAGGAGGAGTCGTCGAAGGCGGGGGCCGCCTCGGGCGTCTCGGCGGATTTCTTCCAGTGCGTCAGCTGCGGCAGTTTCACGTCCTTGGGCCCCGGCACGGACCCGAGCAGGCTGCCGGACGCCGTGCGGCGTACGGTGACCCGGCTGCCGTTCCAGGTGACGTTCCGGACGGTGGAGGAGGCGAACACCTCCAGCGGCCCGGCCTTCGACGCGTCGCCGGTGAGCGCGAGCGTGCTTCCCTGGACGGTGGCGGTACGCACGAGTTCGGTGCCGCGCACCAGGGTGCTGCCGTCGGGCCGCCAGAAGTCGGCGGCCTGGTCGTCGGTTCCGATGAGCAGCGTCAGGTCGCGTCGGCCGCCGCCGTGGATCAGGATCCGGGTGAGGCCGGAGTGGGTGTAGTCCAGCTTCAGGTCGCCGCGGTCCGCGTCCCAGGTGGCCTTGGCCGTGCCGTCCAGCACGGTGACGGTGGGCTTCGACGCGTAGCGCAGCACGGTCTGCCCCGGGTCGCCGTCGGCGCCGTACAGCAGCGCGACGTCCCGGTCGTCGGCGGTCGTACTCGTCATCAGCTCGCTGGTCGAGTACACGAGGCGCTGTCCGCCCAGGTCGTACCCGGCGACGAGGATCTTGCCGGTCTGTCCGTTCAGCCGCACGCTCACCGGATAAGTGCCGTCCGGGGTCTGCCAGTTGAACCCGGTGGTGGTGTCGGAGCCGGCCGTCGCGTCGGCGTGCCGCAGGTACAGGAACTGCGTTCCGGTGTCCGGGTTGGCGCGGGCCATGAGGCTGACCGCCGCGTCGGAGGAGGCGGGCGCGTCGACCGGCTCCGTCTTCGTCAGCGGGGCGGTGGTGGTGTAGAACAGGCCCTGCCGCTTGAGCTCGTCGTAGTCGGCGCCGGTCTGGCGGGCCTCGGTGATCGGGGCGCCGTAGTCGTACGACGTGTACACCTGGCGCGGGTCGGCGAGCCATCCCCAGTTGGTGCCGCCGTAGGTCATGTACAGGTTCTCGATCGTGGTGCCCTGCATGATCTCGGCCTTGTTGACGATCTTCTGGTAGGCGGGGCCCATGGTCTGGCGGCACTTGTCGTAGCCCGTGTCTCCCCAGGTCTGGAACCAGCCGGTGCCCGCCTCGAAGACCGCGAGCGGTTTCGTGGCGTCGGGGCGGGTCAGTTCGGGCACCCACCACGGGCCCTGGCAGAAGGCGTTGTACTGGTCGAGCGCCCCCACGAAGTCCAGCCCCTCGCCGCCCGCGTACTGCGGCTCCGGCTCGTTGCCGACGAGTGGGACGGTGATCCCGTCGGACCGCGCCTGCTTGCTCAGGTCGACCATGTAGGCGCGGCCGTCCGGGTCGTACAGCTCGTTCTCCACCTGGTACAGCAGCACCGGGCCGGTGCCGTTGCTGACCTGGTGGCGGGCGAGGACGGTGTCGATGTGGCGCAGCCACTCGTGGGCGGCGTCCAGGTAGTCCGGGTCGGTGGAGCGGGCCCGGCCCTTCTGGGTCGTCAGCCAGCCGGGGAAACCTCCGCCGTCCGTCTCGGCGTTGATGTACGGGCCGGGCCGGGCGATGACGTAGAGCCCGGCTTCCTGGGCCATGTCGAGCAGCTTGTCGACGTCACGGACGCCGGTGAAGTCGTACGTGCCCCGGGCGGGGGAGTGGTAGGCCCAGTCGAAGTAGATCGAGACGGCGTTCATACCGCTCGCCTTGATCTTCTGCAGGACGTCCCGCCACAGGTCGGGGCTGGGCAGCCGCCAGTAGTGGAACTCCCCGGACCACAGCATGACCCGCCGGCCGTCGATCGTGACGGAGTACTTGTCGTAGCCGACCTGGTGGACCGCCGTCGACCGCGCCGGGGATGCGGCCGAGGCCCGGGCGGCCGGGACCGCAGCGGTGAGTGCGGCGAGCAGCACGGCGGCCAGAGCGGTGGACAGGACGGTACGCAGCAGTTTCATGAGCTTCATGGGGTGCCTCCCGCGCAGGTCAGCCGGGCGGCGGCCCAGTCGGCGTGGTCGGAGGAGATGTCGCCGCCCCCGTCCACCAGCAGGTCCAGCCAGCCCGCGCCGGTGATGTCCACGTCGATGGCGGTGCCGCCGTCGGTGCCGTACACCACCGGGGTGTTCAGCAGCGTCCGGCCGTCGGCGACCACCCGGAACGAGACGCTGCCGCCGTCGCCCACCTCGTCGTCCACCCCGGCGGTCGCGGTGAACCGGGTGCAGCCGCCGCCGAGGTAGACGCGGACCTCGCTGTCGGCGTGCACGCCCAGGCCCTTGGCGTATGTGGTGCCGCCGATGGAGAGGGTGCGCCCGTCGCCCGCCTCGGACTCGCCGTTGGACAGGTCCTTCTCGACCGGTCCCCAGCCGTTCACCGCTTTGACCAGGGGCAGGTCGCTGACGTACGTGTCGCCGAGCGGTCCGGGCGGCGGCACCTGGACGGCGCGTTCACCTGTGACGGTCCCCGTACCGCCCTGCTGCCGCAGGGTCGCGGTCGCGGTCAGCAGTGTGTAGGCGACCGGGTCGGTGGGCGGGGTGACGGTGTACGTCGTGGTCACCGTGGCGCCCGGCCGCACCCGGGCGAACCCGGTCGGACCGGTGGCCTTCGCGCTCCAACCGTCCGGGACCGCGAGCGACAGCGTCACCTTCCGCGCGACGGCGGCGTGCCTCGGGATCGTCAGCGAGACCGGGACCTCGGCGGCCGTACCGGTGCTGAGGAACGGACCGGCGTCCACGGTGACTTGGGCTGTCGCCTGCTGCACGGCATAGGTCTTCGCGTTGTACGAAGGTGCTGCCACGGTGGCTACGTCGATGCCGCCCGTGACGGTGCCGAGGTCGACGAGCTTCGCCATGCCCGGGCCGGCATTGCCGGCGGTCGACCAGCCGGCCAGGGCGATGGTGTTCTCACCCTGCTCGTGCAGCAGTCCCTTGGGGATCACGAAGCGGGTCTGCGGTCCGGTGGCGGGCAGGTAGCGGCCGATCAGCCATCCGTTGACGTAGATCAGCGTCTGGTGCGCCGTGCTCGCGCCCGCCTCCTCGCCGAGGTCCAGCCCGACGGAGGTGTCCTGGCCGCGTGGCAGGTCGAGCCGGGCGGTGGTGCGGTACCAGCGCACCCCGGGGTGCGTCGTCGCAGTGGCGGCCGCCAGGGTGCTGTGGGCCCAGCCGCCGTCCGGATAACCGGGCAGCGACCAGCCGCTCCGCTCGCCGTACAGGCCGCCGTTGTTGTAGGCGCCGCGGGCCGTGTCGACGGGGTCCTCGCCGCCGAGGTCGCCCTGGATCTTCCAGGTGAGGGTCGAGGCGCCGCCGACCACCGCGGCGCTGATCAGGCCGCGTGGTTCCTTCGAGTAGTCGTGGCCCCATTCCTCGTTGTTGCCGGCGTTCACGGCCAGCACGGAGACGACGTTGTCCTCGCCGCTGGCGCTGAGCGTCCCGACCGGGATGTCGAAGGTGTGTGCCCCGTCCCCGGAGCTGCCGAGGTAGGTCCCGTTGAGCCAGACCGAGTACTGCCCTGTGGGTCCGGTGTTCGCGTCGAGCGCGAGCGCGGTCGCGTGACCGGTGGTGGTGAACCGGCCCCGGTACCAGACGTTGCCCTGGTGGTAGCCGTACTCGTCCATGGCGAGAACGGGCAACGAGCCGTCCAGATCGGGGTTGTTCGAGGTGAGACGGGCGGCTGTGGTCCAGGACGAGTCGTCGAATCCGGGGGCCGCCTCCGGTGCCTCGTCGTGGTACTTCCAGGTGGTCAGCGCCGGCAGATCCACCGTGCGGGGGGACCGGGTGACGGCGATGGCGTCGCCGTTCCAGGTCGTCCTGGCCACCTTGGAAGTGTCGGCGATGACGTCGATCTTCGTCTTCTTCGTGGAGTCGCCGGTCAGCCTCAAGGTGCCGTCGGCGGTCACCTCGGCGGTGCGCACCAGCGAAGGGCCGCGGACGAGAACCGGTCCTGCGCCGGTGTCCTGGCGCCACCAGTGGGCGGTCTCGGCGTCGTCGGCGATGAGGAGTTCCAGTCCGTTGACGAGGACGCGGGCGAGGCCGGAGTGCGTGTAGTCCAGCCGCAGATCACCGCGGCCGGCGTCCCAGTGCACCGAGACGTCCCCGTCGAGGACGGTGACCTTCGGCTTCGCGGCGTAGCGCAGTACGGTCTCGCCGCCCTCGCCGTGCCGCCCGTACAGCAGTGCCACCTCGTGGTCGCCGATCCGGGCGTGGGTCATGATCTCCGAAGTGGAGTACACCAGTCGCTGGTCGCCCAGGTCGTAACCGGCGACGAGGAGTTTGGCGTCGTGGCCGGCGACGGTGATGGCGCCCTGCTGGGGCACCCGTGGGTAGTCGCCGTCCTTCCCCGAGATCGACAGCGTGGTGCTGTTCGTCGTCTTCACGGTGGTGTCGGCGTGCCGGACGGTGAAGAACTGGGTGCCGTCGTCGGGATTGACCCGGCGGTCGATGCGCAGCGTGGCATCGGTGGGGGCCGGTGCGTCGGCCTTATCGGTGCGGGCCAGCGAGCCCACGGAGGTGACCAGGTAGCCGAGCCGCTTGAACTCCTGGTACTTGTCGGTGAGTTGCCGGGACTCGTTGATCGCGGCCCCGTAGTCGTAGGAGGTGTAGACGGCGTTGGGGTCTGCCTGCCAGCCCCAGTTGGTGCCGCCGTAGGTCATGTAGAAGGACTGGCCACTCACCCCGGCGGCGATGTTCGTCTTGGCGAACACCCGGGTGAAGTCGCTGCCGGTGAGCTGGGCGCAGCTCTGGTAGCCGGTGCCGCCCCAGGGGTCGAAGGCGCCGCCCTGCGCTTCCGGGATGATCAGTGGCGACTGGGGTTTCCAGGCCTTGACGTAGCTGTAGTCGGGCAGGTTCCGCCAGGTGTCGGGGTGGGCGCAGTCGAAGCCCTGCGGGTAGGCGTCGAAGCCGTAGATGTCGGGGGCGCCCTTGCCGCTCACCCAGTTCTGGTTGGCGCCGCCGTCGTTGACGAAGGTGGGTACGTCGATGCCGTCGGCCCTGGCCCAGTCGATGAGCGTCTGCATGTAGGCGGCGTCGTGGCGACCGCCCTGGTACTCGTTCTCGACCTGGTAGAGGATCACGCTGCCGGTGCCCCGGGTCAGCTGGTGCCGGGCGATGATCGGGTTGATCCGGCTCATCCACTCCCGCGCATCGGCCAGATAGCCCGCCTCGGAGGTGCGGTTGACTCCCGTGCGGGTCTTGCGCCAGGCAGGGAAGCCGCCGCCGGAGACCTCGGCGTTGATGTACGGGCCGGGACGGGCGATCACGTACAGGCCCGCCCGCTCGGCCTCGTCCAGCAGCCGGTCCACGTTCCGGATACCGGTGAAGTCGTAGGAGCCGGGCTTGCTGGAGTGGTAGCCCCAGTCGAAGTACAGCGACACCGCGTTGAAGCCGCCCGCCTTGATCTTCTGCAGCACGTCCCGCCAGGCGTCCGGGCTGGGCAGCCGGAAGTAGTGGATCTCGGCACCCCAGATGTACAGCGGCCTGCCGTCGATCTTCACCGAGTACTGGTCGTAGGTCACGGTGTGCGCCTGGGGCGAGGCCGCCTTGACCGCCGCGCGGGTCTCGCCGTGGGCCGCCGTGGTGCCCAGGCAGCCGGTGGCGAGAGTCAAGGCGGTGAGGAGAGCTCTCCAGCGTCCCCTCATGACGTCAGCTCCTTCACCACGGTTGCCCGCGCGGCCTCGATGTCGGAGACGTTCTTCGTACGGCCGTCGAGGTCGCGGGTCGCGGTGGTGAGGGCGTCGGTCAGGGCGGAGTCGTCCTTACCGCCGTCCTTCTTCCGCACCTGGGCGATCAGCTCGAAGTCCTCGATGCCTTCCTTCAGTTGCTCCCAGCGGATGCTGGACATCGGGCCGTTCCTGCCGGGATAGACGAGGTACTCGTCGCCCTGGGTGAAGATGTACACCGGCTGCGAGAAGGGGTCGGACGTCCAGCTGTTGTACGACCAGCGCAGGAAACCGTCCAGGTGGCGCTGGGCGGAGATCCACGGCAGCATCCGCGCCTCCACGGCGGGGGAGTACGCCAAGGTGTTGGGGTGGGCCGGGGTGCCGTACACGTAGAAGGTCGTGATCTTGCCGGCCGCGCGGCGCTCCGCCGCCTTCTCGGCCGTCATCTGGTCGATGGTGTCCCAGCTGACGGACAGGTCGGAGGCGATGTCCGTCGTGCCGGCCGACCCGGCGACCGAGATCCGGTCGTCGAAGTCCGGTGCCACCTCGTGGACGAAGTCCTTGACCACGGTCATGGTGTCCACCGGCCGTTCGTCGAACGACAGGTAGGTGTGATCCAGCCAGCCCTTGGTCTTCAGATGCCTGACGAAGGCGGGCAGGAACGTCCCCCACGCCTCGCGCCAGCGGGCGCCGCCCAGATCGACCGGCTCGTTGACGGTCTTGCCGGTGCGGGTGTCGGTGTAGGTGACGTGCTCGCCGTCCTGGAACGCCAGCATCGAGAAGGCCCCGATGTCCGGCCCGAGCCCGGACTTCAACGCCGTCCGTACATAGGCGTCCCAGCGGGAGAAGTCGAAGGAGAACCGGCTGCCGTCCCACTTCCAGGCGACCATGCTGGAGTACGGGGTGGCCGTCTGCGACTGGCGGGTGCCCAGAGACCACTGGTGGTGCCAGGGGTTGTCGACGATGGTGGTGTTGATGACCTTCTGACCGTGGCCGGCCAGGTCCCGGTCATAGGCCTCGATGAGCTTCCAGTGCTTGTCGGACCAGAGTTCGACGCCGCTGTTGAGCGCCATCGTCTCCGGCTGCGCCCACACGTCAAGGAAGAAGCTGTAGTCCTTCGGGTCCGGCACGGCGGCGTTCGCGACCTCGACGGACAGCGGATAGCCGACCCTGGTGCCGTCGTCGGCGGTGACCTCGACCGTGCCCGAATAGGTGCCCGCGGTGGCCGACTTCGGGATGTGGAAGGTGAACCACAGCGGCTGCGCCGCGTAGGCGGGCACGTCGATGGAGGAGGCTTCCTCCAGGGCGTCGCCGACGACGTCCGGGTCCCGGTCTCCTGACACCTCGGTGGCGGAGCTGACCTGGTCGATGGTGGCCGACCAGTCCATCTCGCTCTTGGAGCGCTGCACGGGCACGTACTTCACGAACCTGACCCGGGTGCCCGAGCCGGAGATCTTCGCCCCTCCGGGTCCGGCGAGGTCACCGACGCTCGCCTTCACGTCGTGCAGGTCGTGGCCGGAGGCGATGGCGAGCTGCGCGGAGACCTGCTCGTTGCGCACGGCGGCCAGCGAGAGTCGCGTGGTGTCCTTGCCCTGGATGGCGGTGGTCGGGTAGCGCGGGACCCGGACCTCGGCGGAGGAGGCGAAGGATCCGGTGGGCACCCAGGTGATCGTGTCCCTGGTGCCCATGGCGTCGGCGACCTTGACGGTCAGCCAGGTGGTCGTGGACCTGGAGTTGACGTCGGTGTCCGGGGTACTGGTGCCGGCGATCGCCGTGGTGGTCGCGGCTATGACAATGCCGGCGACGAAGGCGGCGACGGCGGTGGGAACGCGTGACATGGCCGGGCCCTCTCAGCTCAGGAGGTGACGGAGAATCCCTTGAAGACGGCCTCGGCCGTGTCGCCCGGGTAGTTGGCGTTGACCGCGCTGGCGACCAGCCCGGCGTCCTCGGCGCCGGCCGCGGACGGGACCTGTGCGGTGCCGACCGTCGTCCAGGTCTCGCCGTCCTTGCTGGCGTACGCGGTGCAGGTGGTGCCGTCACGGACCAGCTTCAGGTGGGCCGGATGGTAGGTGGAGCCGCCGCCGGCCCAGGTGTCGAGGACTCCGTCGCCGTTGCTGTCGGTCATGAACTCCAGCCCGTAGCTCTTGGTCATGGCCAGTACCGCGTAGCCGCCCTTCGACGGATCCGTGAGGTCGTTGGCGATGGCGATGGCGGCCTTGCCCGCCGGGCTCTCGCCGGTCTGGGAGACCAACTGGGCCCGTACGGTGGACTGTTGACCGGCAGCGCCGGCCAGATAGACCGCGCCCTTCTCGTCCTTCCAGCCGGACAGGTCCTGTCCGGCCGCCCAGATGGCGAACTGGTCGCCCGCCTGTGCGTACTGGGCGTCGGTGGTCTGTGTCGTGCGGTACGGGTCCTGGACGCTGTCGGGAGTCGCCTCCACCGTCGCCCGGACGGTGTCGTCGACGGTGACGGTCTTCCCGGCGGATGTCCTGTACGTCACCGTGCCGGTGAGGTCATGGCCGGCCCATGCGGCGTCGGCGGCCGGGGTGACGGTCCAGTCGGTGGTGTACGCGGCCCCGGGCCTGAGGGAACGTGCGGTCGCCGTTGTGGTGGCCTGCGCGGTCCAGCCGTCGGGCACGGTCAGTGAGGTGCGGACGCCGCTGAGGGGGCCCGTGCCCCAGTTGGTGGCGGTGGTGGTCACCTCGAAGGGCTTACCGGAGCCGGTACTGGGGGCGTCGGGGCCGATCAGCACGGACGCGGCCGGGACGCCGTCCCGCTTCAGCGCCCGGATCGCCTTGAGGGCGCCGTTGGCGCCGAGCCTGACGAACGCGGGGGTCACCCCGAGCGGCGCCGCATAGCCCTTGAGCGTCGCCGGGCCGTGGATGACCGTGCCTTGGTTGACGTCGAACCAGTTGCCCGACGGCAGGTACACCGTACGGGTCGCGCCGGAGCCGAGCTTGGGCGCGGCCAGGACGGCCGGGCCGAGCATCCACTCGTCGTCGACCGTGTAACTCGCCTGGTCCTTCGGGAAGTCGAAGAACAGCGGGCGCATGATCGGGTCGCCGGTCTTCAGCGTCGCCTGCACCTGGTCCCAGATGTAGGGGGCCAGCCGTTCGTGCGCCTTGATCGCCGCCGCGTAGAGGTCGATGGTCTGCTGGTCGTACGTCACCTTCTGGCCGGTGGTGACGTCATTGGTCTCCACCGGCGAGGTGGAGGAGTACATCAGCGGCATCAGTGACGCCGACTGGGCCCACCGGACCAGGACGTCCTTGCTCGGTGCGGCCTGTCCGCCGGAGCCGCCGATCATGTCGGACTCGACGAAGGGGTAGCCGATGGTGGAGATCGCCAGGTTCTGGCCGACCGATGCCCGCAGCGAGTCCCAGCCGGTGCCCTTGTCGACCTGCCGGGTGACGAAGCCGGCCTGATGGGCGGTGGAGCTCCAGTGGACCCGGATGCCGGCACCCTGCAGGTCGAACTCGTCGGCCAGTTCGGTGCCGAGCTTCTGGTAGTCGGTGGCCTGGTAGCCGTCGCGCGGGGCGCATTTCTCGTCGAAGAAGCGGGTGTCGAACTTCAGGCCGTCGATGCCGTAGGTGGCCATCAGTTTCCTGAGATTTCCCTCGTACCAGGCCTTGGCGTCGGGGTTCGCGAGGTCGATGATCCCGGCGGTGCCGTTCCACCAGGTCACGTCGCACGGTTTGGTGGTGTCGGCGGCGTTCCTCAGTAGATAGCCGTGGTCGGCGGCGTACTGGTAGTTGTCGGAGTCCAGGTTGATCCACAGGGTGACCCAGATCCCGAAGTCGAACCCCATGTCGTGGATCTTCTCCGAGAGGCCCTTGGGGTCGGGGAAGGTGGTGGAGTCGAAGGTGAGATTGCCGTACCCGGACTCCCACTTGTCGTCGAGCTGGATGGTGTGTCCGTCGAGTCCCTTGTCGTGCAGTTCGGTGGCGTAGTCGAGCAGTTTCTGCTGGTCGACGTGGGTGTAGAACTGAGCCCAGGAGTTCCACAGCGGCTTCTCGTACTGCGTGTAGGTGGCGTCGCTCTGCTGGGGCTTGCCCACGATCCCGATGTAGTCGCGGTACACGTCCAGCGGCGTCGACTCGACGAAGACGGTGGCCTTGTAGGTCGCGGCCGAGTCGACGGTGAAGCGGCCGAGGCCGTCCTTGCCACCGTTGATCGACACGTTCATGGTGTCGCCGGTGTCGACGCGCAGTCCGGTCGAGGCCGAGGTGTACCAGAAGGGATCGATCATGTTGTACGAGGCGGGTCCGAAGTCGCTGTGCTGCACCTCTCCGCTGTCCAGCGGCCAGGGCTGGTCGACGCCCGGTCCGCCCTGGGGGGTCTCGGCCTCGCCGTGTCCGTACCAGTGGCCGGCCGAGGCCAGGTCGTAGGCGAGTCCGAGGCTGGTCGGGCTGCCGCCCTCGACGTCCCAGTCCAGCTGGTAGCGGTCGGCTTGCGGGGTGATGCGGGCCTCGACCGTGGCCCCGGCGAGGGTGGTGTCGGCGGTGAGGGTGAGGACGCCGTTGTGCCACGTCCAGCCGGTGATGCCGGTGGCATGCTGCCACGCACCGTCGGACGTGGTGAAGCGCAGTGCGCCGGTGTCTCCGGAGGCGGCGGCGAGGACGGTTCTGCCCGCGCGACGTGTGGTCAGGGAGAGTTCGTCGGTGGCCACGTCGAGGGTGTAGCCGGGGGCGCCCGCGGAGGCCGGGACGGACACGGTGACAGCTTTCGCGCTGTGGGTCACCTTCGGCCCGGCGGCGGAGGCGCCGGACAGGGACGACGCGTGGGCCGCCGGGCCGGTGACGGGGGCCAGGAAAGCGGCGGTCAGGGCGGCGACAAGGAGGAAGCCGCTGGGTCTGCTCGGTCGGACGTGCACTCGGGTCCTCCTGTCGGACAGGACTCTGGCTCGATGAACGGCGATACGTGGTGCTGGGCGCGGTCTGCGCGGTGTCGCTTCGGTGCGGTCACGAGGATGCGCGGTGCCTGAGAGATGTTTGATATTGCTTGGAGATGCAAGATTCAGCGCAATTTCGCTCATGCTCTTGCACGGTGCGCTGCCTGTCAATATGCGGTGCGGGAGGCCCAGTTGGGGCGAGGAGAGGCTCCAGGGGCCGCCTGCGTGCCTGGTGGCGGACGGCCACGGGGCCTGTGAGACACCCTCGCGAGCCCCGGGATCGCCCGAATCGAACGGTAAAATCTGTGTGAACGGGCGTCGGGCCGGGGCGGTGGAACGGGCCGGACGGTGTGGGTTGTCCGGGTCCGCGCCGCGTGCACCACGACGAGATCCGCGACCGGGGTGCGGCTGAGGGCGGGGCCATCCACTGCACACCGGGTCCCCGAACTTCGACGCGAACGCCTCCGTCCAGTGGCCTGCCGACTCGCGCCTCCTGAGCGCCGCCTCCGGGGCGATCCTGCACGCCTGCACCCGTCCGGGGATCGTGAACTGCCAGGCTGCGAGCACCTCTTGGGCGGCGGGCTCCGCACCGTGGACCGCTCCTGCGCCTGCGGATGTCCCGGGGCCTCGCCCCATGGGAGCCGCGGGAGCGCCGGTTCGGTGGTGGTGGAGCAGGTCTGGGCGGCCGGGGTCTCGTCGGGGAAGTCGATGACGAGCGCTGGGTCCGCCGGTCCCGCCGCAGGGGTCCGCGGATCCGCGGTCGGCCGCGGTCGCCGAAGCCCGTCCCCGCGGTCGGCCGAGTGGTTCCAGCGCCTCCGTGGTGGTCGCCCGCCCTGGGTGCACGGCTTGACCGATGCGTGATCCGGCGGCCCTTGACAGCATGCGCGATTCATTGAGCATGATGACGTTAGTTGATTGAAAACGCCGACAATCGCGCAGAAACAAGCATGGCAGTGCAAGCACTGCATGCGGAGAGGTACACCGTGAAACGGCACCTCATGGGCGTCGCCGGGGCTCTGACCCTGGCTCTGGCCCTCACCGGCTGCGGCAAGGGCAGCGCCTCCGACAGCAGCGGCTCCGACGGCAAGACGATCCGCTTCGTCGCGGCGAAGTACGACGACGACACCCAGGCCTACTGGAAGGCGCTCATCAAGGACTTCGAGGCCGCAAACCCCGGCTACCACGTGAACCTCGAAGTGGTCGACTGGGAACAGATGGACTCCAAGGTCAAGACGTACGTCCAGACCAAGCAGGAGCCCGACCTCCTCAACTACAACAAGTTCTCCGACTTCGCCCGCGACGACCTGGTCTACAAGGCGCAGGACGTCGTCTCCCCGGGGGTGCTCGCCGACTTCCTGCCGCTGTTCAAGGAGAAGGCCGAGTACAAGGGCACGCAGTACGGTCTGCCGTTCATCTCCAGCGCGCGGCTGTTCTTCTACAACAAGGAGATCTTCGCCAAAGCGAAGATCTCCCAGCCGCCGTCCACCTGGGCGGAGGTCGAGGCCGACGCCAAGAAGATCAAGCAGGCCGGATACATCGGACTCGGGTTACCCCTCGGGGCAGAGGAGGCCCAGGCCGAGTTCCAGATCTGGGCGATGAACAACGGCGGCGGCTGGACCGACGCCTCGGGCAAGTGGGCCGTCGATCAACAGGCCAACATCGACACGCTCACCTACCTGCGGAAGCTGACAAAGGAAGGGGTCACCCAGCCCAACCCGGAGGCCACCAACCGCAAGGACGTCTTCAACGAGTTCGCGCAGGGCAAGATCGGCATGCTCAACGGCGCGGTGTTCATGCGCAAGGGCTTCATCGACCCCGTCGACAAGAAGCTGAACTACGGCGTCGCGGCCCTGCCGAGCAAGGACGGCAGCACCCACAAGACGCTCGGCGTGCAGGACTACCTCGTCGCGTTCAAGAAGAGTGACGGGTCGAACAGGCCCGCGGTGAAGAAGTTCCTCGACTACTTCTACCAGCAGCGCAACGCGGCACAGTTCGTCTCCACCGAGGGCTTCCTGTCGGTCACCAAGTCGGCGGGCGACACGCTGAGTTCCGATCAGGACGCCGCCTACTACAAGCCGTTCGTCGACGCCCTGTCCGACGCGCAGTTCGCTCCCACCGACGACCCCGCCTGGGCCGCGGTCGACGGCGCCGTGAAGCAGCGCATCGGCACGGCGGTGGCGGACGCCGATCCGTCGAAGGTCCTGAAAAAGATCCAGCAGACCGCGCAGAAGGGCGACTGATCAGGTGACGGTCCACGACGTCACCGTGAGCGCTGCCGGGGGCCGGCAAGGTGCCCCGGCAGCGCCGGAGCCTGCCCCACGCCGCCGCCACAGGCGCGGCCTGCGTGCGCTGGAGCCACTGCTGTGGCTCGGTCCCGCGACCGTACTCATCCTCGGCATGGTCGTCTGGCCGGTGGTCGAGATGATCCGTACCTCCCTGACACGGATCAGCTCCACCGGCCTGTCCCGCGGGTTCGCGGGCGGTCGCAACTACGCCGACCTGTTCGCGGAGGACGACCTGCCGGGGGTGCTGCTGCGCACGCTGATCTGGGTCGTGGGGGTCGTGGTCGTCACGATCCTGCTCGCCCTCGCCCTCGCTCAACTCCTGAACACCCGGTTCCCCGGACAGCGGCTGGTGCGGTGGGCACTGATCGTGCCGTGGGCCGCGTCCGTCCTGATGACAGCCCTCATCTGGCGGTGGATGCTCAACGACTTCTACGGCGTGGTCAACGAGGTGCTCATGGACCTCGGCGTCCTCGACACCCCCGTCAACTGGCTGGCCCACCCCGGTCAGGCGTTCGCCGCGATGATGGGCGTGGCCGTGTTCGTCTCGCTGCCCTTCACCTCGTTCGTCCTGCTGGCGGGGGTGCAGAGCATCCCGGCCGAGGTGTACGAAGCGGCGAGGGTGGACGGCGCCGGTCCGGTCCGCACCTACCTGGGCATCACGCTGCCGCTGCTGCGGCCCTCGTTGCTGGTCGCCGCGATCATCAACGTGATCAACGTGTTCAACTCGTTCCCCATCATCTGGGCCATGACGCGAGGCGGCCCCGGCTTCGACACCGACACGACCACCACGTACCTCTACAAACTCGCCTTCGACAACCAGGCGGTGGGCGAGTCGGCCGCCATGGCCGTCGTCAACTTCGTGCTGATCCTGGCAGTTGTGCTGGTGTATCTGCGCGTGGTCCGCCGACAGGAGGACACCGCATGAGCCGGACCTCCGTCCCGGAAAGAACGCGAACCGCGGCAAGAACGAGGGCACCGAGGCGTCCGATGAGGCTGCGTACCGTGGCACTCACCGCCGTCGGATGGCTGGTGGCGCTGGCGTTTCTCGCGCCCTACGTCGAGATGCTGCTGACGGCGCTCAAGCCGACGCCGGAGCTGATGAAGTCCCCGCCGTCCTATCTGCCGTCCCGGTGGGAGTGGTCGAACTTCAAGAACGTCTGGTCGCTCACGGACCCGCCGGTCACCGACGCGCTGCTGTTCTCCCTGTACGTCGCCGCGGCGGCGACCCTGCTCACCCTGGCCGTCGGGCTGCCCGCCGCGTACTACACGGCCCGGCACCGCTTCCGCGGGCGCGGCGCGTTCCTGGTGCTGGTGCTGGTCACCCAGATGTTCGCGCCGACCGCGCTGCTGGTCGGCATCTACCGGGAGATGGTCGGCCTCGACCTGACCGACACCGCCGAGGCACTGATCCTGGTGAACGCGGCGTTCAACCTGCCGTTCTGCATCTGGATCCTCAACGCGTACTTCGCGAGCATCCCCAAGGAGCTGGAGGAAGCGGCCTATCTCGACGGTACCGGGCGGTTCGGCGCGCTGGTCCGGGTCACCCTGCCGCTCGCGATGCCCGGCGTGGTGACCGCTCTGGTGTACACGTTCATCGGCGCCTGGAACGAGTACGTGGTCGCGCTCACCATCACCTCCTCCAGCAACCGGATGACTCTGACCCGGGCCATCCCCGGCTTCGTCACCTCCTACCACGAGCAGTGGCAGTACCTCTTCGCCACCTCGCTCGTCGCGATCGTGCCGGTGGTGGTCCTGTTCGTCTTCGTGGAGCGCTACCTCGTCAGTGGTCTGACCGCCGGCGGGGTCCGGGGGTGAGCCGGCCACGACGCGTGGCGTCAGGCCCGGATGACGTCCACACCGGCCGCGGTGAACGGCTCCGTGAGCGCGTCGGTGGCGGCCTTGTCCGTCACCAGGACGTTGATGTCCTCCACGGCACAGATCCGGGCGAAGGCCCGCCGGGCGAGCTTGGAGGAGTCGGCGACCACGACGACCTGCTGGGCGCGCTGGGCGAGCGCCCGGTTGATGCTGGCCTCGCCCTCATGATGGGCGGTCGCGCCGTGGGTGACGTCGATGGCGTCCACGCCGATGAAGACATGGTCCAGCGCGATCTCCATGAGCAGTTCGGTGGCCAGCGGCCCTATGAGCTCGTACGACGCAGGGCGGGCCACCCCGCCGGTCACGACAAGCTTGACGTGCCGCCGTACGACCAACTCGTTGGCGATGTTCAGAGCGTTGGTGACAACGGTGAGCGCGGTGTCCGTGCCACCGGAACTGAGGTCGGCACGGGTGGCGAGCGCCCGGGCCACCTCGGTGGTGGTCGTGCCGCCGTTCAGTCCCACCACCTCTCCGGCCTTGACCAGGCCGGCCGCCGCGTTCGCGATGCGTTCCTTCTCGGGCGCGTTGCGCGCGGCCTTGTACCGGAGCGGGAGGTCGTAGGCGATCGCGTTGATCACCGCCCCGCCGTGGGTGCGGGTGACCATCTGCTGGCGGGCGAGTTCGTCCAGGTCGCGCCGGATGGTCGCGGCGGAGGCCCCCAATGCGGAGGCCGCCGCCTCCACTTCGATCCGGCCGTCGCGTGTCAGCATGTCCAGCAGCGCGCTCCACCTGACCTGCGGTGCCGCCATGTTCATAGCCCCCTGTAGCGATGTGCCCGATCGAAGCGCGCCGGATGCGCGCCGTGCGCGCTTCCATGAAAGCACATGGCTTCTTTGGGTAATTTATAGCTATCAAACGAGCAATTTCATGCAGCGCCATGATGTGTGGGCGGGCCGCCGGAGTCCCGATCGCCCTGTGTCCGGATCAGATGACCAGTGCGGAACGGCTGCCCGCTGGGTGGCGGCCACCACAAGCAGGACCGAACGGGAGTTGCCCTAACGGAGTTTGGCGGATACGAATCGCGATAATTCAGACAGGATGGTTCGCCTGTCGTTCCTTGGGTGAGGCCCGAGGACTGGCGACTGCGGGTGTGATGTCCGGCCGCTCCAAACGGTGTGTATCCGTGGCCGGTTGCGACACTGGAGATTCTCCCCAGGAGCGACGTCGGTCCGGATCCTGGTCGGGAGTCGACCGAGGCGAGCCGACCACTGCGGATTTGTCACTGTGTGCACATCATGCGCGGCAATCGGAAAGGTGCTGAGCAGACCCGGAGCAGCTGTTCAACGGACAGGCTCACCCCGCCGGTTCGAGCAGCGAGACGTCGGTCGCCCCCCAGTACGCGCGCATCTCGTCGATGAGGCCGTCGCCGTCCACGCCGATCACCATCACGTACTCGATGCCGATGCGGGCCCGGCCGGAGTCGGCCGGAGTCGGCAGGGTCATCAGGTTGTGGCGGGCCAGGAGGGGACCCGAGGGCAGGTAGTCCGTCGTCGCGGAGACCGTGACCGCCGCGTGGCGCCCGTCCTGCGCGGCGACCGTGATCCCGGCCGTCTCCTGGACGTGGCTGCCCACCGACATCGTGGCGTGTGCACGCAGGGTCTCCAAGCCCGTCCGGATCCAGGAGCCGACCGGATCCTCGAAGCGGATACGCGGCGAGTACAGCTTGAGCAGACCGTCCACGTCACCCTCGTTGATACGCAGGCAGTGTGCGCGGGCGAGTTCCTTGCGGTGCTCCTCGTCGGCCGTCGGGCCGCTGGACCACGATGTGTCCGTCACACCCCACATGACACGCAGTTCCTGGATGAGGCCGTCCTCGCCCACATCCAGGACGCCCATCACCCGGGTCCACGCCCCCCGTCGCGGCGGCAGGCCCGGTGCGCCCACCGTGACGGTGGCCGGCAACACGACGGAACGGCCGTCATGGGCCGCGTACGGACGGCCCGGCTCCTCGTGGAGGGATGTGCTCAGCGCCGGGGCCAGCCGGGCGCCGATGGCCGCGCGGCCGGTCACCGGCTCGCTGCCCAACGGGTCGACGAGCCGCGCCTCGTCCGCGAACAGATCGAGCACGCTGTCCAGTTGGCCGGTGTTGACGCGTCGGCAGTACTCCAGGGGTCTCGCACGCGATGGTGGAGACCTGGCGCCGCCGCAGCGGCAACCGCCTGACCCTGGACGGGTACTTGGCGGCCGGCGGCATCCAGCACGCGCTCGCGCGGACCGCCGAGACCGCCTACCGGGCGCTGTCGCCGGTACGGCAGGACCTCGCCAGATCGCTGTTCCTGCGGCTGACCGCACTCGGCGACGGCACCGAGGACACCAGACGCCGTATCACCGCGGACGAGCTGGACCCGGGCCCGGACACCGCGTTCGTGCTCGAATCCCTCGCCCGGCAACGGCTGCTCCTGCACCGGCAGCTCACCGACGCGACCGCCGACTGGGAGGCCCACGGCCGCGACCCGCACGCGGTGTGGCGCGGGGCCCGCCTGTCCGCCGCGCTGGACCTGGCCGCCGTGGACGGGAAGCGGCTGACGTCCAGGGAACGGAGCTTCCTCGACGCGAGCAGCGACGCGCAGGCCGGCGAGCTGGCGGCGGTCAGACGGCGGACGGTCCGTCTGCGTCAACTGGCCACGCTGCTCACGGTGTTGGTGATCACCGCGGTCACCACCGGCGTGCTGGTCGTCGCCTCGCGCGACTCGGCCGTACGGCAGCGCAACGTGGCCGTCGCGCGCAAGGTCGCCACCGACGCGGCCGAGCTGCGGCAGCAGAACCCGGCGCTGGCCGCGCAGTTGAACCTGGCCGCCTTCCGGCTGGCCCCCACGGCCGACGTCCGTGCTCAGCTCATGAACACCTTCGCGACGCCGTACACGAGCCGCCTCACCGGCCACACCGCCGACGTCGTCTCGACCGCCTTCGCTCCCCGGAACTCGGTGGTGGCCACCGCGAGTTGGGACCGCACGGTCCGGCTGTGGGACGTACGGAACGCCCACCGTCCCGTCCGGCTCGCGGTCCTGAGCCAGCCCTGGCGGATGCTGTCGGTCTCCTTCGGGCGGGGCGGTCGTGTCCTGGCGACGGCGAGCGAACGGTCGGTGCGGCTGTGGGACGTGACGGACCCGCGGGCGCCCGCCGCGCTGAGCTCCCTGCCGGAGTCGGCCGCCGGGCCGCTGTGGCTGGTGTTCCGGCCCGGCGGCGACACGATCGCCGTCGGTCACACCGACGGCGTGACCCGGCTCTGGAACGTACGGGACCCCCGGCATCCCCGATGGCTGGCCACCCTCCCCGGCCACACCGGCGCGGTCACCTCGGCCGCGTTCAGCCCGGACGGGCACACGCTGGCGACCACCGGAGACACCACCGCCAGGCTGTGGGACGTCACCGACCCCGCCGAGCCGCGCCGACTCGACGTGCTGCGCGGACACACCGACATCGTGACCTCGGTGGCGTTCAGTCCGGACGGCCGGAGCCTGGCGACCGGCAGTTGGGACCACACCGCACGGATCTGGCACCTCGGCGACGGCGGCTCCCAGGCCCGACCACCGACCGTCCTGCCCGGTCACACCGCGATCGTCTGGTCGGTGGCGTTCGGCCCCGACGGCCGCACCCTCGTCTCGGTCGGCGGGTCCACCCTGTTCTGGGACCTCACCGAACCGGACCGTCCCCGGCGCGTCGGCGCGGTTCCCGGCGGGGCCTACCAGGCCGTGTTCAGCCCGGACGGCCGCGTGCTCGCCAACGCCGACCGGCTGCTGGACCTGTCGCTCGCGACCCACGACGACGTCGTCACGTCCGTCGCGTTCGCCCCCGGCGGCCGGCTGCTCGCCAGCGCCAGTTGGGACGGCACCGCACGCCTGTGGCAGGTCACCGGCGGCCGGGCCCTGTGGCCGCTGGCGGTCCTGCGCGGACACACCAGGTTCGTCCGGTCCGTGGCCTTCAGCCCGGACGGCCGCACCCTCGTCACCGCGAGCGAGGACACCACCGTCCGCGTCTGGGACGTGACCGACCCACGAAGACCACGGCTCAGGTCGGTCCTTCCCTGCGACGCCGGCGAGGTCGCCGGGGCCGGGTTCGCCCCCGGCGGTCGGCTGCTCGTCGTATGGGCGCAGCACGGAGCCGGACTGTGGGACCTCTCCGACCCCGGGCGTCCCCGGCCGCTGAGCCGGATCGCCGAGGGCGGACCCGATGTCACGATGGCGTCGTTCCGGCCCGACGGCCGCACGCTGGTGACGAGCACGGGCAACGTCGGCACCCTGCGGTTCTGGGACATCGGCGATCCGCGCAGCCCGCGCGAACTCCCTTCCCCCTTGCGGTCGTTGCCGCTGACCGACGGCGTGTTCAGCCCCGACGACCGGCGCCTGGCCGCGGTCCACCGGCCGGACCGGGCAGTCTGGCTGATCGACCTCGGCGACCTCGGCAGCCCGCCGAAGGTGACACGGCTACGGCCGTCCGGCTCCTGGCTCTACGCCCTGGCCTTCTCCCCGGACGGCCGCCGACTGGCCGCCGGCGCGGCCGACGGCAAGGCCCTGCTGTGGGACGTACGCGATACGACCACGACTGCTCCCGCCGTCCTCACCGGCCACGCGAACCCGGTACCGGCCGTGGCGTTCGGCCCGCAGGGCGACACCCTGGCCACCGGCGGCAACGACTTCACGATCCGGCTGTGGGACACCGGCCTCGACCGGGTCGCCGCCCGCGTCTGCGACAGCGCGTACCCGAGGATCACCAGAGCCGAATGGGCACGGTACTTCGCGGCGACGGACTTCGACCCGCCCTGCCGCGCCCGCGGCTGACGCCCAGGTAAGGCGCCGACTCGCCTGTCAGGTAAGGGAGTTGCCAAGTCCGGTAGGCGATGCTGGAAGCTTCCGCAGAGTGGTTCCGGCAGGCGTCGCGCCGCACGTCTGCCGCAGGGCACCAGACACAGGGGAAGATCCTTGCAGCAATCCTCACGTAGAAGATCACCCCGGAAGGCGCTGGCCGCGATCCTGGCCGGCGGCACCGTGGCCGCGGGCTGTTTCGCCGTTCTGCCGTCCACGGCACAGGCCGCCCAGACCCCTGCCGCCGACCGGCAGTCCGCCTTCACCGACGCGGCCGAGGAGTTCGGCGTACCGCTGCCCGTGCTGCTGGCGGTGTCGTACCAGGAGTCGCGGTGGGACGACCACGACGGGCAGTACAACACCTCGGGCGGCTACGGCCCGATGAACCTCACGGACGTCACCGCCACGATGGTCTCCGGAGGTTCGGCGGGTGCCGCCGGCCGCGGCGACCTCACCGCGCTGACCTCGGCCCCGGCCCTGCACACCCTCGACACGGCGGCCGAACTCACCGGCACCCAGGCGGCGCGACTGCGCACCGACGACCGCGAGAACATCCGGGCCGGTGCCGCCCTGCTCGCCTCGTACGAGCGGGAGTTGACGGGGAAGAGCTCCGCCGACCCGGCCGACTGGTACGGAGCGGTGGCCAGGTACAGCCAGTCGTCGGACCGGAAGGCCGCACAGCTCTTCGCCGACCGCGTCTTCCGGACCGTGTCCTCGGGCGCCGCACGGACCACCCTCGACGGACAGCACGTCCACCTCGCGGCGGAGCGATCGGTCCACCCCGAGACGGGGCAGTTGTCCGAACTGAAGCTGAAAGCAGCCGTGTCGGCCACCGACACCGAGTGCCCGCCCACGGTCGACTGCACCTTCCTCGCCGCGGCCGCCACCAACGGGCAGGTGGCGGGCCGGCCGGACGACGGAGTGCAGATCAAGTACATCGTCCTGCACGACACCGAGTCGTCCTACGACGCCGCGATCAAGACCTTCCAGACGGTGGGGTCCGGTGACTCGGCGCACTACGTCATGCGGGCCTCGGACGCGGCCGTCACGCAGATGACCCACACCAAGGACATCGCGTTCCACGCCGGCAACTACTGGTTCAACATGCACTCGATCGGCATCGAGCACGAGGGCCACGCCGCGCACGGCGCCACCTGGTACTCGCAGGCGCAGTATCAGGCGACGGCCGATCTGGTGACGTACCTCGCCGCGAAGTACGACATCCCGCTCGACCGCGAACACATCATCGGCCACGACAACGTGCCCGGCCCACAGGACAGTTACGTGCCGGGCATGCACTGGGACCCCGGTCCGTACTGGGACTGGACCGCGTTCATGGACATGGTCGCCCCGGCGGAGGGACCGAGCGCGCAGAGCGCCGCGCGCCACGTCCCGACGGTGGGCTCGGCGATCACCGTCAGCCCGAGGTTCGCGACCAACGAGCAGACCGTCCAGATCTGCCCGGCCGACGACCCCACCGGCGCCACCACCGCGTGCACCGACAGCACCGAGCCCGCCAACTTCCTTCCCGTGCGCACCGCCCCGAGCGCCGACGCGCCCCTGTTCGCCGACCCGGCCGTCCACCCCGGCGCGAGCGCGGGCACCGACTCGATCCACGACTGGGGCAGCACCGTCCAGGCGGGCCAGCAGTTCGTGGTGGCCGACGTCGACGGCGACTGGACGGCCATCTGGTTCAGCGGCGCGAAGGTGTGGTTCTACAACCCCCACGGCGTCAACACCTGTCCCGCGCCGGACGCCACGGTCCTCCACTCCGGCGACCAGCCCGCGACCCTCTACGGCTCCGGCTACCCGCAGGCGTCGGAGTACCCCTCGGGCCTGTCCCCGTCCACACAGAAACCCCTGACCGTCTACGCCTTCCCGGCGGGCCAGGCCTACGTCGCCACCCAACCACCGGTCAGCGCCGACGACTTCTTCGTCTCGGGCGACAGGTATGTCACGGGGGCGGCCAAGTACTACACCATTCAGTACAACCACCGGGTTGTCTTGGTCGACGCTTCGCAGGTGTCCTGACGGGTTCGGTGCGGGCAGCGCGGACACGCCCTGCCCGCACCGGCCGACAGCGCGATCCGGTGGCGCTCTCTGGAAAGATCCCCACCATGACCGACAACCCCCTGCGCCAAGTCACCGTCGACCGCACCGCCCCCGGCCGCTTCACCGCGGCCAACGCCCGCGGCGGCACGATCGACTTCGGTACCGCCGCCGGCGGCGCCACCGAGTTCACCCCGGTCGAGCTGCTGCTCGCCGCGATCGGGGGCTGTACCGCGGCCGACGTGGATGTGGCGACCACTCGGCACGCGGAACCGGACGGGTTCACCGTCACCGTGACCGGCAACAAGGTCAGCGACGATCTGGGCAATCGGATGACCGACCTGGCGGTCACCTTCGCCGTGACCTTCCCGGAGGGGGAGGCCGGGGACCGGGCCCGCGCGATCCTGCCCCGCGCCGTCACCGTCTCCCACGACCGGCTGTGCACGGTCAGCCGTACGGTCGAGACCGGCACGCCCGTCACCGTGACGATCAAGGACGCCTGATCTCACCGGCCCGTTCTCTGCGGGCCGGTGACAAGGGGCTCGCCGGGCGCTGCGTTCTTGTGAGCACCGGCTGAACCCGGGGTCCCGGCCGTCCTACGGTCCGGCCATGAACACGAGTCGCAGCAAAGGAAGTTCGTGGCGCGGAGCCACGAGGACCGGACGTACATGGCGCGGTGCCGCGCTCGCGGCGCTGTTGACCGCGGGCGCGCTCACCGTGGCCGCCCCGCAGGCACAGGGCGAGAGCGCGCGCACCGAGACCCCGGTCGCGTCGACACATCCCGCCGACGGTGTGGCCGAGTCGGTGGTGCGGGTGAAAGTGCCGTTACCGCAGTCGTTCGGCGCCCGTCCGGGGGCGTGCGACTGGCTGTCGTATCTGCGCTACCGCGCCGCCGACGGGCCGAGCGCGTCGGCCGACGCCGACCGGATCCTCGTGGCCCAGCCCGGCATCCTGGAGGGGGCCGGCGCGTTCGACAGCGTCGCCCGCGACACGGTCGCCCAAGCCGCCGCGCAGGGACGGCACATCGAGTTCTGGGCCCTGGACCGGCGCTCCAACTGCCTTGAGGATCCCACCGGTGTCGCCTCCGGCGACCAGCACACGGCCGTCGACTACTACTACCGGGGCAAGGCCGTCGGCGGCCGGACCTTCGCCGGGTACGTCGGCAACGACCAGCTCGGCTGGATGGCGAAGCTCGGCATCGAACAGACCGTGCGCGACGAATACGACCTGCTCGTCGCCGAGTTGCCCGACCAGGGGCTGCGCAAGCGCAAGGTGCTGTGCGGCGGACACTCGCTCGGCGGCGTGATCACCGGGTACTTCGCGGCGGCCGACTTCGACGGCAACCCCGCCACCACGGCGGACGCCGGACAGAACCAGTGCGCCGGCTACTTCGCCCTCGACACGACCATCTCCACCTCGCTCGCGGACCTGAGCGGCAGCATCCCCGACGACACCAACCTGCCTGACATCGGGCTCGGTTACGGCGTCGTACAGGCCGGGCTCGACAGCGGGCTCCTCTCGCGCTCGCTGTCCGCGCCCGTGCTGCTCAACCCCGAGACCATGACCCTGCTCGCGATCGCGGGACTCGGCGCCGTCCGCGCCCCCGACGGCGAGGCGGACCTGCCCGCCTATCTCCCCTCCAACGTCAACATCGAGGCCACGAACCGCTTCCTGTTCTCCAAGGACACCGCCACCTTCCTCACCGGCTCACCCGCGGTGAAGGACTTCCGGCTCACCAACGACGCCGTCCTCGGCTCGCTCATGGACGACAACTCCGTCCCCCTCGCGTTCCTGCAGAGCAGCGTCGGCCTCTTCGACGGCGGCCCGCTCACCGACAAGAACTTCCCCGCCGCCAACGGGAGTTCGGACCAGTCGCAGCTCTTCGGCGTCGAGTACAAGGCCATCCCGGCCCAGCCGCACGGCCCGCTCTACACCTGGCGGAACTACGACCGGGTCGGCGCCGCCGACGACCCCGGCTACCGGTCCGCGGACGGGACTCCCTTCACCGGCGCGTCCAAGGAAGTCACCGACATCCACGAACTGGCCCGCAGCATGGGGGAGCAGCCGCTGGACTTCACCGAGCAGTACTTCCCGACGAAGCTGGTCACCGACATCGAGCTGGCCACCTCGCCCCAGGTGAAGCAACTCCTCGTGCACCCGGGCGGGTTGACCGCCAACCCGACGCTCACCGTGCTCGCGGGCGACGGACTGCTGGCCGGCCACATCCCGGCCGACCTGCACCCCGTGATCGCCCCCGGCTACCAGCACCTGGACGTCCTGACGGCGGCGCCCGTCCAGAACAACGGCCGGCCCGAGATCGTCTCCAGCAGCCTCGCCGCGTTCGCCCTGTCGCCCAAGTAGCCCTCCCCGCGCACCAGTAGGGCCCGGGAGGGTCAACTCCCGGGCCCTACCGTCTTGTTCGCGCCCTGCCGCGTTGCTACGGCTCAGATCCTGCCCGCGGCGAACGTCGCCGCCGCGCCCGCGTCGGAGGTGTAGCCGAGGTGGGCGAGGACGTCGGTTCCGCCGTTCTGGCAGATGGGGTCACCGTTGGCACAGAAGTCGATGGTGCGGCTCTGGTAGGTGCCGGTGACGCTCTTGCCGAGGGCCCGGATCGGGTTGCCGAACAGCAGCACCGCGGCGACCTTCGGCTCGACCGCCGCGGGGATGGTCGCCACGATCGGGCTGCCGACCACCGCGCCGTCGCTGCTGATTCCGAGGGAGTTGTCGACGACGTTCGCGCCCTGCGAATAGCCGACGAGAATGAAACGCTGATTCGGGCAGGCCGCCGCCTGCGCGTTGACGTGATTCACCACATCGAGGTTTCCCGTCGCGGCGGACGTGAGGGAAAGGTCGGCCGGATAGTTCACCGCATAGCTGGAGAGAGTCTTTCCGGTGATTTTCTGCTGGAGCGCGGAGAACACCGGGTCGCCGACGATCAGGCCGAGTGTGCCCGGCTCGAAGGTGCCACGGGCTGCCACGACATCGAGATCCGAACAGGTGGCGGCCGACGCGGCGGGTGCGGAGAGGGTGGCGAGCCCGGCCCCGCCGGCCAGCGAGAGCGCGGCGAGGCATAAGCGAATACGCATGGGAATCCTTTGAGGGTGGGGCGCTTGCGGCGCCTGTGGAAAGGACTGTCCCGAAGGTATTCGCGTTCCCGTGACCGGTGTTATGGACGGGAATTCAGAAACCGTCTCTGTTTTTGTCGGGTCGTGAGTCGTGCTCACCGTCCCGTAATTCCGCCGAACGCAGCGCGAGGATCAGATCAAGGCGGGTTCCCGGGTCGTGCAGGGACGCGCCGAAGAGCTTCTCCAGTTGGCGCAGGCGATAGCGGACCGTCTGCGGGTGGATGTGGAGCCGGGCGGCGACATCGGGGACGTTGCTGCCGCTGAGCAGCCAGGCCAGCAAGGTCTCGGCCAGCCGCGGGCGTTGGCCCTCGGAAGCGGCGTCCAGCGGTGCGAGGGCCCGTAACTCCAGTTGGGCCAGCAGCGGTTCGTCGCTGTGCAGCAGCAGCGTCGAGAGATGGTCGGCGCACAGCACCACGCCCTGCCGGGGCAGCACCCCGCGGCCCATCAGCCCCAACGCCCGCGTCGCCCAGTGCAAGGACCGCGCGGCCTCGACGACCGGCACCGTAGGACCGATCGCCGCCGGACGGCCGCCCAGGCCGAGGACGAACGACCGCCCGCCGAACCGGCCGTAGCCCTCCGGGTCCGGCACCAGCACCCGCGGCGGCCGGGACTCCATGTCCGCCAGCGCGCCCGGCATCGCCGGCGGCCGGTCCTCCGCACGTGGGTCCGCGGGGCCCGCCAGCGCGATCACGGCAACCCGCGACGGCACCCGCCAGCGCGCGCCGTGCGCCAGGTCCTGCAGCGCCTCCGGCGCCAACGGCCCCTCGCCCAGCAGCAGTTCGAGCAGTCTTCGGCGCCGCCGCTCCACCTCGCCCGCGCTGCGGGACTGCGCCTGCGCGTACCCGGCGGCGGCCGCCTCCGCGACCTCGTGCACGGTCCGGAACGCCAGCTCGCCCAGCGCGGCCACCACCGCCGAATCCAGGCCGAGTTCCTCCGCCGTACGGCCCATCAGCCGCCAGGCGTGCATCCCGCCCACGCGGATCGCCGACTGGAGCGCCTCCAGGCTGCGGCCCTCCAGGGCCTCGCCGCGCCCGAGTTCCTCGTAGTACGCCGCCGCCATCGCGGCGTTCTGGCCGTGCGGGTCCGCGATGTGGTCGACGAACAGCGTGAGCGCCTGCACCACCCCGGACCTGAGGTTTTCGCGGTAGGTCCCGTCGGCCGGCCGCGCGTACTCGGGCACCTGGCTGCGCACCACCTCCTCCACCTCGCTGGAGACGGCGGCGAGTTGGGCGCGCAGCAGCTCGGCCAGGTCGGGGGGAACCAGCGCCGTTCCGGGCTCGGTGGGTACTCCGCGCGGGGTGGGGACAGCCACGACGGACACTCCTTTCCCCCGGAGGCGGCTCGCCCACGGACCGTTGCCCGTGGGACGAGGGGGACGTCCCGTGTTGGACGGACGTCCCCTGCGCTCCGTTCCGTGCCCCGGCTGCACCGACATCACTCCGGCAGCCCCAGCGCACCGGCGAGCATCGGCCACGAGGCCGTGAACTCCCCTTTCCAGTAAGCCCAACTGTGTCCACCACCCGAGTAGAAGTGCGTGGTGACCGGAATGCCGAGCAGCGCGAGAACGCCGGTGAAACTGTGCGCGGAGGGCCACAGCAGACTCTCCAGCGCCTCCGGCAGCCAGTCGCCCGAACCTCCCACCACACCACTGCCGTTGGACACGTACAAGGGCGTCCCGCGCAGCCCGCCGGCCTGGGCGCGCGGATTGAAGCCGCGCCAAGTCGGCGCGTCCAGCAGGGGATTGCCCCACAGGGAGAGCGGCGACAAGCTCTCGCGGGCCACGATCGCGTCCACCAGCGAGGGCACCCCGGGCGCCGTGGTGTCGAGGATGCCGCTGTAGGACGCGGCGGCGGTGAACGCGCCCGGATGGCGGGCCGCGTGCGCCATCGCGCCGTAACCCCCGGTGGACACCCCGGCGACGGCCCGCACCCCGGACGCCCGGTAGTCGCGGGCCAACAGCGCCGGAATCTCCTGGAGTTGGAAGGTCTCGTAGTCCGGGCCGCCGCGCCAGGCACTCGGAATGCCGGTGGGACCCGCGTCCGGCATCGCCACGATCAGGTCGCGGCCCTCGGTGAACGCCTCGATGTCCGTCTCCCGCGTCCAGGACGTGTAGTCGTCGTGCGCCCCGTGCAGCAGATACAGCACGGGATACGTCCGAGCGGGTTGCGCGGCGAAGTCCGACGGCAGGATGAGCCGCACCGGTGCGCTGCGCCCCAGCGCGGGGGAGGCCACGGACACGTCGAAGGTGCGCGCCGAGACCTGGGTCGCGGCCCGCGCCCGGCCCACGGAGACCGTGGCGCCGAACAGCGCGGCCAGTCCCGTGGCCGCCGTGGCCCGGGCGACGGTACGGCGGGACGGGCCGGTGGGAGAAGGGTGCGGCCGGTCGGCGTTCGGGGACGTTCCGGCAGGGCGGTGGCAGGGCATGGCGGCTCCTCAGTCCGATTCGGCGGGTCCGCCCGGCGAGGCGAGCACCCGCCGCAGATGGGCGGCGATCTCGTCGACGTACGGCGGGTCGAGCAGCGACAGGTGATGCCCCGCCACCGGTACGACCGTCAGCCGCGGGCACACCTCGTCCCAGCCGAGCGCGTCGTCGTCCCGTTCGTACGCCGGGTCGCGCACGGTGTGCGGAGCCGGTTCGGTGGCCCGGTACAGGACCACCCGGCCCTCGTACCGTCCCGGCCGGTGCGCCTCACCGATCCGCAGGTCCAGGTACGAGGCGCGCTGATGCTCCAACGCGGCCGGCGGCACCGTCACGGCCTCGCGCAGGGTGCGCAGCACGAGGTCGATGCGCTCGTGGTCGTCGTCCATCGCCACGAGCTCGTCGTAGGGCAGGGCGAGTCGGACCCCGTAGGTGTCGGCGATGTGCCGGGCGAAACCCGTGAGATGGGTGCGCACGCGGTCCGGCCGGGGGAGGGGGCGTACCGCATCGATGAGCACGACGAGTCCGACATCCCGCCCGGACGCGGTGAGTTGACGTGCCGTCTCCTGCGCGACGAACCCGCCGAAGGACCAACCGCCCAACAGATACGGCCCGTCGGGACGGACGGCGATGATCTCCTCGGCGTAGCGGCGGGCCTTCTCGGACACGGTACGGGCGTCCTCGATTCGGTCCAGTCCGTGCACCGGCCGGTCGGCGCCCAGGAGTTGGCCGAGTGCGCGGTAGACGTCGGTGGTTCCGCCGGCGGCGTGGAAGAGGAAGAGCGGGGGGTGCGTCGAGTCGGTCAACTGGCTCACGCGGTCGGCCAGTTCGGCGACCGTGGTGGCGTCGAAGAGGTCGCGCAGGTGCAGCTCGACGCCGAAGTCGCGTTCCAGTGCGGTACGGATGCGGACGGCCATGAGGGAGTCCAGGCCGAGGTCGGTCAGTGCCGTGGCGGGGGTGATCCGGGCCGCCGGATGGCCGGTGACGGTGGCGATGTGGTGGCTGACGCGAGCGGCCGGCGAGTCCTCCGGGAACGGTGCTGGGGACGGCTCTGCCCAGCGGTGAGCGGCGTGCGCCGCGACAGGGGTTCGGCCGTCGGTCCACCAGTACCGGACGTGCCGCCAGCGCGGTGCCGGGAGGTCGATGACGCGGCCGGACGGCAGCGGCAGGTCCAGTCCCGCCGCGTACAAGGCGCCCAACTGCGCGAGGAACGCGGCGGATCCGGCCGCGTCGCGGCGCAGCGAGCCGACGGTGAGAGCGCCGGGCACGTTGTCGGCGGCGGCCCGGGCGAGGACCGGATGCGGCGAGATCTCGACGAAGGCGCTGTGGCCGTCGGCCGCCGCGGCGGCGAGAGCCCGGTCCAGGCGCACCGGCCGACGCAGGTTCGCGGCCCAGTGCTCGGCGTCGAACTCGCAGGCGCCGCGCGGCTCGTCGAGGACGGTCGAGTAGACGGGGATGCGCGGGGACCGGCCCCGGACGTCCGCGAGGGCCTCGGCCAGTTCCGGCAACAGCGGATCCACCTGCGGTGAGTGCCCGGCACCGACGACCCGCATCACCCGGGCGGCTCGCCCTCGCTCCTCCAGCCCGCGCACCAGCCGGGCCACGGCCATCTCGTCCCCGGTGACGACCTTCTGCCGGGGCGAGGAGTGCACGGCGACGTGAACCCCCGGGAAGTCCCGCTCCAGGGTGGGCAGTTCGCCGTCCGCGAGGTCGACCACGGCCATCGCGCCGCCCTGCAACCGCCCGAGCAGCCGAGCCCGTACGGCGACGATCCGGGCCGCGTCCGCCACGTCCAGCGCGCCCGCGCAGACGGCGGCGGCCACCTCGCCCAGGGAGTGGCCGATCACGGCGACCGGTTCGACGCCGTACGACCGCCACAGCTCGGCGAGCGCCAACTGGACGCCGAACAGGACAGGTTGGGCGGCATCCAGCGAGTCGAGATCCCCGGCGGAGGCCAGGTGCTCCTGGAGCGAGAAGCCGAACACGTCGGCCACCTGTGCGTCGAGCTTCTCCACGGCGGCGGCGAACACCGGTTCCTCCAGGAGCAGTTGGCGCCCCATGCCGGTCCACTGGCTGCCGTACCCGGAGAACACCCATACCGGACCGCGCCCTACGAGATCGCGGTCGCCGGTCAGCACCCGAGCGTCCTGGCCGCCCTGCCCCAACGCGTCCAGCACCTCGGCCAGTTCGCCCCCGCCACCCGCGACGGCCGCCGCACGTACCGGCCCACGCCCCGCCCGTCCCGCGAGCGTGCGCGCCACGTCGGCGGGGCGGGCGGCGCTCCCTTCGGGGGTGCGGAGCCACGCGGCGAGACGGGACGCGGTGTCGCGGACCCGCTCGGTGTCGACGTCGGAGAGGAGGTGCAGGCGGGCGGCGGGCTCTTCCACCCGGAGGACGTCGGGCGTGTCGACCGGGAGGAACGCGGGCCGCCATTCCTCCAGTACGGCATGGGCGTTGGTGCCGCCGAACCCGAAGCCCGAGACGCCCGCGGTGGCCGTACCGCCGTAGCGGGGCCAGGGTTCGGGCTCGGTGACCAGGCGCAGCCGTCCGTCGTCGAGGGTGCCGCCGTGCAGCGAGGGCGGGACGAGGTCGTGGTGGAGGGCGAGGACCGTCTTCACCAGGCCGGTGATGCCCGCGGCGGACTCCAAATGGCCGAGATTCCCCTTCACCGAGCCGAGCAGCAACGGCTGTTCGGGGTCACGGCCCGCGCCCAGCACCGCGCCGAGAGCGCCCGCCTCGATCGGGTCGCCGAGCGGGGTGCCGGTCCCGTGCGCCTCGACGTGGTCGACGTGGGCCGGGGTGAGTCCGGCCCGTGTGTACGCGCTCGTCAACAGGGCTTGCTGAGCGGCGGGGTTGGGGGCCAGCAGCCCGTTCGAGCGGCCGTCCGAGTTGACCACGGTGGCCCGGATGACCGCGAGGACACGGTCGCCGTCCCGTTCCGCGTCGGACAGCCGCTTCAACAGCACCGCCGCGCAGCCCTCACCGCGACCGATGCCGTCCGCCGCCGCGGAGAAGGGCTTGCAGCGGCCGTCCGGGGCGAGGGCGCCCGCCCGTTGGAAGGCGACGCCGACGACGGGGGACAGCAGGACGTTGACCCCGGCGGCGATCGCCGCGTCGGTCTCGCCGCTGCGGAGGCTGGCACAGGCCTGGTGCACGGCGACCAGCGAGGACGAACAGGCCGTGTCCACCGCCATGTTGGGCCCGTGCGTGTCCAGCACGTACGCCAGCCGGCCCGCCGTCACACTGAGCGCCGCGCCCGCCGGGGCCCACGGATCGACGGCTGCGGCATCGGCGCCGGTGAGCTGTCCGTACTCCGGGGCCGAGACACCGACGTAGATGCCGGTGGCCGTGCCCGCCAGAGCGGTGGCGGGCACGGCGGCGTGGTCGAGGGTCTCGCGGACGACCTCCAGGAGGATGCGTTGTTGCGGGTCCATCACCGCGGCCTCGCGCGGGGTGACGCGGAAGAAGTCGGCGTCGAACCCGGCGATGTCGTCCAAGTACCCGCCGTGCACAGGCACTTCGGGGGGCGGGAACGCCGAGAAGTCGCCCCATCTGTCCTCGGGAACGCGGCCGATCGCGTCGACGCCGTCGATGAGCAGCCGCCAGTAGTCGGCCGGACCGCGCACCCCGCCCGGCAGTCGGCAACCGACGCCGATGACCGCGACGGGTTCGCCGGGTGTCACCGGGGCCGGGGTCTCCCGAGCGACACGTGTCATCGTCGTACCGCACACCCGCTCCACCAGCGCGTCCACGGTCGGCGCCTCCCACAGCAGGGTCGCCGGCAGCTCACGTCCCGTCAGCGAGGACAACTCGCCCGCCAGCACGACCGCGTCGCGTGAGGACATGCCGAGGTCGGCGAGCGGTCGGTCCGTCGGGACGTCGTCGACCGGCGTGCCGTTCCACTCGGCGACCCGTTGCGCGATGCGGCGGCGCAGCAGCGTTCTCGCGTCGGCGGCCGTCATACCGCGGTCTCCGCCGCGTAGGCGCCCTCCAGGTAGCGGGTGCGGGTCAGGGCGCGCGACACCTTGCCGCTGGAGGTGCGGGGCACGGTGCCCGGCGCCACGAGGACGACGTCGGCGAGCCGCAGCCCGTGCCGGGCGGAGACGGCCGCGCGCACGGCCTGCGTCAGGGCCGGTACGTCGATGTCGGCGAGGCTGGTCGTGCGCGCGTGCTCGACGACGACCACCACCCGCTCACCCATGCCGCCCGGCACCCCGAACGCGGCGAGCCGGTCGCGTCGTACGGCGTGATGCGCGTCCTGGGCGGTGGCCTCCACGTCCTGCGGATAGTGGTTGCGGCCGTCGACGACGATGAGGTCCTTGAGCCGGCCGGTGACGATCAACTGCCCCTCCAGGACGGTCCCGAGGTCGCCGGTGCGCAGCCAACTCCCCGGCGCGTCCGCGCCGAGCGTGGCGCCGAAGACGCTCCCGGTCTGCGCGGAGTTGTTCCAGTAGCCGCGGCCCACGTTCGGACCCTGCACCCAGATCTCCCCGACCTCGCCCTCGGTCAGCACGGCACGGGCGACCGGATCGACGATGCGCACGCGCTGCCCCACCGGCGTTCCGCACCCCGCCAGCAGTACGGCGCGGGGGTCGTCGGGCCGCGCGGGCAGGGCCTTCCCGGCGGTGAGGGCGTCACGGTCGAGGGCGAACCGGCCGAGCGGGCGGCCGGGCCGGGCGGCGCTGACGAAGACGGTGGCCTCGGCGAGCCCGTACGACGGACAGTGCACGTCCGCCGCGAGCCCCTGCGCGGCGAACGCGGCGTGGAAACGGTCGGCGGTGCCGGGCCGGACGGGTTCGCTGCCGTTGAGCAACGCGGCGACCCCGTCCAGCCGCAGCCCCTCCTTCTGCGCCCCGGTGACGGCGGAGGCGCAGTAGTCGTAGGCGAAGTTGGGCGCGGCGCTCAGCGCCTGCGGATGCGCGGCCAACAGCCTCAGCCAGCGCGCCGGTTCGTGGAGGAACGCGGTCGGATCCATGAGCACCGACAGCAGCCCGCGCACGACCGGGGCCGCGACGCTCAGCACCAGCCCCATGTCGTGGTAGAGCGGCAGCCAGCCCACGCAGGTCACCTGATGCGTGTCGGCACCGTAGGCGGCGAGCGCCTGGCGGGCGTTGGCGACGACGTTGGCGTGGGTGATCTCCACGCCGGCCGGGGCGCGGGTGGAGCCGGAGGTGTACTGGAGGTAGGCGGTCGCGGCCGGATCCGGCGCGGGCGCCTGCCAGTCGAGGGCGGCGAAGTCCGGGACCCGGTCCGCCGCGAGGACCGGTACATGGGCGCGCTCGCAGAAGTCGGTCACCTCCGCGAGGACCCGCTCGGTGGTCACCACGACGGAGGGGCGCGCGTCGCCCAACACCCCGACGAGCCGGTCGCCCTGCCCCGGCAGCCCGGGCGGATACAGCGGCACGGCCACCGTCCCGGCCGTCAGGGCCGCGAGGAATCCGGTGATGTAGTCCGTCCCCTGCGGGCACAACAGGGCGACCCGCGCGCCGGGTTCGGCGTGCTCGGCGATCCGGGCGGCCAGTGCCCGCACGCGCAGATCCAGCCGCTGCCAGGTCAAAGTGCGGTGCACACCGCGGGAGTCGGGGGCGGGATGGTCGACGAACGTGAACGCCCGGCGGTCCGGGGTGAGTTCGGCCCAGTGCCGCACGTACTCGGGCAGAGTCCGGTACGCGGGCGCGAGCGGGGGACGGCGGGTGTCCATCGGGCGTGGCTCCTCACATCGCGGAACAGTGCGGTACTTCGCGGTTCATCGCGGCGTCGGCCGACGAGGGCGAACAGGGCGAGAGGGCCGAACAGGGCGGTCAGAGCGGGATGTTGCCGTGCCGCCGCTCCGGCATCGGGGCACGCTTGCCGCGCAGCGCGCGCAGGGCACGGCCGACGTGCGCGCGGGTGTCGCGCGGGGCGATCACGTCGTCGACGTACCCGCGCTCGGCGGCGAGGTACGGCGTCCCGTGCGTGGACTCGTACGTGGCGACCAGGTCGGCCCGCAGCGTCTCGGGTTCGGCCGCGGCGGCGAGTTCGCGCCGGTGCAGCAGGCCCACGGCACCCTCCGCGCCCATGACGGCGATACGGGCCGTGGGCCAGGCGAGGTTGAGGTCGGCGCCGAGGTGCTTGGAGCCCATCACCGCGTACCCGCCGCCGTACGCCTTGCGCACCACCACGGTGACCTTCGGGACGGTCGCCTCGGCGTACGCGTAGAGGAGTTTGGCACCGCGCCGGATGATCCCGCCCCGCTCCTGGCGCACGCCGGAGAGATAGCCGGGGACGTCGGCGAAGGTCAGCAGCGGGATGCCGAACGCGTCGCAGAACCGCACGAACCGCGCGGCCTTCTCGGAGGCGTCGATGTCGAGGACACCGGCCGAGTGCAGCGGCTGATTGGCGACGACCCCGACACTCGCCCCCTCCACGCGGGCCAGCGCACAGATGATGTTCGGCGCGAACAGCTCCTGCACATGCAGGAGTTCACCGTCGTCGACGACCGCGTGCAGGATGTCCCGCATGTCGTAGACCTGCCCGAGCCGGTCGGGCACGACCGTGTCCAGCGGGGCGCCGTCGGCGACGGAACCGGGCGCGAACTCCGGTGGCCGCTCCAGGTTGTTGGCGGGCAGGTACGACAGCAGCTCGCGTACGGTGTCGAGCGCGTCCTCCTCGTCGGCCGCCAGGAAGTGGGCGTTGCCGTTGACGGAGTTGCTGGTGCGGGCGCCGCCCAGCTCCTCGGCGGTGGTGCGTTCACCGGTGACCGCCTCGATGACGTCGGGGCCGGTGACGAACATGTGCGACGCGCCGTCCACCATCACGGTGAAGTCGGTGATGGCGGGGGAGTAGGCGGCGCCGCCCGCGCACGGGCCCAGGACGACGGAGATCTGCGGGATCACCCCGGACGCCTTCACATTGCGGCGCACCAACTCGGCGTAGAGAGCGAGGGAGTTGACGCCCTCCTGGATGCGGGCGCCGCCGGAGTCGTTGAGGCCGACGACCGGGCAGCCGGTCTTCAGGGCGAGCTCCATGAGGGCCACGGTCTTCTCGCCGAAGGCCTCGCCCATGCTGCCGCCGAAGACCGTGGAGTCCTGCGCGAAGACACAGACCGGCCGCCCGTCCACCGTGCCGAATCCGGTCACCACCCCGTCGCCGTAAGGGCGTTGAGCCCCGTCCCCGACGGCCCGGGCCCGCACGAACCCGCCGGTCTCCGCGAACGAGCCCGCGTCCAGCAGCCGTTCGATCCGCTCCCGCGCACCGAGAGCGCCGAGTCTTCTCGGCGCGGCCGTGGCCAGCGCCCGCGTCCGACGGTGTGCCAGGTCGGCGATGCGCGCGGCGGTCCGGTCCGCCGTATCTGTCACTGACGTCAGGGATGTTGTCGCCTCTAGCGTCACAGCCACCTCCGAAGTGGTTCTCGAATATGGCAGCGATCCGGGAGCGCACCGAGGGATCGCCGTTCTGTTTGCGGGAGTTGAGTCCTGGGCGACGGAGGTTCGTCCTGAGGTGACAACGGATCGGCAAAGCGGCGGCCAGAAGCCTGGGGGTGGCGTGGTCCAGACCATTGTGTTGTCATGTTTATGGCAACGTTTCCAACGAGAGGACACCCGGATGAGCTCACCACGGACGCCGATCGCCGGAGCCGGGAGTCCCCTCCGGCGCTGTCTGGCCCTTGGGCTCACGGCACTTCTGCTCGGCATGGCGGCACTTCTGGGAACACCGCACCCCGCCCGGGCCGCGACGGGCACCGTGACGGCATACCCGGTCCCGTCCGTCTACCCGGCCTCCACCGACTACAAGTTGACCGTCAACGGAACGTCCGTACCCGTCACCAAGTACACGGGCTACGACATCGCTCAGCTCGCCCTCGGCACCGGCACCGCCACCCTCTCGGTCACCAAGCTCAACAACACGGCCATCGGCGCGTACAGCATCAGCCCGCAGAAGCTGGGGATCACGGGAACCGTCAGCGGCCCGACCCTCACCTTCACCGTCCAGAACGACGAGTACCTGATCGTCAAGCTCGACGGCCGCCCCAACCTGGTCATCGCCGCCGATCCGGCCGAGACCGACCACCCCGCGACCGGCGGCACCGGCGTGTTCAACGTACAGAGCGCGCCCTACTCGGCCCAGCCGAACACCGGTGCCTACACCACGACCGCCTTCCAGAACGCCCTCAACGACGCCGCCGCGTACGGCTCCGCGCACGGCACCCAGGGCATCGTGTACGTCCCGGCCGGCGCCTACACCCTCGGCAACCTCTACCTGCGCAGCAACCTCGCGTTCTACCTCGCCCCCGGCGCGGTCCTCCGCTACACAGGTGAGGCCAGCCACTATGTGGTGACCGGACACAAGACCTCGCAGGGCCGTGACCTCACCTGGTTCATCTCCACCCGGTACTCCTCGACGAACATCAAGATCTACGGCCGCGGCATCATCGACGGCAACGGCCAGGCCGCGCTCGCGCCCTCCAACCTCGGCGTGAACCTCCTCGCCCCGATCTACACGAGCGGCTTCACGGTCGACGGCATCACCTTCCGGGAGTCCAGCAGTTGGGCGGTCATCCCGGTGCGGTCCTCGGACCTGACCTTCCGGAACATCAAGCTGTTCAACAGGTTCGACATGGGCGAGAACGACGGCATCGACGTCATGGAGTCCACGAACGTCACCGTCGACCACGCGATCGGCATCGGTCTCGACGACCCGTTCAGCACCAAGACCTGGCCCGACGTCGCCGACATCTACAAGTCGGTCCCCGGCACCGCCCGCCCGCTGGACAACGTCACCTTCAACGACCTTGTCTCCTGGACCTATTGCTACGGCGTCAAGGTCGGCCAGGGCGTCTACGAGTCGCAGAACAAGGTCACCTTCCAGCACGTGGTCGTCTACGACGCGGCGGTCGGCATCGGCGTCCACCACAAGTACGGCACGGCGAGCGCGACGAACCTCAAGTTCGACGACATCGACATCGAACGGCTCAGCTTCAGCAACGACGGCAACCGCACCTGGCTCGCGATGATGACCGGCAGCACGGCGGGCATCGGCCCGGTCACCGGCGTCACGATCTCCAACGTCCGGGTCCGCAACGCCGGTACGACCGCCGCACGCGTCAACGGCCTTCCCGGCGCGCCGATTTCGGGCGTCGCTCTGAGCCACATCGTGATGCCCGGCAGCACGAGCGCCGCGACCACCCTGAGCCAGGTCAACCTCACCAACCTCTCGGACTACGGCAGCCTGACCATCGCCCCCTGAGGTCAGACAGCCAGAGGCGTCGCTCCCCAGGGTTCGGCCCAGTCGTAGACGAGAGTCTCGGCACCGACCCGCCAGCGACGAGGTGCGGTGGTGGCGAGCCAGTCGAGCTGCTCGACACCACCGGGTGTCCCGCCGTCCAGCGCGAGCCCGACGGCCGCCGCGAGATCGGCGTCCGTATGGTCCGTGCGGGCGGCGGGATCCACCGACACGAACAGGGCCGTACCCGAGCGTGCGACCAGGTCCAGGAACTGCCGGTTGAGGTTCCAGTCCGTCTGCGGTGCGCAGGGCACACAGTCCGCGTCCACGGTGAACAGCCTGTTGTGCTGGGCCAGTCGGAAGGCGAGCGTGTTCACACCCATCCGCCGGGTCCGCTCCCAACCCCGCCCGGACGTGTCGTCACCGCTCGTCTCGGCGCCCGGCGCGCAGTCGAGTCCAGAACAGCCCACGTGGCACAGGGAGTTCGCCTCCCGAAGCGTGTTCGTTCATACGGGCACTGTCGACTCCCAACCACCTGCCTCGGTCGATGACGCAGCGTCACGCCGGCCCGCCCCCCGTCCCCGACCCGCCGGGCAACGCCCGCGGATGCACCGGAAACAGTTGCCGCACCCCGTCCCCGCACACCTCCAGGGCGAGCTCGCAGAACATCGCATTTGCCCAGCCGAACCAGTCCCGCGTGAACCGGCCCGGCGCGTCGACATGGAAACTCTCGTGCATCAGGCCGGTACCGGCGGTCGTGGCGGCCAGGGTCTCCAGTGCTCGCGCGGCCTCGTCCGTGTCGCCCGTGAGGCCGGCGGTGGCGATCGCCAGCGGCCAGACGTGGCGGTCGGGTGTGTGCGTGCTGCCGATCCCGGAGGCGTAACTCCCGCTGAAATAGCAGGGGTTCGCCTCGGAGAGCGCGAAGTGGCGAGTAGCCCGGTACAGCGGGTCCTCCGGCGTGCACCAACCGCTCAGCGGGAGGCTCAGCAGGCTCGGGAGGTTGGCGTCGTCGCAGAGCAGCGCGGCGCCGAGGCCGTCGACCTCGTAGGCGAGGATCCCGGTGCCGTCCACCGGGACCACCGCATGTGCCAGGATCCCGGCGTCGATCTCGTCCGCCAACCGCCAGGCCTCATGGGCGAGTTCGGTGTCGTCCAACACCGCAGCCGCCAGCTCGGCCAGCCCGTGCAGGCTCGCCGACGCCAGCGCGTTGGCCGGCACCAGATAGCCGTAGGCACAAGGGTCGTCGCTCGGCCGGAAGCCCGACCAGGTCATGCCGGTCCAACCGACCTGCCCACCGCGGCCGTTGAGAGGGAGCGTGTCTCCGGCGAACGGGCCGGACGGGCGGACGAAGCGGTAGGGCGAGTCCGCGTGGGACTGCTCCGCCCGCCACAGCCGCACGATCAGCCGGGCGGCTCGATGGAACGCCTCGTCGAGATGGTCCTCGCGGCCGGTGGCCCGCCGGATCGCGTAGGCGAGCTGCAACGGCGCGCACAGGGAGTCGAGTTCGTACTTGCGCTCCCACACCCAGTCACCCGGCGCGGGACGGTCGGCCGGTTCGCCGTGCGCGCCGGTGGGGCCGTCGTTGAAGGCGTTGGCGTACGGGTCCAGCAGGACACAGCGGATCTGACGGCGTGAGACGGCGGCCAGGACGTCGCCGACCTCCGGGTCCGTGGCGACGGCGAGGTAGGGGCGGACCTGCGCCGTGCTGTCCCGCAGCCACATCGCCGGGATGTCGCCGGTCTTCACGAAGACCTCCGACGGTACGTCCGTCGAGCCGCCCGAGACGCCGGCCGGCAACCCGCTCGCCGGGCCTTCCGGTGAACGCCCCCAACTCATCGACGTGGCCCACGTGTTGGCCAGGCACCGCTCGACGATGTCCCCCGCCGGACCACCCCGCAACTCGCCCGCCAGCCGTCGGCCGAGCGTGCTCAGCGACTCCGGAACTGCCCACACTGTTCCGGATGTTGATCCGGGAAACGTTACCATCGCGCCTCTTGACTCCCTCATGTGGCGTGCGCCACGGTGTGATCGCCAGGGAATGGAAACGTTACCTTGAAGGAGTCGGCGACCACCAGACGGTCGGGTCGGCCCGGTCCGAGTGATCGTCAACTCCTCGGAGGAAGAAGGTGAGCGCGTGTGACAGCCGCTCCGCACCAAGAGACGCGAACCGCCGTACCGCCCGTGGACCGGCCGCCCGGCCGGGGGAGTCCGGGCCGTCTCGGAGGTCCCTGGCGACGACCACCGAAGAGGTCCTCGGACACCCTGGCCGCGTATGTGTTCCTGGCACCGGCGCTCATCGGCTTCACGGCGTTCGTCGTCTACCCGCTGTTCCGGTCCGCCTATTTCGCGCTGACGACCTACAACGGCCTGACGGACCCGAAGTTCGTCGGCCTCGACAACTTCCGCCGGATGTTCACCACCGACCCGTCCTTCTGGCCCTCGGTGCGCGCCACGCTGCTGCTCGTCGTCCTGTACGTGCCGCTGTCGCTGATCATCGGGCTGGCCCTGGCGGTGTTCTGCAACCAGCGGATGCGGGGCGTCGGCCTGCTGCGCACCCTGTGCTATCTGCCGGTCGTCCTGCCCGTGGTGGCCACCATCACGCTCTGGAAATTCGTCTTCAACCCCCAAGTCGGCCTGGCCAACCAGGTGTTGCACTGGCTCCATCTGCCCACCAGCGAGTGGCTGTCCGGGGACGACTCGGCGATGCCGTCGATCGTGATCGTCATGCTGTGGAGCGTCGGCTCCACGATGATCATCTTCCTCGCCGCACTCCAGGCGGTCCCCACCGAGCTGTACGAGGCGGCCAGGCTCGACGGCGCCGGCTCCCGCACGGTGTTCTTCCGGATCACCCTCCCGCTGATCAGCCCGATCATGATCCTGCAGGTGGTCCTCCAGATGGTGACGGCCCTCCAGGCGTTCAACCAGCCGAAGATCCTCTCGCCGGACAACCAGGGCGGCCCCGGGTTCAGCACCAGGACCCTGATGCTGTCGATCTACGACAACGGCTTCCCCCGGCTCGGGCAGGTCTCCCAGTTCGGCTACGCCTCCGCCCAGGTGTGGGTGCTCTTCCTCGTCATCGTCGTCGTGATCGCCGCCACCGCCCGCTTCTCGTCGATTTGGACCTACAGTGACCACGTCTCCTGACGTCACGAGGGCGCCGACGACGGCGCCGAAGACACCCCTCCCGGCCAAGCCGCGCGGCCGGGCCGTACGCAAGGCGTCCTGGTACGCGACCGCGCTGCTGATCAGCTCGGTGATGATCCTGCCCATCCTCTGGATGCTCACCGTCGCGCTGAAAGGTCCCTCGGCGGTCTTCGAGGTCCCGCCGAAACTGCTGCCCCACGAGTTCCACTTCAAGAACTTCATCGACGGCCCGAAGGTCATCCACTTCCCGCGCCTGCTGCTCAACTCCCTTGTCATCACCGGTCTTTCGGTGATCGGCGGGGTGATGACCTCCATGATGGCCGGCTACGCCCTGGCCCGGCTGCGCTTCCCCGGCCGGAAGGTGTGGTTCTACGTCTTCGTCGGCAGCATGCTGCTGCCGCCGGTGGTCGGCATCATCCCGCTGTTCCAGCTCTTCAAGGACATCGGCTGGTACGACACCTGGCTCCCGCTGATCGTCCCGGCCTTCCTCGGCGGCAACCCGCTCTTCATCTTCCTGGCCCGCCAGTACTTCCTGTCGATCCCGCACTCCATCGACGAGGCGGCCAAGGTCGACGGCGCGGGACACGTCCGGATCTTCGTGAGCGTGATGCTGCCGATCACGAAGCCCGCCTGGATAACGATGTCAATCCTGGCCTTCCAGATGTCCTGGAACGACTACCTCAACCCATTGATCTACCTGTACTCGTCCCAGAAGTGGCCGCTGAGCGTGGGCATGGCCTCCTTCGTCACCCAGTTCGCCGGCCAGACCCCGGACTGGAACCTCTACATGGCCACCAACCTGCTCTACATGCTCCCGCCGCTGATCGTGTTCTTCGTCGCCCAGCGCTACTTCATCCAAGGTCTGAGCGCCCTGGGCACCGTCAACCAGCGCTGATCCACACCCCGTTCCGACCCACCTACGAGCCGTATGCCAGCCAGGTATCAGGAGGCCACGATGAAACGATGGATCCGTTGCGCCGCAGTGTTGCTGTCGGCGGGGGGACTGCTCGCGACGGCGGCCTGCGGCGGCTCGTCCGGGAAGCAGTCGGACGGCAAGGTCACGGTCACCCTCATGACCTGGGAGTCCGCCGCCACCAACAAGGCCATCGACCAGGCCCTGACCGGCTTCCACGACCCGAACATCACGGTCAGGCGCGTCGACACCCCCAACGGCAACTACAGCGACAAGCTCGCCGCCCTGACCCAGGCCAAGAAGCTCCCCGACCTGTTCTGGTGCGGCAACGACACCGAGCAGCAGTACACCAGCCAGGGCCTCCTCACCGACTGGGCCTCCAGGCTCTCCGACTCCAGTGACTTCGGCGCGAGCAGTTTCGTCTCGTCCACGATGAAGAACTGGAAGACCGCCGACGGCAAGATAGGCGGCGTCCCCTCCCTGCTGAACACCTACGGCATCTGGTACGACATCGACGCCTTCAAGGCCGCCGGCATCACCGTGCCCGCCGCCGGCTGGACCTGGGACCAGATGTTCGACGCCGCCGCGAAACTGCACGCCAAGGGCGCCAAGTACGGCCTGGTCGCCGACGCGTTGACCTCCACGGACGGCCCCTTCTCGCTCAGCACGTACGCCCTGTCCGCGGGCGGGAAGCCCTTCGCGGACAACGTGCACCAGCCCACCAAGACGACCATCGACTCGACGTACACCGAGGGCGTCGGCAAGGTCGTGGCCGGCATCAAGAGCGGGGCCATCGCACCTCCCGGCTACGACATCAGCAACCAGCAGGGGCTGTTCGCCGCCGGACAGATCCCGATGCTGTGGAGCGGCCAGTGGCTGGCCGCCGGCTTCCTCACCGACAAGCCGAAGATCAAGTACGGCTTCGCGCCGCTGCCCCAGGTGACCAAGCCCGCCACCCTGTACGACGCCGTGGGCATCTGCACCCCGTCGTACACCCAGAACGCCGACGCCACCTTCAAGGTCCTCAAGTACCTCGACTCCACGGTGTGGACCAAGGTGCTGCCCGACTCCCCGGTCGCCGCCCCGGCCTATCTCTCGTCCCAGAGCGCCTACTTCGGCGCTCTCGACAAGGCCGGCCAGACGACCGTCGCGGCCACCGTCAAGGCGGGACTGAACACGCCGACCACCATCGGCGTGCGCTTCACCACCCAGTGGGCCAGCCAGTCAAATGACTTGATCACCGCCTACTGGCCGGACATCCTCAACGGCAAGAAGCCGCTGTCCGACCTCCAGACGATGACCGACAAGATCAACGATGTGATCAAGAACAACAGTTAGCGTCCCGGGCCGAGCGGCGGGCCGGGACCCGATACGTATCCTGAGGGCGGTCCCGGCCCCCGGTACGCGATGGAAGGTTGGTCTTCAACTCACGTGAGCAGTCGTCCCCCGCACCGCCAGAACACCAGGCCCACGATGCGCGACGTCGCGGAGCGGGCCGGAGTCGCCGTCGTCACCGTCTCCCGCGTCGTGAACGGCATCGGCACGGTCCGCGAGGAGACGGCCGAGCGCGTGAACGCGGCGATCACCGCCATCGGCTACCAGCGCAACGAGATCGCGCGCTCCCTGCGCCCCGGCCAGAACTCCATGACCATCGGACTGCTGCTCGGCGACCTCACCAACCCGTTCTACGCCTCCCTCGCCAAGGCCGCCGTCGAGGTCGCCAACGAGGCGGGCTACGCCGTCCTGTTGAGCACCGCCGACGAGGACCCCGAGGTCGAGCGCCGGGCCGTCGGCGAGCTGATCGGCCGCCGGGTCGCCGGGCTCATCATCGTCCCCGACCAGGGCGACCACGCCTTCCTCAACGAGATCAACGGCCACGACCACGTGCCCATCGTCTTCGTCGACCGCCCGGCCACCGGCGCCGAGGCCGATGTCGTCCTGGTCGACAACGAGGACGGCGGGCACAAGGCCACCCAGCACCTCATCGACCAGGGCCACCGCCGTATCGCGATCCTCGTCGCGCCCTCGTACTACAGCACCGGCCGCCGACTGCGCGGCTACCGCAAGGCGTTGCGCCGCGGCGGCATCGAGCCCGACAACAGCCTGGTCGTCACCCTGCGCCGCGGCACCTCCGAGGAGGCCGAGGCCGCCACTCGCACCCTGCTCACCTCCGCGCACCCGCCCACCGCGGTCTTCTCCACCACGGGCTTCCTCACCGAGGGCGTCCTACGGGCCTGCCGTGAGCTCCAAGTCACCGTGGCCGTAGTGGGTTTCGACGACTTCAAGCTCGCCGACATGCTCGCCACCCCGGTCACCGTCGTCACCTCCGACACCGAGGAGCTCGGCCGCCGGGCCGCCCACATCCTGCTGGACCGCATCGACGGCGACGACTCCCCCTCCCACCGCACCGTCCTCCCGGTCGAGTTGATCGCGCGCGGCACGGGGGAGATCGGGCACCCGTAACGTCAGTACAGCGTCCGCCACTTGGCGCGGGGCCAGGCGAGCACGGCGTAGATCTGCGCGAGGGCCGCCTGCTGGATCGCCTGGGTGCCGCCGGCCGTATCGAAGTGCACGAGGCCGGTGGCGGGATCGCGCATCGTGTCCCACACCTGGTCGGCGTACGCGGCCATCGCCCGGTGGTAGGTGTCCTTCCCGGTCACCGACTCCAGGAGCAGCAAGTTCTTGAAGAAGATCGAGTTGAAGAACACGGGCTGCGTGAACAGCCGCCCCTGCATGACGTAGTAGGCGTACGCGGCGGCGGCGACCCGCTCCGCCCGGCGCAGATGGGCGCGGTCGCGGGTGACCTCGTACAGCAGCACGGCGACGCCGACGGGCACGCCCTGGTTGTAGGACCAGAAGGTCCTCTCGATGCTGCCTTGCAGGTCAAGGTGGTCCCAGTACAGGCCATTTGGGCTCTGGAGATGCGTGTCGGTCCAGTCGTGGAAGCGCCTCGCCCAGTCCAGGTAGTCCGCCTCGCCGGTGATCTGGTGCAGGCGCAGGGCGAGTTGGGCGCCCGGCATGTTCGAGACGGTGTTGCGGTCGTGGCTCCAGTCGGCCTGCGTCCAGAAGACCCCGCCGGGCGCGGCATGACCGCTGTCGGTGTCCCAGCCGGACCTGACCAGGTCGAAGATCTCCTTCGCGCGGGCCAGCGCGGCGGCGTCTCCCGTCTGTAGATGCCGTTGGACCTTCGCCAGTCCGACCCATTCGTTGTCGTCGTAGAACATGTCACCGCCCGAGCCGTACGGCGCGACGGGGTAGGAGGCGTAGCCGGGCAGCTTCGTCGTCCCGCCGCCGGCGTTCCAGTAGTGCTCCTGCGCCGCCGCCCGCCGGGTCAGCTCCGGCTCGAACCGCCCGTCCACAGCGGTGAGATCGAGCGCGGCGATGTGCACCTGCGAGAAGGGCCATTCGTACGAGTACGCGTTGTCGCCGCCCGCTGCCGGGAGCTGCTCGCGGACCAGCCCGGAGCCGTCGGCCGTGTCGAAGTGTCTTCCCAGCGCGGAGTAGAGGGACGTGGCGCGGGACAACGCCCGGGCGGCGCCGGGGAGTTCGGCCGCGAGCGCGGGTGTGGCCGCCGCCGTCAGCGCGGCCAGACCGGAACCGATCATCACTCGCCGGGAGGGACGCGGGGACATGAGGGCCTCCAAGGGCGCGGGTGGGCGCGGATGATGGAAACGTTGTCATCGACTCATGAGGCCGTCAACGCATCTGACGACACGGGTAGTTCACTCCCGGGACATTTTGGTCCGGACCATTGACGGTGCGGCCGCGCTGATGGAACCTTCACGATGGTTACGTTTCCAACGGTGAGTTCGTCCGGCCCCACACGGCGAAACAGGAGACCTCGACATGACCGTGCCGTCCCCCCTCAGGAGACGTCTGAGCGTCACCCTCACGATGGTGCTGCTGCTGGCCCTCGTCCCGGCCCTGCTGGTGCTGCGCGCCGCGCCGCCCGCGCAGGCCTTGGACAACGGCCTCGCCAGGACGCCCCCCATGGGCTGGAACGACTGGAACGCCTTCGGCTGCAACGTGACCGAGCAACTCGTCGAGCAGACCGCCGACTACCTCGTCTCCTCCGGGCTGAAGGACGCCGGGTACCAGTACGTCAACATCGACGACTGCTGGATGACCTCGGCCCGCAACGCGGCGGGCCAACTCGTCCCCGATCCGGTCAAGTTCCCGAACGGCATCAGCGGCACCGCCGCCTACGTCCACGGCAAGGGCCTCAAGCTCGGCATCTACGAGAGCGCCGGCACCGCCACCTGCGCCGGCTATCCCGGCAGCCTCGGCCATGAGCAGACCGACGCCAACAGCTTCGCCGCCTGGGGCGTGGACTACCTCAAGTACGACAACTGCAACCACCAGAACGTGCCCGACCAGCAGCGCTACACCGCGATGCGCGACGCCCTCGCGGCAACCGGCCGCCCGATCGTCTACAGCCTCTGCAACTGGGGCCTCGCCGACGTCTGGACCTGGGGCGCGGGCGTCGGCAACAGTTGGCGCACGACCGACGACATCAACGTCAACTTCTCGACCGTGGTGTCCCTTTACAAGGCCAACGTCAAGCTCGCCGCGTACGCCAAGCCGGGCGCCTGGAACGACCCCGACATGCTGGAGGTCGGCAACGGCATGTCGTTCACCGAGGACCGCTCCCACTTCAGCCTCTGGTCGGAGATGGCCGCACCGCTGATCGCCGGCACCGACCTGCGCAAGGCCACCGCCGCGACGCTCTCCCTCTACGGCAACAAGGACGTCATCGCCGTGGACCAGGACTCCCTGGGCAAGCAGGGCACCGAGATCTCCAACTCCGGTGGCCTGCACGTCCTTTCCAAGCCCCTCGCCAACGGCGACGTCTCGGTGGTCCTCTTCAACGAGAACTCCTCCGCCGCCACCATCACCACCTCCGCGACGGCGGCCGGCCTGCCCTCGGCGTCCTCGTACAGGCTCAACAACCTCTGGTCGCACGTGATCAGCAGCACCACCGGCACCATCTCCGCGAGCGTCCCCGGCCACGGCTCGGTCATGTACCGGGTCTCCGCCGGCAGCGGTACCAGCGTCGGCACCACCCACCCGCTGATCGGCGCCTCCTCCAACCGCTGCCTCGACGCCTACAACGGCGAGACCACCCCCGGCACCAAGATCGAGATCTGGGACTGCGGCGGCGGCACCAACCAGGCCGTGACCATCACCGCCGCCGGTGAACTCCGGCTCTACGGCGGCACTCAGTGTCTAGACGCGTACAACAACCAGACCAGTAACGGCACCAAGGTGCAGCTCTACACCTGCAACGGCGGCGCCAACCAGAAGTGGAGCCTCAACCCCAACGGCACGATCACCGGCACCCAGTCGGGCCTCTGCCTCGACGTCACCGGCGGCGACCAGGCGGCCGGAAACGTCAACGGCGTCGCCCTGGAGCTGTGGTCCTGCAACGGCGGCGCCAACCAGCAATGGCGCCTGGGCTGACCTCCCGCACCCCCCACCTCGATGGAGCCGGCATGACCTCAACAGCAAGACGCATCAGGCGGATCGGGACCGGCCTGATCGCCGCCCTGGCCCTGCTCGTGCCGGTCTCCACCGGTGTCGCGAGCGCCGCCGCCGAGGCGACGGTCTGCAACAAGTACTGCGACGCCCGCGACCCGGCCCTGTCCCCGGGTGACCGCCAGCCGGTGTCGGCCACCATCTACTCCCGCGCCATCGCCCTGCACTTCGACGACACCGACGCGATGGGCTGGGCCTCGATCACCAACGGCAGCCCCGGCGACGAGGTCTGGCTCGACCGCTCCTTCGACGGCGGCCGCACCTGGAGCTCGGGCAGCAAGCTCGGCGACACCACCGTCCCCGCGGGGCAAGGGGGTTGGCGCACCCTGATGTACAACGTCGACGACTGGAACGCCCTCGGCGTCGGCGCCCTGCGCGCCTGCGGCAAGGCGGGGGACCGGGCCGAGATCGCCTGCACACCGTGGGCCCGGACGACGTGGAACGCGGGCAGCCGCCCCACTGCCGCCGCCACCGCGCTGATGCAGTCCTACAACCTGGGCACCGGACTGTTCGACACCACCGGCTGGTGGAACTCGGCCAACGCCCTGACCGCACTCATCGACAACATCCGCGTCACCGGCATGGGCAGCTACAAGTACGCCATCGCCAACACCTACGACCGCAACCTCTCCGCCCAGGGCGGCAACTTCACCAACGACTACATCGACGACACCGGCTGGTGGGGACTGGCCTGGGTCGACGCGTACGACCTCACCGGCGACTCCCGCTACCTCAACACCGCCCGCGCGGACGCCGATTACATGGCCAGGTACTGGGACTCCACCTGCGGCGGCGGAGTGTGGTGGAGCACGGCGAAGACCTACAAGAACGCCATCGCCAACTCCCTCTACCTGGAGCTGAACGCGGCCCTGCACAACCGCATCGCCGGCGACACGACCTACCTGGGCCGCGCCAACGCCGAGTGGTCGTGGTTCAAGGGCACCGGCATGATCAACGGCTCCCATCTCGTCAACGACGGCATCAACCTCGCGACCTGCGGCAACAACGGCGACACGACGTGGTCGTACAACCAAGGCGTCCTGCTCGGCGGTCTGTCGGAGCTGTACCGGGCGACCGGGGACTCCGCTCTCCTCACCACCGGTCGGCAGATCGGTGACGCCTCGACCACGTCGACGGCCCTCAACTCCGGTGGGATCCTGCGGGAGCCGTGCGAGACGAGCGGCTGCGGCGGTGACGGGCCGTCCTTCAAGGGCGCGTACATCCGGGGCCTCGGCGCCTTCAACTCCCGTCTGTCCGACCGCCCTTACACCACCTACATCAAACGCCAGGCCGACACCGCGTACGCGAACGACCGCAACTCCCTTGACGCGTACGGGCTGCACTGGGCCGGGCCGGTGGACTCCACCGACGCGGCCCGGCAACAGAGCGCGCTCGACCTGATGAACGCGGCGAATTGACAGGGCGTCACATCGATCTCCGTCACCCCTGGCCGGTCAGCAGTCTCCGCGGGTTGGCGATGCGGAAGGCGTACGCCGCCGCGCCGCCCAGGCCGTATCCCGGATGGTACGGAGGCTCCGCGTACGGGCGGTCCGAGCCCTGGACCACGGCGTTCACGCCGAGGGCGCGCACGGTCGCCTCGACGGCGGTCGGGCCGTAGGACGAGGTCTCGACGAACACGCCCGGGTCGCCCTTCTGCCGCTGTCCGCCCCGGGCCGCCAGCCGTTCGCCGTGCAGCGGGGCGAGTCCGGCCAGCAGGGCGAAGCACACCCGCAGGCGTGGATGGCGCGGGCGGCCGAAGGCGCGGAAGGCGTACCAGGCGGCGTGCATCTGCTGGACGTAGGGCACCATCGCGGGCCACCAGGCGGGGTCCGCCGAGGAGCCCACCGCGGGCCCCGGGTGGACGAAGAGCGGGAGGTCGCGCTCTTCGAGCAGGTCGAGGAGCGGGGCGCAGCGGGCATAACCGGCCGCGTCGACAAGGGAGTTGGCGGGGAGTTGAAGGCCGGCGAAGCCCCGGTCGAGGTCCTTGGCGGTCGCGTCCGCGTCGATGTCCCGCACACAGGCCGCGGCCCAGGCCCCGAACGGCTCGGGCAGCGCCGCCACGCCGTCGTGGTAGGCGTCGAGCAGGGGCCGTGCCTCCGCCTCGGGCAGCCACTCCACGCCGATCGGGGCGGACAGCGAGACCAGGACCCGGCCGAGACCGTCGGCGGTCGCGAGGTCAGCGCGCCGCGCGAGGTCGTGGTCGGCGGGCGGTATCTCGAAGGGCGGCTCACCGTCCAGGAACAACGTCCAGCCGTCCAGGTACGGCGGCTCGCGGCGCGCGCGCAGCGCCGTCACCAGCGAGGGGGTCCACAGATGCTGGTGTACGTCGACGTTGGTCATGTCGCTTCTTTCGCCCAGGAGTTCAGTGTGCCGCGGACGTCTTCGGACCCCAGGATGTCGCGGCTCACCGTCTCCACGTCCACCCCGTGCGGGCGGTCGTCGGTCAGGGTGGGCACGACCTTCCGGATGGCGCGGTGCAGGTACCCGGGCCCCCGCCCCAGCGCGGCCGGCGCCGCCAGATCCACCGCCTGCGAGGCCACCACCGCCTCCACGGCGAGCAGTTGGCGCAGCCGGCCGAGCATCGTCGTCAACCGCCGTGCGCCGAGCGCCGCGTTGGTCGAGTCGTCCTCCACGGCGTCCGCGCCCTGCCGGGGATCGGTGCACACCGGCACGGACAGCATCCGCACCTCTGCGACCAGCGCCTGCGCCGTCTTGACCAGCGGCGCGAAACCGGAGCGTTCCGGACCGTACGGCGAGAGGTTCGCGGGGAGCCCGGTGACGGCCGGGTCGAGCAACCTGCGCATGCGCTCGGCGGAGACGGCGGCGGTCTGGGTCAGGGCCAGCGCGAGGGTGTCGTAGGCGAGGGCCAGGGCGGGGGTGTGGAAGTTGCCGGACGAGAGGATCTCGGCGTTGGCGCGCGGCGCCGGTGCGTGCGGCTCGCCGCCGGTGTCGGTCAGCGAATCCGGGGTGTCTCCGGCACCAGGCGGCGTTCCCGGGTTGTCACCGGCGCCGCTCAATCCCTCCACGACACCCCCGGCACCGCCCAGCACCACCGGATTGTCCCCGCACCCGTTCAACTCCGGCATCAGCGCCGCGTCCGCGAACGCCAGCGCCGCGTACCCCGCGCCATGCATCTGCGCGGCGCACCGCAGGCTGACCGGGTCCTGGACCCGGCGGGCGTTGCGGGGGTCGGTCAACTCACCCCCGGTCAGCAGGGACAGCAGTTCGGCCGCCGCGCGGGACTGGCCGGGAGCCGGGCGCAGGGCCAGTACCCGGGCGTCGAGCGGGCTGGTGTTGGCCCGGAAGCCCTCGTAGGTCAGGGCCGTGACCGCCTGGGCCAGGGTGAGGAGCGCGGCCGTCTCGTGCAGGGCGAGGGCGCCGATGCCGGCCGCCAACGGGCTTGCGCTGCACAGCACATGGCCGTCCTTCGGGCCGAGCTGAGCCGGGGCGAGACCTGCGCGGCGCAGGGCCGTGGCGCCGTCGAGCACCTCACCGTCGTACTCGGCGCCGCCCTCGCCGATGACGACCAGACCGACGTGCGCCATCTGGCACAGGTCGGACGCGCCGATCGACCCCACCTCGGGGATCACCGGATGCACCCGCGCGTTGAGCATCTCCACGAGCAGCCGTACGATCTCCGGCCGCACGCCGCTGCCGCCGCCCACGAGGCCGTTGACCCGGGAGACGAGAGCGGCCCGTACGACCGGGACCGGCAGGGGATCGCCGACCGCGTTCGCCCGGCCCCGGACCGTGCGGACGCTGAACGCGTCCAGTTCCGCACGGGGCAGGGCGTAGGAGGAGCGGGCGCCCAGTCCCGTCGTCAGGCCGTATGTCGGCACCTGCCGGTCGACCACGTCGTCCACGACGGCCCGTTCACGCACCAGACGCGGCAACACCCCGTCCGCGAGCGCGACATGGGCGCCATGGTGGGCGACGGCGACGACATCGCCGTAGGACAACGTCCGTCCGTCGACGACGACCTCGGTCACCAAAGGTTTCTCCCCTTGTCCTGTCATGTGTGAACCTAACGCCTGGACTCGGGATGATCGAGTGGTGGGGAGCAGGGGGCGGGCGTACCGTCGAACGGTGAGCATCCAGTGGACGGAGTCGTTCACCGGCCTCTCGTGAGTGCGAACCGCCATGAGCAGCAGTCCTCAGCAAGCCTCCGCAGCGCAGTCCACCACCCGGGAACCGGGCGGTGGCGGAAGCACGATGGCGCTGCTGGTCATCGCGTCCTGTCAGTTGATGGTGGTCCTCGACATCACCATCGTGAACATCGCGCTGCCGCACATCCAGAGTTCGCTGGGGTTCTCGACCACCAGCCTGGCCTGGGTGGTCAACGCGTACACCCTCACCTTCGGCGGTCTGCTGCTGCTCGGTGGGCGGGCCGGTGACATTCTCGGCAGGCGGCGGGTGTTCGTGTTCGGGGTGCTGCTCTTCGTACTCGCCTCCCTGCTCGGCGGGTTGTCCCAGAACTCCGGCGAACTCCTCGCCGCCCGCGCCCTCCAGGGCGTCGGCGGTGCCATCGCCTCGCCGACCTCCCTCGCCCTCATCAGCACGACGTTCCGTGAAGGCCCGGAGCGCAACCGGGCGTTCGGGGTCTTCGCCGGTGTCTCGGCCGGCGGCGGCGCGATCGGACTGCTGATGGGCGGGATCCTCGTCGAGTGGCTGAACTGGCGCTGGGTGCTCTTCGTCAACGTGCCCATCGGACTGCTCATCGTCCTCGCCACCCCGCGCTGGATCCGCGAGTCCGAACGCCATCCCGGCCACTTCGACCTCACCGGCGCGCTGACCTCCACCGTGGGCATGGTGCTGCTGGTGTACGGCTTCATCCGGGCCGCGCAGGAGGGTTGGAGCGACTGGCTCACCCTGGCCTCGTTCGGCGCGGCCGTCGTCGTCCTCGCGCTGTTCGTCCTGGTCGAGCGGCGCTCCCGGCAGCCGATCACCCCGCTGCACATGTTCCGCGACCGCAACCGGGCCGGGACGTACGGCATCATGCTCTGCCTCGCCGCCGCGATCTTCGGCATGTTCTTCTTCCTCACGCTCTTCGTGCAGGACGTGCTGGGCTTCAGCCCGCTCATGGCCGGCTTCGCCTTCCTGCCGGTCAGTGCGGTGATCGCGGTCGGCGCGGGCCTGGCCTCGCGGTTCCTGCCGACCTACGGCCCCAAGCCGTTCATGGTCGTCGGCGCGATCCTCGCCGCGGGCGGCCTGTCCTGGCTGACGCTGACGGACGTCCACTCCACGTACCTGGGCAGTGTCCTCGGCCCGATGCTCGTGTTCAGCCTGGGCATGGGCATGGAGTTCGTGTCGCTGACCCTGATGGCCCTCTCCGACGTCCCCGTCCAGGAGACCGGCGCGGCCTCCGGACTCCTCAACGTCATGCAGCAGGTGGGCGGTTCGCTCGGACTGTCCATCCTGGTCACGATGTTCGGCACGGCCAGCCGCAACGAGGCGAAGGACCAGATCCCCGCGTTCCTGTCGCAGGCGACCCCGGCCGAGCGCCTCCGGTTCCAGCACACCGGCCAACTCCCGGGCACCTGGGGCGATCACGTCCTCACCGCCGGGGTCTCGGCCGCGTTCGTCATGGCGGCGATCTTCACCGTCGTCGCCGCGCTGATCGCCGTCGTCGTCATCCAGGTCCGCACCTCCGACCTGGAACGCCTCAAGGGCGGCACGGGAGTTGGACCGGTCTGAGCTGCAACTCCCGTGTTACGCCCGGTTGGTCGTCAACTCCCCTGATGCGTACGGCCGGTCGTCAACTCCCGTGATACGGCGGCTCTTTCGGGATCTGCTGCTCGAACCACACGACCTTCCCCGTGCTCAGCCGCGTCGCTCCCCAGCGCTGCGCGAGCCGGTCGACGATGAACAGCCCCCGCCCGCCCTCGTCGCCCGGTGCCGCGTCCCGCATCCGGGGCACCTGGGACGAGTCGTCGGTCACCTCGCAGCGCAGCACGTCGGTGCGCAGCAGCCGGAGCGAGATGGGTCGGGACGCGTACCGTACGGCGTTCGTGACGACCTCGCCGACCAGGAGTTCCGTGGTGTCCAGCAGGGGGTCCAGGCCCCAGCGGTGCAGCACCCTGCGGGTCAGCCGGCGGGCCTGTCCGGCCGTGAGCGGGTGGGGGTCGAGGTGCCAGTAGCCGACGCTGTCCGGCGGGAAGCCCTCGAAGCGGGCGGTGAGCAGCGCGATGTCGTCGTCGCGGGGGCCCGGCGCCAGCGCGGTGAGGATCCGGTCGCACAGGCGCTCCAGCGAGGAGAGACGGTGTCTGTGCGGGGTGGAGCGGAGATGTGTGCGCAGGGCCTCGACGCCCGTCCCCACGTCCCTGTCACGGGACTCGACCAGGCCGTCGGTGTACAGGACCAGGGTGGTGCCGGTGGGCGCCGGCATCTCCACTGACTCGAAGACGACACCGCCGACACCGATCGGCGCGCCCGGCGGGACCTGGAGGACCTCGGCGTGGCCGTTCGGGCGCAGCAGCACGGCGGGCGGATGGCCGGCGTTGGCCATGAGCAGGCGGTGCGAGATCGGGTCGTAGATCGCGTACAGGCAGGTCGCGATGTGGTCGCTGCCGAGCCGCTGGGCCTGTTCGTCGAGGTGGTGGAGGACCTCGTGCGGGGGCAGGTCGAGGCCGGCGAGGGTCTGCACGATGGTGCGCAACTGGCCCATGATCGCGGCGGAGGTCATGGAGTGGCCCATGACGTCGCCGACGATCAGTGCGACCCGGCTGCCGGGCAGCGGGATCGCGTCGTACCAGTCGCCGCCGACCTGCGCGGTCTTCGAGGCGGGCAGATAGCGGCTGGCCAGGCGGATGCCGGTCGGTTCGGGCAGCGACGACGGGAGCATGGTGTGCTGGAGGGTGTCCGCGACGGAGGCCTCGTGGCCGTACATCACCGCCTTCTGGACGCCGATGGCGGTGTGGGTGGCCAGTTGGGAGGCGACGAGCAGGTCGTCGGCGGTGAACGCGGAGCGGTCGGGGCGGCGCAGCAGGACGACGGTGCCCATGACGTGGTGGCGGCCGTGCAGCGGGGCGATGATCAGCCGGCGGCCCGGCGGCAGTGTCCCCGGCGCGCTCGCCGTGGGTCCCAGCAGCTCGGTCACCGCGAGGCCGATGCCCGGTGTGTCGCCGAAGGCCGGCTGCCCGGCCAGCAGCAGTTTCGCGAGCCGGCCGTCGAGCACCGGCCGCACCCGCTCGGCCACGTCCCCGTACTCGGCGTGCGGCATCAGCAGCGCGGTCCTGGCCTCCGGCGCCCGGTCGACGCTGTGCAGTTGCAGCACGACGGCCGTGGGCGACTTCTCGTCCCCGACGGGCAGCGGATCGTGCAGATGGATCACGATCGCGTCCGCGAAGGCGGGCACCGCCGCCCACCGCAGCTCCCGCAGCGTCTCGTCCAGGTCCATCCCGCGGGCGATCCGCCGGGTGGCCACATCCAGGTACTGGAGCCGGTCCATGTGCCGTACAGGCGTCCGGCCGAGCGGTACGACGGGTGCCGGGCCGCTCGACGAGACGCCTCGCCGGGTGGATCCGGCGGGGCCTTCGCGAGGGCTGGGATGCTCCGTCACGCGCTTCGTCCCGTCCACTGGTGCGGCATGGCCGCCGTGTCGGTGCTACGGCGTCAGTCGCGCCGTCGGCAGCACAGGAAGACCTGTTCCTCGGGCGGGACGTCGGCGACCGCCGGGGCGTAGGTGTAGGAGGTCTCCTTCACGATCTCGAAGCCCGCCGTGTCGAGGATCTTGTGCAGGTCTTCGAGGAGATAGCCGGAGACCCTGATCGTGTGGCCGAGGAAGGGGATCGCGAAGTCGTCCACATGGGCCTCCACCATCGACAGGGCGAACAGTCCGCCCGGGGTGAGCAGGTGGTGGATCGTGCGCAGGGCGAGCGGGATCTCCGCGCGCGGAAGCATGAGCAGGGAGAAGAACGCGGCGACACCGTCGAAACGGCCCAGGTCACGGGGGCCGCCCGGGCGCAGCTCCGCGAGGTCGAGCTGGTGGAACGTGGCGGTGGGGACGTACCCCCGGGCCAGCTCCACCATCCCGGCGGACAGGTCCACGCCGACGACCTCGAGACCTGCGTCGGCCAGTTGCCGGGCGGTCGGCACGCCCGTGCCGGAGCCGAGGTCCAGCACGCGGGAGCCCGGGGGGAGGGACTTGATCAGCCAGTCGCCCGCGCCGATCTGGCCCTCCTTGTGCGGGAAGGCCTCGTCGTACCGGTCCCCGATGGCGTCGAAGGCCTCGGCCTGGCCGGTGCGGTCGAGCCGCAGGCCGGCGTAGTCGGACCCGTCATACGTTCCGCTCACTGAAGTGGCCTTTCGTCCGCGCATAGAGGATTGTCCCACAAGTGGGTGAAGTGGGGTTTGGGCGGAGAAAGAACGTGAGGGGCGCCCTGGGGCACCCCTCACGGAACGTCGAGGGCGAGGAAAGCGAACGGACTGGATTCTTTAGCCCGAAGGCAATAAGGGATGGAGAAGGAAGCCCGTTCATGGCCTCGCCGCGACCGACGCTATCAGTCACGCGGGGATCAGGTCGCGCAGATTTTCGGGAGTCACGATCCGCGAACCCTCGGGCAGCTCGTCCGGGCGGCGCAGACCGATGTAGGTGACCGGTCCGTCCGGGACCGTCTCGCCGTCCCACAGGGTCACCGTGGTCCCCTCCCCGGTCATCAGCTCGACGAGATGGCGCACGGTGAGCTGCTCACGCTCGACGATGCCGCGCAGCAGCGTCGCCACCGTCACCCGGTTCTCCTCCACCCGGTTCGCCGACGGACTGCCTTTGAGATACAGGTGCAGCCACTTCGCCCGCCAGCCACCGTCGTCCCCGCGCAGGAACACCAGCGGCAGCGCGACCCGGCCCGCCCCGCGCAGCTCCGACTTCATCCGCACGGTACGCGGCTCGAACGGCCGCCCCCGCTGCTCGCCCTCGCGCAGCATGAACCCGAAGAACGACTCCTCGACCTCCTCGAAGCCCTCACCCGCGAAGATGTTGACCTGCGGCACGACGAACGCCCCGCGGACGGAACCCAGCCGCAGATTGATGAACTCCGAGGCCCCGTCCGGTGCTTCGACGATGTCACCGGAGTGCTCGCCCTCGACCTCGGTGAGCGAGGTGTACGACAACCACGCGTTCGTCGAGTAGTCGGCGTTCAGCATCAGCGCGGACAGGTCGAAGTCGGTACGCCGCTTCGCCTCCTTCCAGTACACGAAGAAGCGCAGCAACTCGCCCTCCACCGCCGACAACGACCCGCGCGGCAGCACCCCGAGCCCGGCCGCCGTCGCCTTCCCGCTCAACGGCAGCGCCACGTCGAGCACCTCCGGATCGACCAACAGCCGCTCCACGACGGGCAGTCGACGCCGCGTCTCGTCGTCGAGCGCGGCAATCAGCCGCGCCCGCTCCACCGGTCCTACGACCGACCGCTCGTCGTCGGTCACCCAGGCCCGGCCGCGCCGGTTCACGAAGACCCGCAACTGCCCGGTCTCCCGGGCCCGGTTGTGCAGATGCTCGCGCACCGACAGCACGACACGGCCCGACACCTCGGGCGCGACCTGCTCGGCGGCGGCCGCCACGGCGTCCCGCTCCTCCTGCGTGCGCGCCGTGCGCAGCAGCCGGTCCAGCGCGCGGAACAGCTTGCCGGGCGCGGACCTCAGCAGTGCCACGGCTCCCAACAGGTCGTCCGCAGCGAGGAGTTCCTCGACCCGGCCGTCGAACGAGGGTGCCTTCCGCTCGCCGCGCGCGACCGCGAACACCTCGGCGGCGTGCGGCCACCGCGGGTACTCGTGCGGGTGCAGCCGCTCACCGAGCCGCTTCCACGCCTCGCGGTGCACGGCCACGTCGGCGAGCTTTGCTGGCGACGCGGCGACCACCGAGTCCAGCGCGGCGAGCAGCGCCCGCCGCACCGGGCGGGACTGCGAGCGGAAGCGGGTCGGCGCCAGCAGCGACACCTCGCCGTCCGACAGGGCGCAGGCCAGCCGCAGCACATCGGTGACAGTGTCCACCAGAAGCTCCGAACCGGCCTTCAGGCGGGCCTGGTTGACGAGCGCGCGGTTCTCCCGGACCGGGATCGCCTCGGGCTGCGGCCCGTCGGCGCAGCGCTCGGCCAGGGCGCGCAGATCGCGCTGGTGCTCCTCGCCCAGGGGTGTGGTGCTGCCGGCCAACGCCAGGTACAGCGCGGTGAGTTCGTCGACCAGGTGGCCGCCCGGGTGCAGCACCGTGAGCCGGTCGCCGGCCGCCGCGATCAACTCGTCCTGCACGGCGAGCAGTTCGGCGTACGTGTGCTGGTATCGGCCGTACGTCGGCAGGCTGAGCAGGTTCACCACGCCGGTCCACATCTCGGCCAGTGTTCCGGCGCGCGTCTTCTCGTCGCGGAGCGCGTCGAGCAGGCACTCCATCCAGAAGTCCTCGGTGGAGGGCACGTTCTTCGGGAAGTCGATGAAGTAGGCGTTGTGCCGCACGTGATCGCCGACCAGCTCGCGGACGGTCCGCAGCGTGCGTCCGGCGATACGGACGACCGTCTCCTCGGGCAGCACCGACAGCCGTTCCAGCAGATCCGCGGAGAGCTTGAAGCCCACGGTGAGCAACGCGGCGTCGAACTGCCGCGCGGCGACGGCGCCTTCACCCAGGGGACCCGTGGGGCTTTCACTCACGGGAGCCGTGGGGAGGGGGATGCGGAACGTGTGGCGGAGGACCAGCGGTTCGAGTCGGTCGATCATTCCGGCATGCTCCCAGAACCGAACAAGCGGGCGCATTCGGGTTTCACTCGGACTTCTTCCGGCGGCCCTGGTGGTCAGGTCAGGTCAGCCAGTCGTACGCCCCCTGCGCGCTGAACTCCGCCTGGCCGCCCCGCAGTAGCAGGCCCGCCGTCGCGAACTCGGGGGCGTCGGCCTGCGCGGCCACGTACGGGATCGCGATGCAGCGCATCCCGGCCGCGTGCGCCGCCGCCGCGCCCGGAGCCGCGTCCTCCAGGACCGCACAGTCGGCCGGAGCCGACCCGAGCCGCCGCGCGGCCTCCAGGAAGACGTCCGGCGCGGGCTTGCCCCGCGCCACCTCGTCCGCCGAGACCGCGGTCCGCAGCCACGCGTCGAGCCCGGTGCCCGCCAGGATCGCCTCGATGGCCTCCGGCGACGAACCCGAGGCCACCGCCATCGGCACCCCCTCGGCCGCCAGCAGCTCCACGAACTTCCGCATCTCCGGGTACACGCGGGTGGCGGCCCTGGCCAGCGCCAGATAGTGGCGGTTCGTCTCCGCGAGCAGCTCCTCCACCGGCGCCTTCAGGCCGTGGCGCTCCTTCAGGAGGACAAGGGTCTCCTGGGTGCTGATGCCGACGTAGCGCTCGTGCTGTTCCCAGGTGAAGTCCGGGACGCCGTGCTCGGCGAGGGTCTGCCGGGTGGCTTCGTAGTAGTTCGGCTCGCTGTCCACGAGTGTTCCGTCGAGATCGAAGATGACCGAGAGGCCGCCGGGATCGCTCATGGGATCAGGATGCCAAGGGACGCCAAGGGATGCCGAGGGGTCACTTCCCGGCCGCGCGGCCGACCGCCTCCACCAGCGGCAGCAGGCGGTGCGGGACACGCTCGCGCAACACCATCTCGGTCCGGGTGCGGACCACCCCGGGCAGGCTGATCAGCCGCTGGATCACATCCTCCAGATGACCGTTGTCCCGCGCCACGACGCGGGTGAGCAGATCCCCGCCCCCGGTGATCGAGAACGCCTCGACGATCTCCGGCACGGCGGCCAGCGCGTCCCCGACCTCGTCGAGATGCCCCTGGGTGACCTCGATGTGCACGAACGCGAGCACCGGGTGCCCGAGCGCGGCGGGGGAGAGGTAGGGGCCGGTGCCGGTGATCACCCCGTCCCGCTCCAGCCGGTCCAGCCGCGCCTGGAGCGTGCCGCGCGCGACGCCGAGCAGCCGGGCGTACTCGCGCACGCTGGTACGCGGCTGCTCCAGGAGCAGCCGCAGGATGCGGGTGTCGAGTTCGTCCACGCTCATGGCACACGACTGTACCAATGGCTCTACTTCCAAGAGCTGTGCCAATGGTCCAGTGAGTCGAGAGGCACTTGAGCCAGTCGCCTCGATGGTGCTGTGATGGACATGTCGATGGCGCTGCGGACCTCCGCGGCGCCTTTTTCATGTGGGTGTGCGCAAGGGGCGGGGAAGCAGTGCTGAAGCGGGTGTTCGTGGCTCCGGACCCGGGGCGGACGCGGTTGCGTTTCGCCGCGCGGGCCGTTCTCGGCATCGGTCTGGCGGTCGTCGTGTGCGGGCTCACCGGCCAGTCCCTCGCGGGCACCGTGACCGGCGGTCTCGCCGCGCTGCTCGCCCTGTTCACGGTGACGGACGCCACGGTGCGCGGGCAGGCCGTCACCACCGCGCTGCTGCCCTGCGTGGGCCTGCCGGTGCTCGCCGCCGCGGCCGAACTGCACGACCACCCCGTCGCCCGGGACCTCACCTTCCTCGCCGTGGTCGGCGCCGGCGTCTACGCCCGCCGCTGGGGACCGCGCGGCCACAGCCTCGGCGTCTTCGCGTTCATGACCTTCTTCGTGGCCCAGTTCCTGCACGCGACCACTGACCAACTGCCCATGCTCTACGCCGCCGTGGCCCTCTCCGTGCTCACCGCGGCGGCGGTCCGCTTCGGCCTGTGGTGCTACGAGCGCCGGCTGCCCCCGCCCGCCGTACCCGCCCCGCCGACCGGCCGCGGGCTGGCCCGGGTGACCACCCGACAGGCCGTCCAGGCGACCGCGGGCGCCGGATTCGCCCTTGTGGTGGGCCAGTTGGTGTCCGGGCAGCGCTGGTACTGGGCCGTCGGCGCCACCTGGTGGATCTTCGTCAACACCGCCTCGCGCGGCGAGACCGTGATCCGCGGCTTCCGCCGCGTCCTCGGCACGGTCCTCGGCATCGCCCTGGGCCTGCTCGTCGCCGTACCGGTCCACGGCGCACCTGTCCCCACCGCGATCCTGGTCGCCGCCTGCGTCTTCCTGATCTTCTACTCGGCCGCCGTCTCCTACACGTGGATGATGCTCTCGGTGACCTTGATGGCCGAGCTGCTCTACGGCCTCCTCGGCGTCCTGAACCCCGGCCTGCTGGCCCTGCGGTTCGCGGAGACCGGCGTCGGCGCGCTCGGTGCCGTACTGGCCGTCCTGCTCGTGCTGCCGGTGACCACGCACACCACCACCGACGCCTGGATCCAACGCGCCCTGCGCTGCGTCCACACCTGCACCGCCGAGGCCGCCGCCCGCCTCGCCGGTTCCACGACGGCCGACCCCGCCGGACGGGTCGCCGAACTGGAGCAACTCCTCGGCCGGGTACGGCTCTCCGTGGCCCCCTTGGTGCACCCGCTGAACCCGACACTCGGCCGCAAGCGCCGCGCCCGCCGAGTACTCGCCCTGCTCGACGACTGCGCCCGTGAGATCCGCGGCCTCGCCGCCGTGGCCGCAGACCCCGAGGCCTCCCACGACACCCGCCTGGCCGCCGCCTGCTGGCGCGTCGAGATCGCGGTCGAGGCACTCACCGACGGCGATACGGCACGTCTTACGGCCACCGAGGCCAGGCCGCCGACGGAGCCCGCGCTGGCCCACCTCCACGGCCTGGAACGCGCCCTCGCGGAACTGGCGGAGCCGCTGCGCGCACGGTCTGGTTCGCGGCTCGTCGGAGCCTGAGCCGGTTCGGCCTGGCGAAGGCAAAGGCGGAGGCCGCGCACGACATCCGCTCGCCTGCTGCCTGCTGCCTGCTGCCTGCCGCCTGCCGCCTGCCGGCGCATCGAGGCCGGGGGCGAGGCGCTCGCCGAGGGTGACACGTCGCGGCTCACGGTCGACTCTGCCCGGCCGCGCGCCGAACCCGCACCGGCGTCCACCTCCACGGCCTGGAACGCGCCCTCGCCGAACTCGCCGAGCCGCTGCGCGCACGCTCCGCCATGTCCCGCTCGAACAGACTCGGCACTTTGGTCTAGACCGGTCATGATCGACTGCTACCGTCAGCCCCGACAGCACAGAGCCGGAGCACGGACCGGAGCACAGACCGAGAGGGGACAGCCGTGGCAGACGGCGACAGGCGGGAACGACGGGCCTTCATCGGGTCGTTCACGGCGGCGGGCGGCCCGGGTGTCGTCACGGCGGCCGTGGACGCGGAGAGCGGCGCGCTGACCGTCGTGAGCGGTGTCGACGGCGTTCCCGACCCCTCGTATCTCGCCCTGGCACCCGACGGGGACACCCTCTACGCCGTCAGCGAGACGGCCGAGGGCGCGGTGGCCGCGTACCGCGTCATCGACGACAAGCCCGAGCTGCTCGGGACGCCGGTGCGCGTCGGCGCGGGACCGACCCACCTGAGCCTGTTCGCGGGGCACGTGCTGACCGCCGACTACGGCTCCGGCAGCGTCACCGCCGTGCCGGTCCGCCCGGACGGCACCCTGGCCGGCAGCTCCTCCGGACAGCTCCGGCACACCGGCTCCGGCCCGCACGAGCAGCGCCAGCACGTTCCGCACGCCCACCAGATCCAGCCCGACCCGAGCGGCCGCTGGGCGGTCAGCGTCGACCTCGGCACCGACTCCGTGCGGGTGTGCACGCTGGAGGACGGCCGTCCCGTACTGCATCGCGAGATCGCGCTCAGGCCCGGCTCGGGCCCCCGCCACCTGGCCTTCCATCCCGACGGCGGTCTCGCCTACGTCCTCAACGAACTCGCCCCGACCGTCACCGTCTGCCGCTGGGACGCGGAGAGCGGCTCACTGCAGCCGCTGACCGAGACATCGGTCCTGCCGGGCTCCCCGGACGGTGAGGCCGCCTACCCCTCGGGCATCGTGGCCTCGCCGGACGGCCGCTTCGTCTGGACGGCGACCCGCGGCGAGGACGTGCTGTCCGTGCTCGCGGTCGAGGGCGAGGGGCTGCGGCTGGTCGGGACGGTGCCCTGCGAGGGCCACTGGCCGCGCGCGCTCACCGAGGCCGGGGGACACCTGTACGTGGCGAACGAACGCTCCGGAGACGTCACGTGGTTCGCCGTCGACCCGGCGACGGGCGTCCCGCGACGCGGCGGCTCGGTCAAGGTGCCCGCCGCGTCCTGCGTGGTGTTCGACTGAAGCCGCAACCGACTCCAGGACATGCCGAAGGGCCCACTCCCGCGTGAGGAGGGGCCCTTTCGGCGCTACGGCGTTCCGTGTACGGGGTGGGTCAGCGAACCGGAGCGCCCTGCTGCTGCGGCGAGGCGATGCCCAGCGCCGTCGTGTACTTGGCGAGCGCGAGCTTGCCGATCGCCGGGTACGGGCCGAGCGCCTCGGCGGTGGCACAGCCGGCCTCGGCGGCGGCCGCATCGAGCAGGGCCGGGTCGATCTCGGGGCCGATCAGATAGGGCGCCAGCGCGAGTTGCTGCGAACCCGAGGAACGCAGTTGCTCCGCGATGGCCGCGATCGAACCCTCCTGGTCCAGCGCCGCCGCCATCACCGGCACGGCGAGGCGCGCGGCGAGCAGCATGCCGGTGATACCGGCCGCCTGCACGGCCTCCTCGCCACCCACGGACGCGAGGATGATGCCGTCAGCGGCGGTCGCCACGGTGAACAGCCGGGCGCGGTCGGCACGGGCCAGACCCGCCTCGGACAGCCGCACGTGCAGCGCCTCGGCGAGCAACGGGTGCGGGCCGAGCACATCGGTCAGATCGGCCGCGACCCGGCTGTCCATGACGGCCTGGCGGACCTGGCGCAGCAGTGCGCTGTCCGGACCGGCGAGCAGCGGCACCACGACGGCCACCGGGCCGTCGGGCTCCTTGACGTCGGCGCCGGCGGCCCTGGCCTGCTCGAAGCGGGCGGTGCGCTCCTCGGCGGCGTGCGCGAGCACGGACGTCAGCGTGGGGAACTCCGAGTCGTCCCCGTCGAGATAACCGATGCGGCCGTCCAGGCCGGGCAGCTCGGAGCGCGCGATGCTCACGACCTCCTCGGCGAGGCTGCGCGTGGCGGCGCTGGGCGTACCCGGTACAGCGAGGACGAACGCGGGCGCGCCCTCGGGAGCCGCCAGCGGCTCGGGTCGGCGGTGCCGCCCGGGCTGGCGAGGTCGCGGCATTCGTACTGGCAGGCCGGACGCGGGCCCAGTGGGGGAGCTCATGGCGAGGCATGTTACTGGCTTCCTGGGCTCCCCTGTTCGGGGAGGGTGCAGGTGAGCGGTATCCGTCCTGTTTTGTCTGATGAGTTACGTACGGATCAGAAGTGATCACCTTGTCCCTTTGGGCTCGCCCGGGTTCACCACGGACAACATCACGTCGTCACACGGCAGCCCGAGGGCGCCCGCGGCGAGATCCCGCGCGATCCGCACGGCGCCGTCCAGCGGATCGCCCTCCGCCGGGACCGTCCGTGCTTGCGGCAGTTGTTTCGCCAACTCCTCGTGCAGGGGCGCGAGGAGAGGCTCGCCCATCTTGAACAGGCCACCCGCGAGCGCGACACGAGGCTCCCCGGTGGCCGGGCAGACCGCGCCGGCGGACTCGGCGATGTGCCGGGCGGCGGCGCGCAGGATGCCGGCCGCCACCGGGTCGTCCGGGGCGCACTCGGCGACGCGGGGCGCGAACGAGGCGAGTACGGCGGGCCGGTCCGACCGCGGATACAACCGCCCCGGCAACCCCGCCATCGCCCCGAACTGCTCCTCGGCGCAGCTCAACAGCGCTACCGAACCACCGTCCCGCCCGTCGTAGGCGCGCAGCGCCGCCTCCAGCCCGGCCCGCCCGATCCACGCCCCGCCACCGCAGTCACCCAGCAGATGCCCCCAGCCGTCCGCCCGCCGCCACCCCGCGAGGTCGGTACCGATCGCGATGAGACCGGTCCCGCCGGCCACCACGGCACCGGGCCGCACCCCGAGGGCGCCCACGTAGGCGATGACCGCATCAGCGGCGAGCGCGACCGTCCGCACCCCGAACTCCCGGGCCAGCGCCCCCGGCAACTCGGCCCGTAATCCGTCCCCGAGGGTGGCGAGCCCGGCGGCCCCGATCGCGGCCGTGGCCACCTCGGACACCTCGGCCTTTTCGGCCAACGCCCGCACCATGGGGACCAGTTGCTCCATGAAATGCCCGGCGTCGATACCGCGAGCACCGGTCCGAACGGGTTCCCCTGAGGAGAGTGGGCCGGATCTCCGGCCACCACCGACCTCGCCGACGACGACACGGAGCCCGGAGCCTCCGGAGTCCACGGCGAGGAACCCGGGAATCGTCACGGCAGGCGCCAGTCCACCGGTTGTCCTCCTTGCCGGACCAGCAGGTCGTTGGCGCGGCTGAAGGGGCGGGAGCCGAAGAAGCCGCGGTCGGCCGACATCGGGGACGGGTGGGAGGACTCCACCGAAGGCAGGTCGCCGAGGAGGGGACGGAGGTTGCGGGCGTCACGGCCCCACAGGATCGACACCAGCGGTTTGCCGCGCGCGGCCAGCGCCCGTATCGCCTGCTCGGTGACCTCTTCCCAGCCCTTGCCGCGATGGGCGGCCGGACTGCGCGGGGCCGTGGTGAGCGCCCTGTTGAGCAGCAGCACCCCCTGCTGGCTCCACGGGGTCAGGTCGCCGTTGGACGGCTGGGGCAGGCCCAGGTCCGTGTTCAGCTCCCGGTAGATGTTGAGCAGGCTCGGGGGCAGCGGACGTACCTCGGGGGCCACCGAGAACGACAGCCCCACCGCGTGCCCCGGAGTCGGATACGGGTCCTGCCCGACGATCAGGACGCGGACGTCGTCGAAGGGCTGCTGGAAGGCTCGGAGGACATTCGGCCCGGCCGGTAGGTAGGTGCGCCCGGCGGCGATCTCCGCGCGCAGGAAGTCCCCCATCTCGGCGACGCGTCCGGTCACGGGTTCCAGGGCTTTCGCCCAGCCCGGTTCGACGATCTCATGCAACGGTCGTGGTGCCACGGGCGTCACCCTACTGCCGTACAGGGCCCGGCGATCAACCGGTGGCCCGAGCCCGACCGAGAACGACCGGACCGTCGACGTCTCTGAACGAAGCCTCCCCTCACGGGAGTTGCCGTTCCGGAAACTCCCACCCTCATGCGAGGACCGCCGCGCGGACGCACAGCACGTCCGGGAGGTGGGACGCCAACTGCCGCCAACTGTCCCCGTCGTCGTCCGACGCGAACACCTCGCCGTTGCGGTTGCCGAAGTACACGCCCGCCGGGTCCGCGTCGTCCGTGCACATCGCGTCCCGCAACACCGTGCCGTAGTGGTCCTCGGACGGCAGACCGGCCGACAGCGGCTCCCAGCTCCGGCCCGCGTCCGCCGTACGGAAGACCCGGCACCGGCGATCGGCGGGCACCCGGTCGGAGTCGGCGTTGATCGGGAAGACGTACGCCGTGTCACCGCGATGCGGGTGGGCCACCGCCGCGAAGCCGAACGTGGACGGCAGGCCCGCGCCGATGTCCGTCCAGTGCGCGCCCGCGTCGTCACTGCGGTACACACCCCAGTGGTTCTGCAGATACAGCCGGTCCGGGGTCGCCGCGTCCTGCGCGACCTTGTGCACGCACTGCCCGAACTCCGGGTTCGGATCCGGCAGGAACACCGCGGAGACACCGGAGTTGGACGGCTCCCAGCTCTGGCCCCCGTCGCCCGTGCGGAACACCCCGGCCGTCGAGACGGCCACCGTCACGGCCCGCGGGTCGCGCTCGTCGGTCAGGACCGTGTGCAGTCCCTCCCCGCCGCCGCCCGGAACCCACCGCGAGCGCGTGGGGTGCTCCCAGAGGGGCCGGACGAGTTCGAAGCTCTCGCCGCGGTCCTCGGAGCGGAACAGTGCGGCCGGCTCCGTGCCCGCGTACACCACGTCGGGTTCCGCGGCCGCCGGGTGCAACTGCCACACCCGCTCCAGCGAGGCCCCCGTGTCCTTCGGGAACCTGACCGCCGGCTGTGCCGGCTCGGCCCAGGTGCGGCCCAGGTCGTCGGAGTGGAACACGGACGGCCCCCAGTGAGAGCTGTCACCACCCGCCAGCAGTCTCGGCGTGGGGCCGCGGGTGTCGACAGCGACCGAATACAGCGCCTGCGCGTTGAAGTACGGACTCTCGTCGAACTCCCACACCCCACCCCGCCTACGCCCGATGAACAGGCCTTTTCGCGTGCCCACCGCGAGCAGTACCTCTGTCATGCCGGTCACCTCCACCGTGTTTTTGGCGACTTTGCCCCCATCACCCGCCAGTCTGCACCCCACCACTGACAGTCACCCCCGGAGTCGGAATCACCGCAGGTCAGGGCGTCGACACTGGCTTCTGGGACACATTCGCGGGGGTCTCACGCGAAGCGCCTGCGCGAGTCGGGGCAGTCATGGGAACGTCGAGTCGGGGTATTCGTCGTGAGCATCGAGGAGGCGTCTCCCGTATGGGAGGGCGGTTCGGCATGTCAGTGCGTTCATGAGGAGGATGCCTTCGATGGCGTTCCGTGGTCCGAAGGTGTGGCTGTGGCGATGGCGGCGCAATCCGCTCAAGCGCCGTGCCGATGCGGTGGAGTCGTGGATCGTGCTCGGCGCCTGGCTGATCACCGTCCTCGTCGGTGTGCTCGCCGGTCTGACGGCGACGCAGTCCGTCGAACACGAGCTGGCCCAGGAACGCGTCGACTGGAAACCCGTGGTCGCCCTGGTGACCCAGAACGCGCCCGGCCCCGCCCCGGCGAACTCCCAGGGGACGAGCGGCGAACCGTTCTGGGCGAAGGTCCGCTGGACGGCCGTGGACGGCTCCTCGCACACCGGCCAGATACGCGTCCCTTCCGGCAGCGGCATAGGCACTCCGGTGACCGTCTGGACCGACCCGCAGGGCCACCTGGTCACCAAGCCCGCCAGCGCCGCACAGGCCCAGTTGCGGGCCGTGCTGATCGGCACGCTCCTGGGAATGGGCGCGGCGGCCGTCCCGTTCATCAGCGCCCGGGCCCTGCGCGTCCGCCTGGAACGCCGGCGCATGGACCAGTGGGACGTGGAGTGGGCCCGCTTCGGCCCGCTGTGGGGGCGCAAGACGGGCTGAACACCCCGGCCCGGCGTCGTCCGAGCGCCCCTGGCATGCGCACCGCATACAGGGGCCCTCGACCCGCCCGTCTCACTCCGCCCGCACCTCCCGGCACACCTCAAGCAACCGCTCGTCCTCCAGCACGTCCTGACTCCCGTGCCCGCCCGACCGCACCAAGTGCCGTCGTGGAGCGGCGAGTTCCGCTGCCACCAGATCGTGCAGAGGCGCCCCGGCCGCCCCCATGTCGACCAGGCACGCGGCGACGACGCCCCGCACACCCGGATGCTCCACCCAGGCCGAACGCAGCACCGGAAGCACCCCCTCCACCTCCCCGGTGACCCGCCACAGCGCAGCCGCGCCGGCCGTCCGCTCCCGCACGCACCCGGCCTCGGCCATCCGCGACAACCCGGGCACCGCGGCCCGCGCCGACGACCCCAACCGCGCCACCGCCTCCGCGGCGGCCCGGCGCCGGTGCCCGTCCGACCCCGCCAACTCCCGGACCAGCACCGGCAGTACGGCCGCAGCATCGCCCTCCACCGACCACAGAGCACCGGCGGCCACCCCCGCGCACGCAGACTCCAACAGCTCGCGCAGCACCGGTACGACCCCCTCCGCACCACCCCCGAACGCGTCGAGCGCCCGGACCGCCGACTCCACGACCCGGTGCCTCGACCGCACCCCGTCCCCCATCCCGCGCAACAACCGCACCACCTCCGGCACGGCCTCCCGATCGGCGAGCGCGGTCAGCGCCGACAGCAGCGGTACGGCACGGTCGTACGTCTCGGGGGAGTCGAGGGGCACCCGGCCGAGCCGGTCTCGCAGCGCCGGGGCGAGCGGTGCGGCCGAGCGGCCGAGGTGGACGATCACGTGCCCCAGATCGTCGGGCACGACCGGCTGCGCGAGCACCTGGGCCAGCACCGGTGTCGCCCGGGGATCGCCGCTGCGGGCAAGGGACTTGAGCGGACCGCCCAAGGTCGGCGCCCGGCGTTCCCAGCGGTGCATCCACAGGTCGGGGCGTGCGGTCACCAGTGCGTGGAGGTGGTCGGCGGCAGGCGCGGCCAGGTGGAAGAGATCGCCCAGGACCGACACCGCCGCATCGCGCAACCGGTCCGACTCCGCCGCGCCGGGCAACGGACGCTCTCCCGCGCCCAGTTGGGCACCGATCAGCTCGACGGGTGCCGTGTAGTCGGCCCGCCACTCGCGGAACAACCCCGCCGCCATCCACACCCCGTTGCACCGGTCGGCCGCGTCCGGGCTGCTCAACTGCCCTTCCAGCAAGGCGATCCGGTCGCCCACCCGCCCGCCGAGCGCGGTGTGCAGCGTCCGCAACAGCAGCGCGCCCTCCTCGTCCGAGGGCCGCAGCCGCCGTAACCGTCCCGCGAGGGTGTCCGCGTCCGGGCCGTCGGTCCCGTCCCGCGCCGAGCGGCCCGACCCGCGCTGCTCGGACCGCTCCCCGAGCAGCTCGACGACGGTCGGGACCAGGTCGGCGGGGAGCAGATCGGGTGCGCAGCCCGCGAGTTGGCCGAGCGCGGCGAGCCGTAGACCGGGGTCGTACGGCGGAGTGCCGAGCATCAGCAGGGTGTCCAGCGCCCCGGCGGAGTGGGACGGGTGCTGTCGTACGAACAGGCCGAGGCTCTCGGCGAGGGCGAGCAGCACCCGGTCGTCGCGCTCGACCGTGATGCGCTGCCGCAACAGGCTCAGCACGCGCGGAGGTTGGTCGAGGAACCGGACGAGGGCCTCGGGCGCCGCCCGGCGCACGCCGGAGTCCCGGTCGCCGAGGAGCGCGGCGAAGACCTCGGCCCGCGCGCGGACGGCGGCTTCCGCCGGCTCGGACCCGTCCTCCTCCGGCCCGTGCCCCCGTCCGATGCTGACCAGAAGCTCCACCAACCCGCCACGGTCCGCGACCTCTTCGCAAGCGGCGAGCGCGCACAGAAACGGAACGCAGGCGAGCGTAGAGTCGTAGACGATCCCCTGGTGGTGCACCGCGCCGTACATCCCGTCGAGCGCGCTCGCCCGCTCGACGGGGTCCGCGGAGGCCAGTCCTCGGAGCAGTCCGGGCACGCCCGCCGCACTGCCGTACGCGTGCCGCAGTGAGGCCCAGTCGATCTCGTCGATCCCCGTGAACACGTTGTCCTCCCCAGGCGCGGTGCCAACTGATCGCGAGTCTGCACCACGCCACTGACAACGAAGCGGAATCGGGACGTGACCGAGGGTCAGTCTGCTGCGGGCAGAGCGCGGGCGAGGATCGTGTCGAGGTCGGCGGAGTCGGGGAGGGTGCCGAAGGCGTGCCCCCAGTCGCCGGCCAGCCGGGTCGCGCAGAAGGCGTCGGCGACGGCGGCCGGGGCGTGCCGTACCAGGAGGGAGGCCTGAAGGGTGAGGGCCATCTGCTCCACGAGCCGGCGGGCGCCCGTCTCGGTGGCCTCGGCGAGTTGCGTCCTCAACCGGCCCACGGCCGTGTCCAGGCGGGCGTCCGCGCCCCGGGCCAGGGCGAGTTCGGCGAACAGGGCCTCCGCCGTGCCGGGGTCGCGGGTCAACGCCCGTAGTACGTCAAGGGCGTTGACGTTCCCCGAGCCCTCCCAGATGGAGAGGAGGGGAGCCTCGCGGTAGTGGCGGGGCATGCCCGAGTCCTCGACGTAGCCGTTGCCGCCGAGGCACTCCAGGGCCTCCGCGGTGAAGGCCGGGCCGCGCTTGGTGACCCAGTACTTGCCGATGGCGGTGGCGATCCGGCGGAACGCCGACTCGGCGCCGTCCCCGCGCACCGCACGGTCGGCCGCGCCCGCCAGCCGCAGGGTGAGGGTCGTGGCGGCCTCCGACTCCAGCGCGAGATCGGCCAACACGTTGCGCATCAGCGGCTGTTCGAGCAGTCGTGCGCCGAACGCGCCGCGGTGGCGCACATGGTGGCCCGCCTCGACGAGCGTCTTGCGCATCAGCGTCGCCGACATCATCACGCAGTCCAGACGGGTGCAGTTGACCATCTCGATGATGGTCTTGACGCCCCGCCCCTCGGGGCCGACCAGCCAGGCCACGGTCCCGTCGAACTCGGGCTCCGAGGACGCGTTGGAGCGGTTGCCCAGCTTGTCCTTCAGCCGCTGGATGCGGAACACGTTGCGACTGCCGTCGGGCAGCACGCGCGGCACCAGGAAGCACGACAGCCCGCCAGGAGCCTGCGCCAGGACGAGGAACACGTCGCACATCGGCGCCGACGTGAACCACTTGTGCCCGCGCAGTGTGTAGACACCCGGTTCGGCGGTGGGGGTGGCCGCCGTGGTGTTGGTCCGGACGTCGGACCCGCCCTGCTTCTCCGTCATCCCCATCCCGGCCAGCAGTCCGCGCTTCTCGGTCGGCACGCGCAGCACCGGGTCGTACACCCGGCTGGTCAGCAACGGCTCGTAGACCGCGGCCAGTTCGGGCGTGGAGCGCAGGGCGGGGACGGCGGCGTACGTCATCGAGGTCGGGCAGCCGTGCCCGGCCTCGGTGTGTCCCCACACCAACCCCCGTGCGGTACGGGCGACATGGGCGCCGGGGCGCTCGTCGGCCCAGGGCGCGCCGGCCAGTCCCTCGGCCACGGCGGTGCCCATCAGCCGGTGCCAGCTCGGGTGGAACTCGACCTCGTCGATCCGGTTGCCGTAGCGGTCGTGGGTGCGCAGCTCCGGTTCGTGCCGGTTCGCCTGCTCACCCCACTCCTGCGCCTCCTCGCTGCCCGCCGCCCGACCGAGCCGCCGCAGATCCTCCTCGGCCCAGCCGGCGCCCTCCCGGCGCAGCCCCTCGATCAGGGCCGCGTCCTCGGAGGCGTCGTACGGGGTCAGTGGCGGGGGCTGGTTGGTGACGTCGTGCGTGGCGTTGAGCGGCTGCGGCGACATGTGCGCGAGTGTCTGGGCCATACGCCCAGTGTTGCACTATCTGAACGGCCGCATCAATGATGTAACACGAGGATCCGCACGTAGAGTACGAGGCCATGCGCATGAACGTGTCAGAGGGGCCCGGCGAGGTGGACCTGCGCCCGCTGTCCGCCCGGTCGGTCGTCCTCAGTCTGCTGCTGGGCACGCATCCGCCCGAGCTGCCCGTACGGGATCTGCTGTGTGCCGTGGAACCGCTCGGCGTGGCCGGATCCACGCTGCGGGCCGCGCTCAGCCGGATGGTGGCCGCCGGAGACCTGCGCAGCACGGACGCGGTCTACCGGCTCAGCGACCGGCTGCTGGAGCGCCAGCGCCGCCAGGACGCCGCCGTGCACCCCGAGACCCGCCCCTGGGACGGCGACTGGGAGATGACCGTGGTCACCGCGACCGGCCGCGGCCCCGCCGAACGCGCCGAACTGCGCGGCGAGTTGACCGCGCTCCGGCTCGCGGAACTCCGCGAGGGAGTCTGGCTCCGCCCGGCCAATCTGCTACGGCCCCGCCCCGACGAACTCGGCGCGGTCGCCCGGCACTTCACCACCCGCCCCGAGGAGCCCGCCCGCCAACTGGCCGCGAACCTCTGGCCATTTGACGCCTGGGCGAAGACGGCCGAGACCCTGCTCGACCGGATCACCGCCACCGCCGACCGCCCGGCCGACCGCTTCACCGTACTCGCCGCCGCCGTACGCCACTTGCTCGCCGACCCGGTCCTGCCCCCCGAACTCCTGCCCGCCGACTGGCCGGGCCCCGCCCTGCGCACCGCGTACACCCGCCACCGACGGGAGTTGATCGCGGCCGTGCTGGGAAACCCCGGATGACCGGAGCGGCCGTGCGAAGCGTCGTGCGGGGACGCTTCGTACGGCCGCCGTCACCGTGGGGGGCTCACTTGTACGTGATGTCCGTGGACGCGTATTTGCAGTAAGTCCCGTCCGCGCCGGTGCCGTTGGACGTCGGCTCCGCGCCCGTGTTGTTCCCGATGTACTTCTGGCAGGGGATCATCTTCTTGCTGGTGTCCCCGACGATCGTGATGGCCTTCAGGGTCGCGCTGTCACCGTAGTTGGTGTTGATGCCGACGATCCGGCTGCCCTTGTAGGTCGCCTCGATGGTGTTGAGGTTGATCGTGCGCTTGTACTGAGTCTTGCAGTTGCCGCACGAGCGGACGAACGTACCGAAGGTCTGCGCCGCGAAGTTGGAGACGTTGAGGGTCCCGGCGCCGTTGAACTGGAACACCTTGTCGCTGGCCTCCTTCGCGCCACCGCCGGAGACGGTGTACACGTTGGACGACGAGGAGCCCAGGAAGGTCGCCGCGTCCTCGCCGACGTCCTCCCACCAGACGTTCTGCAGCGTGCAACTGCCCAGGCAGTGGATGCCGTCGGCGGCGGGCGAGCCGATGATGACGTTCTTGACGACGGCACCGGCGGCCAGCTCCAGGATCGGCCCCTGGTCCTCGTCCTGGCTGCCCGTGCCCAGGTCGCCGCTGCCGTACAGGCGCAGCATCCCGTAGTCCTTGGTGCCCGAGACCGAGATCGTGGAGGTCACCGCCTGGCTGCCGCTGGCGGTGGGCCAGGTGGCGGCGCTGGCCGGCGAGAGCGTGCCGGATGCCATGATCATGCCAACGGAGAGCCCGAAGGCGGCCAGTGCGCCGGTGAGCGCGCGTGATCGTGCGGAAGAAGTCATGTCCCGATTCCTTCTCCGAGGTGGGGGAGTGGTCAGAGCTTTCCGGTGCCCGCGCCGGACGTCACCGAGGCGACGACGGTCGAGGCGGGCTCGGCGGTGTAGCTGTACGGCGGGCTGGTGAACGTGCCGACCTGCGAGATCTCGGTGGCGGCTCCACCGAGGTCGTTGCCGCTGAGGTTCGCGTAGCCGTCCAGGTCGCTGTCCCGGTTCGTCGTGACGGCGACCTCCGTGTCGCGGAAGACGTTGTTCTGGACGTACATCTGGGCACCCATGCGCGAGTGCACGGCCGTCTCGGCGCCGACGACGTAGTTGTCGTAGAAGTGCCCGGTGCCGAAACGGAGGCTGGGGATACGGGAGTTGACCTGGTCGAACCAGTTGTGGTGGTACGTCACCCGCAGATGCCCGGTGTCCTCGCTCGCGTTGTTGTCGCTGTGGCCGACGAGCGAGCCCTTGTAGTGGTTCTTGAAGGTGTTCCAGGAGACGGTGACGTAGTCGGAGGCGTGGCTGATGTCGAGCAGGCCGTCGTAGTAGTCCTTGTCGTGGTCGAGGTCGGACGAGAAGGCGTTGTGGTCGATCCACACCTTCGTCGACGCCTGCACGGTGATGCCGTCGGCGGGCGCGACCGGCTTGCTGATGTTCAGGTTGCGGACGACGACGTTCGTCACCTTCTTCAGGCGCAGCCCGCCACCGGTGAACCCGGACGCCGAACCGACGCCCAGGACCGTCGTGTTGGACCCGATGTCCACCTGACCGCTCAGCGAGATCAGGCCGTTGACCTTGACCACCTTCGAACCGCTCCCGGTGACCGCCGACTTGAAGGCGTCCAGCGTCGACACCGTGACCGCGGTGGCGCTGCCGCCACCGGTCGTCCCGGCACCGAAACCGACCGGCGAGGCGTCGGCGGCCGACGCGGACTGCGGGAGCGCGAACACGGCGACGACGGCGAGAGCGGCCACCGCCGGAGCTGATCTGCGAGTACGCATGCGGGTGCGTCCCTTCGGAGGGCTGGGGTGATCGTGTACGTGAACGATGTGCGCCATGAAGGACCGTGCGGTCACACTCCTGAACGGAAGGTAGGGTGCAAGCGCTTTCTAGTCAACGCTCCGCGCGAAACTATTCGGAGCGTGGGAGCGCTTCCATGGGACTCATGTCCATGTCACCATGCCGATGGTTCCCACCCGAACGACGCCGCACGAGCCGCGATCAGGAAGGGACGATGACGTGCGCCCCACAGCCGCCGACAACACCCCCAAGTCCGCCGGAAAACCGCCCCGTTCGGTGTTCCTCGCCCTCTTCGGAGCGCTGGTGCCGTTACTCGCGGCCCTGACCCTGCTGGCGCCCCCGGCCGCCGCCCGCACCGAGGCCGTCCCCACCGCGACCCTCACCGAGGTCACCGGCTTCGGCACCAACCCCAGCAACCTCCAGATGTACGTGTACGTCCCGGCCGCCGTCACCGCGCACCCGGCGGTCGTCGTGGCGGTGCACTACTGCGGGGGATCGGGCCCGGCGATGTACTCCGGCACCGAATACGCCTCGCTGGCCGACCAGTTGGGCTTCATCGTCGTCTACCCGTCGGTCACCCGCGCCAGCAAGTGCTTCGACGTCTCCTCGCCCCAGGCCCTGCACCGCGACGGCGGCAGCGACCCGGTCGGCATCAAGTCGATGGTCGACTGGGTGACCGGTACCTACTCCGCCGACACCTCCCGCGTCTTCGCGCTGGGCATCTCCTCCGGCGCGATGATGACGAACGTCCTGCTCGGCGACTACCCCGACGTGTTCGCGGCCGGCGCCGCCTTCGCCGGCGTACCGTTCGGCTGCTTCGCCACCACCGACGGCTCCGAGTGGAACACCGCCTGCGCCAACGGCACGGTCGTCCAAACCCCGCAGCAATGGGGCGACTTGGTGCGGGGCGCCGACCCCGGCTACGCCGGCCCCCGCCCTCGCATGCAGCTCTGGCACGGCACCGCCGACGACATCCTGCGCTACCCCAACTTCGGCGAGGAGATCAAACAGTGGACCAACGTGCAGGGCGTCAGTCAGACCCCGTCCGCCACCGACTCCCCGGCCACGGGCTGGACCCGCACCCGCTACGGCGCCACCGGTGACCGGGCCCCCGTCGAGGCGATCAGCCTCCAGGGTGTCACCCACAACCTCTACACCTACGGCATGGGCGCCCGCGTCCTCACCTTCTTCGGCCTGTCCGGCGGCGGCACCACACCCCCGCCCTCGACCGGCCCCTGCAAGGTGACGGTCACCACCAGTGCCTGGAACACCGGCCTCACCGCCTCCGTGGCGATCGCCAACACCGGGACGAGCACGCTCAACGGCTGGCAACTCGGCTTCACCCTGCCCGCCGGCCAGACCATCACCAACGGCTGGGGCGCCACCTACACCCCGGCCTCCGGCACGGTGACCGCCACCAACGCCTCGTACGACGGCACGATCACCCCGGGCGCGAGCGTGACCATCGGCTACCAGGCGAACCACACCGGCAACAGCGCCGCACCGACGGCCTACACGCTCAACGGGACGGCCTGCACGGTCGGTTGACCGCACCCGTAGCCATCGCTCCCCACTCCCTTTCGAGGAAGGCGGATTCCGTGCAGCCCACGAGACGGACCGCGCTCGTCGCCACGACAACGACGGCACTGTCGGCCCTGGTCGCCACCAACCCCGCACGCGCCGAGGGAAGTTCGGCCCATTCCGTCGCGCACTGGGTGAACACCTGGACGGCGATGCCCCAGCTCACGGAACCCGGCAACCTGCCACCGGCACCGTTCACCGGGACCAGGTCGGTCCTCGTCGACACCACCCTGCGCCAGACGCTCCGCGTCACCACCGGGGGCCGGAAGCTCCGCCTGCGCTTCTCCAACGCCTACGGCGACACCCCGCTTCCGCTCACCGCCGTGACGCTGGCGCTCCCGCGGGACGGCAGGGCGGGAGCGAGCGCGATCGTGCCCGGCAGCGGCAGACCGGTCACTTTCGCCGGGCGCGGCTCGGCGACCGTCCCCGTCGCCGCCCAACTGGTCTCCGACCCACTGGACTTGGACCTGCGCGCAGCGACCGTCCTGACCGTGACGACCTACCTGGCAACGGGCCAGCCCTCACTCGCGCTCACCTCGCACCCGGGCTCGCGCACGACGTCGTATCTCCAGACCGGAGATCGCACGCAGGACGAGGACCTGCCCGGGGCCACCCCGGTCGACCACTGGTATCTGCTGAGCGACGTGGAGGTCCTGGCCCCGCGCACCACCACGGCCGTGGCGATCCTGGGCGACTCGCTCACCGACGGCCGGGGCTCCACGACCAACGCCAACGACCGCTGGCCCGACCAGCTCTACGACCGCCTCCGTACCCACCCCGCCACCGCCGCCGTGGCGATCCTGAACCAGGCCGCCGGCGGCAACCGCGTCCTCGACGACGGCCTCGGCCCCAACGTCCTCGCCCGCCTCGACCGGGACATCCTCTCCCGCAGCGGAGTCACCCGGCTCATCGTCTTCGAGGGCGTCAACGACATCGGCACCGCCGCCGCGACCCCCGCCGCCCAACACCGGGTCACGGAAGACCTGTTGGCCGCCTACGGCCAGATCGTCGTCCGCGCCCACGCGCAGGGCATCCGGGTCTACGGCGCGACCCTGCTCCCCTTCGGCGGCAACACCTACGACGACCCGGCGGGCGAACGAGAGTCCTCCCGCCGGGCGGTCAACTCCTGGATCCGCGACGCCGGTTGCTTCGACGCGGTGCTCGACTTCGACCGCGCCGTACGCGACCCCGCCGACCCGCGCCGGCTGCTCCCGGCCCTCCAGGTCGGCGACTGGCTGCACCTCAATCCGGCGGGGTACGGGGTGCTGGCCGCGACGGTCCCCGCCGGACTGCTGCGTTAGACGACCGGCTCCTCCGCGACGGAAGCAGAGGCGGGGGCAGCGCCGGCGACGGGTGAACCGCCCTTCGCCGGAAGGTGGTTGAAGAGCAGGTTGAGTACGATCGCCGTCAGACAGCCCGCGCTGATGCCGCTGTTCATCACCGTCTGGAACCAGTCCGGGAACTGCGCGTAGATCGTCGGCACCCCGACCGGGAGCACGCCCACGGCCACCGAGACGGCGACGACGGTGAGGTTGTGGTTGTCCTTGAAGTCGACCTGGGTCAGGGTGCGCAGACCGCTCGCGGCGACCGTGCCGAACATGACCAGACCCGCGCCACCGAGCACCGGCGCGGGTATCGCGGCGACGACCGCGCCCAGCTTGGGCAGCAGACCGAGCACGACCAGGATGCCGCCGGCGACGGCGACGACCCAGCGGCTGCGGACCCGGGTCATCCCCACCAGGCCCACGTTCTGGGCGTACGCCGTGTACGGGAAGGTGTTGAAGACGCCGCCGAGGACGGTGGACAGACCGTCGGCGCGCAGCCCGTCGGCGAGGGAGCGCGGCTCGATCCTGCGGTCGGTCATCTCGCCGACCGCGATCAGGTCACCGGTCGTCTCGGTCATCGTCACCAGCGCCACCACCAGCATCGACACGATCGCCGAGGCGTGGAAGGTGGGCGTACCGAAGTGGAACGGCGTGCTGATGCCGACCCAGTCGGCGTCCCCGACCCCGCCGAAGTCCGTGAACCCGAACACCACGGCGGCCACGAGCCCCACGGCCATGCCGATCAGCACCGCGATCCGGCTGAGGAAGGCCGGCGTGAACCGCTGCACACCGAGGACGACCGCCAGGACGAACGCGGCGAGGGCGATGTTCTTCGGCTCACCGAAGTCCTTCGAACCCTGCCCGCCCGCCGCCCAGTTGCCCGCCGCCGGCAGCAGCGACAGACCGATGATCAGGATCACGGTGCCGGTGACCAGCGGCGGGAAGAAGCGCAGCAGCCTGCCGAAGACGGGCGCCAGCAGCGCGATGGCGAGCCCCGCGATGATCACGGAGCCGTAGATCGCGGGCAGTCCGCCGCCCGTCGTACCGATCAGCACCATCGGGGACACCGCGGCGAACGTACAACCCTGCATGATCGGCAGCCGCACGCCGAACCGCCAGAAACCTATGCACTGGATGAGCGTGGCTATCCCGCAGACCAGCAGGTCCGCGGTGATCAGATACGCCAGATCGGCGGCCGACAGCTTCATCGCCCCGCCCACGATCAGCGGCACCGCCACCGCGCCCGCGTACATCGCGAGCACGTGCTGGAGCCCGAAGGCGGCCAGTTGCCGTACGGGTGGGACCTCGTCGACGGGATGCACGGGTGTGGTCGTGGCCATGGGCACTCCTGAGCGGCGGAGGGGGAGGAAGGGGGAACATGCGAACAGAACGAGACCGTAGGCGCCTTGAACAGTTTGTTGATTTCTGGGCTGTTGCCGCTGTGTGTCATGCCCAGCCGTTATGTGTGCGCCCCACGTATCGCGGCCAGCAGAGCCTCCCAGTCGGGGAGTTTGACCACACCGCCCCGCCCGAGCGAGGCCCCCAGCTCCGCCTCGGCCCGCTCGATGGCCTCCCACCCGGCCCACTCGACCGGCTCGATCCCCGCGGCGCGCAGCGCGGTGAGCGGGTCTTCGGATGCTTCATGTCCTACGAGTGCTTCCTGCCGTACGAGCGCGGAGGCGTCCTCCAGCAGGGACGTCACCGTCTCCTTGGCGTCCGGGCGGTTGGTGCCGATGACGCCGGTCGGGCCCCGCTTGATCCAGCCGGCCACGTACTCGCCGGGTACGGTCCGCCCGTCGCGTACGACACGGCCCGCCCGGTGCGGCACGGTGCCGTGCTCGGCGTCGAACGGCAGCCCGTCCAGCGGCACTCCGCGATAACCCACCGAGCGCAGCACCAACTGCGCCTCGATCTCCTCGAATTGACCCGTGCCGACCACTGAGCCCTGTCCGTCCGGCGCGGTGCGTTCGAAGCGGACCGCGCCCACGCGCCCCGCGTCGGCGAGGAGTTCGACGGGACGGAGGAAGAAACGGAGGTGGATACGGCGGGGTGCGCCCCGGGGAGGGAGTGCGGCCCAGGTGCGCAGCGCCTCCACGTTGCGGCGCTGGGCGCCGGGCAGGGCGGCGAGGTCGAGGCAGGCCGGGTCGAGCGCCAACTCGCCCGGATCCACGGTCACTTCGGTGTCCGGGAGGCCGCCCAGCTCGCGCAGTTCCTTGGTGGTGAAGCGGGCCTGTGAGGGGCCGCGCCGGCCGACCATGTGGACGTCCGTCACCCCGCTCGCGGCCAGCGCGGTGAGCGCCGCCTGCGGCATGTCGGTACGGCTCAGCTCGGCCGCGCCGCGCGCCAGGATCCGGGTGACGTCCACCGCGACATTGCCCACGCCGATGACCACGGCCGCGCGCGCCCCGAGCACGAAACCGTCGGCGGTGGAGTCCGGGTGGGCGCTGTACCAGGACACGAACTCGGTCGCCGACCAACTGCCCGGCAGGTCCTCGCCGGGAATCCCCAGCCTGCGGTCGGTGGCCGCGCCCACGCAGTACACGACCGCGTCGTAGAGCTCCCGCAGGCGGGTGGCCGGCAGTCCGCCGGGTCCCACGAGGACTCCGCCGAGGAACCGCACCCGCCCGTGCTCCAGGACCGTCCGCAGATTGTTCTGCAGCGACTTGATCTTCTCGTGGTCCGGTGCCACGCCGTAGCGCACCAGACCGTACGGGCACGGCAGCCGGTCCAGGACGTCTACCAGCACCCCGGGATCCAATTGGACCAGGCTCTGGGCGGTGTAGACCCCGCTCGGTCCGGAGCCGACGACGGCGACACGCAGCACGGCGGAACTCCTCACCCGTCAGGCACACAGGAGATCGCTGATTCGCCAGACCACTGACAGGTCCAGGATCGCACCACCCGTGCTCCGCTGACAGGGTGCCGAACGCACCCGTACGCGCCGGGGGCGTGCGTGTCCGTTCGTATGGAATGTGATCATGCGGTTACGTTGCGTATGTGCTAGAAGCATCCTTTGTTAATCTTTCCGATCGTTGCCCGGCGGACGGAGCGGTGTCCGTGTGGCCCGCGTGGGAAGTGCAGGAGCACGACGGTGCCACCTCCTGGTTCCACGTCCGGCTGGCCTTCACCGACGGCGCCCGGGTCGACGCCCTCGCCGTGGTGTCCGAGGGGCAGGTCTCCGTCGAGGACGTGCGTGCCCAACCCGCCCTGTCCCTCGACGACTTGACCGTGCTGGCCGACTGGATCGAGGGACCGCTCTTCGAGGCGTGCGGGCTGGAGGCGGGGGAGGCCGGGGAGGAGACGGAGTCGGGCGGGGCGCGCCGGGCACGGCCGGCCTGGCCGCGTGGCATCGAGGGGCGTTGGCTGATCGCCCAGGAGTATCGCGCCGCGCAGGAGGAAGGAGTCGACCCCGTCCTCGCGGTGATGTGCGCGACCGGGCACAGCCGGCGCCGGTCTCTGCGGCTCATCTCGCAGGCGCGGGACGCGGGATATCTGACGCCTCGTCACGCTCGGCGCTGAGCAAGGCCGTTACGCGTCGGAGGGCTCGGTCGGGCGGTCGTCGGCCGGGCTTTCGGGCGTGGGGGCGGGAGTTGGTGCGGATGCAGGTGGAGGTGTGGACCTGTCGTCCGTTGCGAAGAACCGTGAGAGGTCCGTGTCGGCCGTCCCGGCCTGTGCGCCGGACCCCGGCGGGATCCCCAACTCCCGGTCGAGTCCGTACCGTTCGAACAACTCGGTGCGCAGCACCGGAATCGGCATGGGCACCCCGGGCACGAGCGCTGCGTAGACCGCGCCCATGAGCAGCGCGCGCAGCATGGGGTAGTCGGAAGGGGGTTTCCCCGATCCGTACCGCGCGATCGTCTCCCCGAGCAGCTCGGCCAGGCGTCGCTGCTCCGGACACTGCACGAAGCCCTCGCCCTGGAGGAGTCCCGCCATGTGCTGGCGCATCAGCACGGGCCGGTCGTGGGCGAGACCCAGGATCGCGTCGATGGCCCGCGCCATCCGCTCCCGCCCGTCGTCGGTCCGGGGCTCGCGCTCCAGGGCCTCCTCCAGCGTGCGGTGCATCAGACGGTGCACCGCGGACTGCACGAGCTGGCGTTTTCCGGGGAAGTAGTACGACACCAGGCCGCGCGCCGAACCGGCCCGGTCGGCGATGTCGCCCAAGGTCGTGGCCTCGTAGCCATGCTCGCCGACCAGCTCGACGGCCGCGTGCAGCAGCCGCTCCCGGGAACGCCGTCGCAACTCTTCATTGACCGAGGCGCTTCGCGGGGACATGCTGTAACTCCTGCGTTGACTGGCTATCAGCCAACTATACTCAGGACGTCCGGGTCTCCCGTCGAGGGGGCCTGGCGCATGCTGCCGTCCGTCTGGGGCGACGCGGGGGATCGTCTCAGGCGGGCGGCTCCTTTTCACCCCAATGGTTTCCCTGGGCGACTTTTGCCCCGGCGTTCGGCGCCTCCTTCTCGCACATCTGTCGCACGGCACGTGAACCGTCCCTAGAGTGGGCACGGATGTCGAGCCGAGGAGGCGCACGGGCATGGAGCAGGACCAGCAGATCTTCGCGCGGATCAACGAGATGGTCGACGACGAGCGCAAGCTCCGGGAGGCTCTCGCGTCCGGCACGATCGACAGCACGACGGAGCACCAGCGCCTCGGGCAGTTGGAGCGCGAACTCGACCAGTGCTGGGACCTGTTGCGCCAGCGCCGCGCCAAGGTGGAGTTCGGGGAGAACCCGGACGAGGCGCGGGTGCGGCCGGAGTCCGAGGTCGAGGGGTATCAGGGGTGAGGTGACGTGAGGTGACGGGTTTCGCTACTGGTCGCCGCGCGCGGCGAGCCTGGTGGCGATCTCCGTCCTGACCGTCTCCCGCAGCTCGTCCGGCGTGAAGCCGAGGTCGCGCAGGATCCGCGCGGCCGGGCTCTCCTCGACGCGGATCAGGCCCAGCAGCGTGTGTTCCGTGCCGACCCAGTCATGGCCGAGGTCGGCCGCCGCGCGGCGGGCCTGCCCGATGGCCTCCTTGGCCTCCGGCCGGAACGCGATGTGACCCCGCAGGGCCTTCTCGCCGGCCGGCGGCAGCGCTTCCTCGATCGCGTCGCGGACGCGCTGCTCCGATTCCGTCTTCGCCACCAGCACCTCGTACGCCAGGCCCTTCGGCTCGCCGAGCAGGCCGAGCAGGAGGTGTTCGGTGCCGATGGAGTCGTGCTTGTGGGTGCGGGCGGCCTCCTGTGCGAGCACGATGCTGTGCCGGTTGAGGTTGGTGTACCGCTCGAACGGGCCCGGCGCGTGGCGTTGTTGGGCGGCCTGCTTGGACACCCCGATGGCGTCGCCGATCTCGGTCCATGACGCGCCGACCTGCTTGGCCTTGCTGACGTAGTGGTCGATGAGCTGGTCGCCGAGGTCGGACAGGGTCTGGGCGCGCAGTCGGGCCTCGCTGATGCGGGCCAGTTCGTCGGATTCGGGCAGTTCCTCGTCGAGTCGGGCGATCAGGTCGGCGAGGCTGATGTCGAGTGGACTCATGCGTCAACTTTAAATTGACGATCTCCAATCGTCAATCTGTAATTGACGATTGCTTCCCCCGTCCGGCCAGTTCGAGCACCGGGCGCAGACTGTCCGGCCGCTCCGTCACGAGCCGGTGGTCGACGAAGTGCACCCCGCACCCCAGAGCCGCCGCCCCGCCGTCCGCCCGACGTTCGTCACCGACCATCAGCACGTCCTTCGGGTCGACATCGAGTGCTTCACAGGCGACCTGGAACAGCCGTGGGTCCGGCTTCTGGACGCCGTGTTCGTACGACAGGGCGTACGCGTCCACGTACGGATCGAGACCGTGCGCGCGGAACACCGGCCGCAGATCCCAGCCGATGTTGCTGATCACACCCACACCGATCCCGCGCTCGTGCAGGGTCCGCACCACGAACTCCGTGTCCGGGTACGGCGTCCACGCGGCCGGCGTCATGTGCCGGTCGTACAGCGCGTCGTGCAACGCCGGGTCGGGGAGCGGGACTTGGCGGGAGACGCCGGTGTACGCGGCCCGGTGCAGCTCGGAGCTCTGGTCCCGGATCGCCCACACCTCGGCGAACTCCTCGGGCAGTCGCTCCGGCCGCGCGCCGCCCGGCATCGCGCCGGCCGACTCCAGCGCTCGCGCGGTTTCGGCCAACTCCCGTTCGGGGAGCGCGATGTCGGCATCCCGCAACACGGCGCGCAGCCAGGACTCGGTGGACTCGATACGGAAGAGGGTTCCGGAGAAGTCGAAGAGGACGGCATCCATGCGGTGATCCTACGCAGCCACGTTCCACTCGGCGGGAAGATCGCTTCCGCAGAACACGCAGACGAAGTCGCCCTCGCGCACGATGCCGATCTCCCGGCACGCTGCACACCGCCGGAACACCACTGCATGCGTGAAACCGGCGGGACGGCCGATGCCGGCCAGGTCGAGGGCGTGTGCCACCGCGTCCCAGGAGTCGAGGTGCGGGCAGTAGCCGGTGGACTGGTTGCTGACCTCCGCGACGACCCAGGATCCAGCCGCGCGCTCGAATCCGATCTCGCCCGCGCCCAGGACATCGCCGCCCCCGGCGCACGCCACGTGCTCACTCCGGCGCGGTGCCAGGCGCAGGAGTCCGTCCAGGCCGATGACGAAGGTGAAGGGTTCGGCCAGTTCGGCCTTCTCCCGTCCGGTCAGCCAGGCGTCCAGGTCGGCGGCCGACCGTACGACCCGGCCCTCCGCACCCGGCCGAACAGCGGTCAGCAGTTCCGCCGGTCCGACATAGCGGTGGCGCCGCCCGGCCGCGCTCACACCCGCCACCGTTCGTACGCCCCGACGGCCACCGCCACCACGAACGCCCCCAGAACCCACCCGCCCAGCACATCCGACGGCCAGTGCACGCCCAGCCACACACGGGTGAGTCCCACACCCGTCACGGAGATCACGGCCAGGACCATGGTCGTACGCCACACAGCGCGTCCGGCGCCGTAGTCGTGCAGCAGCCACAACAGCAGGCCGCAGACCACCGTGGCGGTCATGGCGTGTCCCGAGGGGAAGGCGGCGTAGTGGGCCGAGTCGACGGGGTCGGGCCACGCCGGGCGGGGGCGGCCGACCAGCGCCTTCAGCCCTTGCTGCAACAGCGTGCCGAACGCACATGTGGCCGCCAGCCATAGGGCCGTCCACCATGCCGAGCGGCGCCAGACCAGCCACACCATGGCGACCGCGCACACAAGGCGCAGGGTGAGCGGATCCCAGACCCAGTCCGTCAGGATGCGGCACGCGCGGGTGATCCCGTGGTCCTGGACCGCCCAGCGGTGCGTGGTCCGGGCGATCCGTTCGTCGAGGTCGATCAGTGGACGCCACTCGGCCGCGACCAGGGTGAGGAGCAGCGCGGAGCACAGGGCGAGGGCGCTGCCGGTCTGCCGGAGTGTCGGGCGGGGCGGGTGGTGCGGGGAGGACATGCAACGATCCTCGCCGACTCGCGGTGTGCGCGGAGCCGGCCTCGGCGCTCCCTCGACCTCCACCCCCTCCTCAGCCGAGTGCCCGCAGCCCCGGTACGAACGCCACCAGCACCGGAATCACCGGCACCAGCGCCGCCGTCGCGGTGAACCCCAGGCGGCGCATCGCCGAGAGCCGGTCCGGGGGAGTGAGCAACCGGTGCACCCGCTGCGGGACATGGGCGTGCGGAGTCGGGCACGGCCCGAACACCCCGCGGTCCTCGTTGAGTTCGACCAGTGCGAGCGCGGTCGTCAGGCGGCCGAAGCGCCGGGAGGCCATGTCGTCGGCGGCGAGTTCGACCAGCCGGTGCATCTCGTCCCGGAACGCGGCGAACACCGGTACCTGCGGGAACCCGTTCGCGAGCGCGCCCGAGCAGTGCAGCAGCCAGTCGTGCCGGGCCTGTGCGTGCCCCTGCTCGTGCGCGAGCAGCGAGTCCAGTTGCCGCCCCTTGAGGCGTCGCAACGCGGCTGTGGTGATGACCAGTTGGGGCGCGGTACCGGACATCCACCAGGCGTCCGGCCGCTCCGCCTCCAGGATGACCAGCGGCTCGGCGCCGGGCTCCTCGCCGGGCAACACCGGTGCGCGTACGAGGAGTTCGGCCCGCCGCAGCCGACGTCGCGACCGGGCCCGTACGACTTCCCGGACCAGCATCGCCGCGGTCCACGCCCCGCCGCACGCGAGGGCCACAGCGGTAGTGGCGGCCCAAGGCCCGTTCGCCACAAGGGGATAGGCGTCCACGACCGCGTGCGGGGCGCTGGCGAACACATGGCCGCGCACCGCCTGCCACGCGGCGGCGGCGCTGAGCGTCATCGACAGGGCGCAGCACAGGAGTACGGCCGCGACCACGCACTGCCACACCCACAGCGCGAGCACCGGCTCATGGTCCGGCCAGCCGGCCCGGGCGAGCAGCCGTGGGGCGACGACGGCGGCCAAGGCGCCGAGCAGCAACAGTGCCGCGGGGACCATCATGGGAGCACCCTATGAGCGGCGCGGTGATCAGGGGTACGGCTTGTTACGGCAAAGTGACGCAGACCACGATTTCGTACAGCCCCGCCCGGCTCACTTCTCCGTACGCCAGGGCGCCGGCGGGTCAGAGCGTCAGCAGCATCGCGACCATGCCGATCCCCATCGACAGCCGGCACGCGCGCGCCAACTCCGGCCGGTCGCCCCAGCCGACGCTCCCGGTGCCGACGGCCGCGCCGCCGGTGACGGGCATCAGCCGGATTCCCGACAGCAGTACGTATCCGGCGAAGTAGAGGAGCAACACGCCTGTCACGAGCGGGACGCCGGAGTCGCCGTGCTCGTGGTGGTGCCCGGGCGAGGCGGCCATCGCGAGCGCCATGTAGACCATGGCCGCGGTGCCCAGCAGATGGTGCACATGGTGCGGGCTCCTGCGCGCCGACCACAGGGCGCGCAGCGCCGCCGCGCCGAACACCGCCGCGTAGCCGGGCCACGCCCACGCCGGTGGGGTGAACACCGCGGCGGGTACGGCCATCGCGGCCATGCCGAAACCCATCAGCGCCTCGCCGCCCGCGGCCCGGCGCTGTTCCTCGACGGGGCTGCGCATCCGCAGCAGGCAGTAGGCCCCGGTCGCCGCGCACAACGCGACCAGGAGCCAGCCGGGCGACGTCGGTCCACCGTGCACGCGCTTCCCCCCCTGCGTCGACAGTCGGTCACAGGATGCCCGGGGCCTACGGGGCGCAACCGAGCGCAACGGAGTACACGGGGAGCATTCGACGGAGCGCGGCAGGTCAGCGGCATGTCGGTGGCGCGCCCCGGGCTCTCGGGTGAATGTTTCACGAGTAAAACACCTGCTAATCTTATGCGCATGAGCAGTGCGACCCCCACCTCCACCACCCCGCGCGTCCGACGCCTCCCGCTCGCCGGCGTGCTGCGCCTCGGCCGGCCCTCGGACATCTGGTTCAAGCCCGCGCTCAGCGCGGTCGCCTCGGTCGCCCCGCCCACCCTGACCCTGCTGGCCCTCGGCCGCCTCGACCTGGCGATGTACACGATGGCCGGGTCCCTGTGCGCGCTCTACGCCCACAACAAGCCGTACGCCGCCCGGGCCCGCGCCCTCGGCCTGGTGGTGCTCGGGATGATCGCCGGTCTCGCCGTCGCGCTGGTCACCGCCTCCCTCACCACGAACGCCGTCGTGCTGGTCACGGTCGGCGCCGCCCTGGCCGCCGTACAGAAGGGCCTGTGCGACGCGACCCGGATCGGCCCGCCCGGCAACGTGGTCCTCACCTTCATCAGCTCCGCCTCGCTCTTCGCACCGCAGACGCTCGGCCAGGTCCCCGGGCACCTCGCCCTGGCCGCCGCCGCGGGCTGCTGGGCGTGGCTCGTCGGCATGGCCCCCGCACTCGTCCGCCCCTGCGGCCCCGAACGCCGGGCGACCGCCCAGGCCCTGAACGCCGCCGCCGCGTACGCCGCCACGCAGGGCACCGACGACGATCCCGCACGCGCGCGTGCCACCGCGGCCGCCGCTATTCAGGCTGCCTGGCAGTCCCTCCTCGCCACCGGTGCCCGCACCGCGCCCCGCCGCGCTCTCGAACGCCTCGTCGTCCGTGCCGAGGTCGCGCTGGCCGCACCCGCCGACGCCGACCCGGAACTGCTCCGCACCTGGGCCCGCGAACTGCGCGGCAGGGGACCGGTCCCGCAGGCCGACGCCCCGGCAGGCGTCGTAGCGGACGAACTCCTCGGTGTGGACGCCGAACCGGCCGCCCCCGCCCGCCCGTTGTGGACCAGGCTCGGCCCGCTCACCCCCCTCGTGCTGCGCACGGCGCTCGGCTGTGCGCTGGCCGGATACGCCTCCCTCGCGCTCGGTGTCGGCCGTCCCTACTGGGCCCTCGTCACCGCCGCGTCCCTCTATCAGGCCAACATCACGCTCACGTGGGGGCGGGGCGTGCAGAGGGTCGTCGGGAATCTCGCCGGGGTGCTCGTCTTCGCCGCGCTGGCCCCGCTCGCCCACGCCCACCCGGCGGTCCTCGTGCTGTGCTGCCTCGCCCTCAACTTCGGCGCCGAGGCACTGATCAGCCGCAACTACTGGCTCGGCAGCGTCTGTGTGACCCCCATGGCGCTGCTCATCACCGAATTCGCCCGGGCGCAGCAGTCCGGTGAGCTGATCACCGAGCGGATCGTCGACACCCTGGTCGGTGCCTCGGTGGGCCTCCTCGCCGCCGTGGTCGTCACCAACCGGCGCGCGACCGACCGTATCGAGGAGGCGCTCACCGTGCTGGAACGGGCCCGCGCACGAGCCGCGTGCCTCCTGGCGGAGCCGGCTCCCATGCGCGGAACCCTGGAATCCGCGCACCGCGCGCTCGCCGCCGCGCTGGTCGAACTGCGTGCCACCGTCGACGCCGCCTCCGGCGAGTGGTGGCAGCGTGCCCTGCCGCAGGAGCGGGTCGTGCTCGCCGAACAGTCCGGACACCGTACGCTCGCCGCGACGGTACGACGCCGGGAGTCGCACTCCTGGCCGACCGAGGATCGGCGCACGGGCAGGAACACGGAGGGCGTACGGGGATGACGGCAACCAATGGACGGCCGGCGGACGGCGCGGCCCGTCCCACCGCACCGAGTGCGGCCCGGCACGACACCGTCGCCGCCGTCGTCGGGCAGTGGCAGGCCGTGCACCCCGACCTCGACACCGGCCCGATGGAGATCATCGGCCGGATCAACCGGTGCGCCGCCCTGCTCCAGCAGGCCGAGGACGCGCCCCTGCGCCGGGCCGGGCTCAGCCGCCCCGAGTTCGACCTCCTCGGCGCGCTCCGCCGCACCGGGCACGAGCTGACGCCGAGCGAGCTGACCCGGGAGACCTTCTCCTCGGGCGCCGCCGTCACCAAGCGCCTCAAGCTGCTGACCGAACGCGGACTGGTCGAGCGCCGGGGCGACACCCGGGACCGCCGCGTCGCCCATGTCCGCTTGACGGACGCCGGCCGTGACCTCGTCGACGCGGTCCTGCCCGAGCAGCTCGCCTACGAGACCACCGTGCTCGGCGGTCTGGACACCCCCGGACAGGGCGAACTGGCCTCCCTGCTCGGCGAGTTGCTGGTCCAGTTGGAAGGCCGGCTGGGCATGCTCCGCGTCTGAGCCGCCGACGCGGGCATGGACACGCCGTTGACGTGAGTCGCGTGATCTCCCTACGTTCGACCAGGTCGGTTCGGGAAGCCGACAGGCGTACGACATGTCGAACAAGGGATTGATGCCGTGGCAGCCGAAGCCTCCGCCGCCCCCACCTCCGGGAACCTCACCGTCGACCTCGGCACCGACACGGGCCCCTTCCACGGAGGCGCGAGCGGCACGCTCTACGGCCTCTACGGCGACGGCGTCCCCAGCCGCAACGCCGTGGAGGGCATGTACGTCCGCACGGTCTCCACCAAGGCCCAGGACGGCATCCAGCACCCGGGCGCCGACGCCCTGGAGATCCTGCGCCCCTTCGTCGAGGCGGGCGGCCGGGACGTCTACGTCTACATGACCGACATCTACCGCGGCTTCCCCTACGAATGGCCCGGCGCCACCGGAGCCGAGCGCCTCGCCGACTTCACGGCACGTGTCCGCCGGCAGGTCGACCAGATACTGACGCTCGGCGCGTACAGGTCCCATGTCGTGTACGTCCCGTTCAACGAGCCCGAGGGCAACATGTACGGCACGGAGGAGTGGAGCCACGACGGGACCTCGTGGCGCACCGACCCGACCCACTACTTCGCCGCCTGGCGGGACCTCTACCGCATCGTCAAGGAACTCGACCCCGGTGCCCGCATCGCCGGCCCCAACACCTGCGAACTGTACGACGAGGTCAAGGACTTCCTGGAGTTCGCCAAGGCCGAGGACGTCCTGCCCGACGTCGTCACCTGGCACGAGCTGTCCTCGCCGGACGAGATCCGCACGAACGTCGCCAAGTACCGTGCGCTGGAACGGGAGTTGGGCATCGGCCCGCTGCCCGTCAACATCAACGAGTACGCGCACAACTACCACGTCTCCGTGCCGGGCCAGATGATCCAGTGGATCGCCGCGATCGAGGAATCCAAGGTCGACGCCGACATGGCGTACTGGAACATCGACGGCAACCTCAACGACTCGGTGGTGGAGGCCAACAAGGGCAACGGCCAGTGGTGGCTGTTCAACGCCTACGGGCAGTTCACCGGCCACACCGTCCAGGTCACCGCACCCCACCCCAACGTCCAGTACACGCTGCAGGGCGTCGCCGCGTTCGACCGGGCCAAGCGACAGGCGCGGCTGCTGCTCGGCGGCACGGGCGGAGCGGCGGACGTCGTGTTCGAGCACGTCGACCCCGAAGTCTTCGGTACGACCGTCCACGCGCGGCTCCTGGAGATCCCCTGGACGGGCCAAGTCGGCTCCTCCGCACAGCCGTTGAGGCTCGCCGAGCACGAACTCACCGTCGTGAACGGCAAAGTGACGCTGCGTCTGACGGACCTGGAGGAGATGTCGGCGTACCAGGTGATCCTGTCCCCGGGCGGCAACGGGGCCGCGGCGCTTCCGCCCTCGGTCGGCTGGCGGCGCTCGTACCAGGCGGAGGACGCGGCCTACATCGGCGACGGCCACTCCTTGAACGGGCCCGAGGGGTCCCCGTCCGACGTCGACAGGTTCGCGGGCTCGACCGGCTACCACGTGGGCGGACTCCGTACCGGTTCCGACGGTGTGCTCGTCTTCTCCGTGGAGGTCCCGCGGGACGGGACGTACGACGTGCGCGTCTTCGCCAACTCGTACAACCTGGCCGACGCGGTGCGCGAGCAGGGACCCACCAATGTCTTCCTCCGCGTCGACGGCGGGCACCCGCGGGAACTCAGGCTGCCGCTCGGCTACAAGTGGGCGGTCTGGGGTCACACCGACACCCGGGTCGAGCTCACCGCCGGCCCGCACACGATCACCCTTGCCGCCCAGGACCCCGACCTCGGTGTCACACGGGGCGACGCGGTCGTCGACCGGCTCGACCTCGCCCTGCGCGACGACCATGTCACCGCGCCCGCGCTGTACGACGCCGAGTTCGCAGCCCTGGGCGGCGGCGCACGCGTCGACCACGGGCAGCCCGGAGCCTCCGGTCCCGGTGTCGTCGTACTGCCACGGGGCGGCACCGCCACCTTCTGGGTGCACGCGGAGGACGACGGGGAGGCGACCGTGACCGTCGACCGGATCGGCTCCGGGGAGGGCGAGTTGACGATCAACGGAGAGTATGTGGGGATTGTTGAACAATCCCCCGTCCCTGTGTTCCTGGCGTCGGGCATCAACAAGATCACCATCACCGGCACCTCGGACCGACTCGTCCTCGACCGTCTCCAGGCAGGCCCCTCACGCGGCCTCCTCCCCACCTCGACGCACCCCGCCGAAGAGGGCACCACGACCGGCGGCGCACGGGTCACCGGCGCCCACACCTTCGCCACGGGCGGCAAGGCCGTCGACGGCATCGGCGCCGGCCCCGCGAACGCGCTCACCCTCACGGTGACGGCGGCGCGGGCCGGCCGTCACGCGCTGACGATCCGCTACTCCAACGGCGAGCAGGCACCCGCCACCCACTACAACCCGGACCCGGTCTGCCGCCACGCGGACATCGCGGTCAACGGGGCCGCCCCGCAACGCGTGTTGTTCCCGACGACCTTCCACTTCAACAACTTCCAGGACCTCTCCGTCCCGGTCACCCTCGACGAGGGCACCAACACCCTCACCTTCACCGCAGACGAACTCCCGGACCACGACGGTCGGTCCAGGAACCAGTACGGCCAACGCTCCGCGTACGCACCGGTGATCGACCGCGTGACGGTGACGCCGCTGGCGTGAAGAAGGGCGGTGGGGAGGGCGTCGCCTCAGCCCTCCTCGCCCGCCGCGTACACCCCGAACACCGCCCCCTGCGGATCCCGCAGCACCGCGATCCGCCGGACGTCGGCGATGGACGTGGGCGCCATGAGGACCGTGCCGCCCGCCTCCGTCGCCGAGGCGGCCGTCGTGTAGACGTCGGTCACGGCGAAGTACGGCAGCCAGTGCGGCGTCACCTCCGGCGGGAACTTCTCGTCCATCGTCATCATGCCGCCGAAGTCGGCGCCGTCGATGCCCCACTGCGGGTAGTGCTCCGAGGGGCGGACGGTCCAGCCGAACACCGTCGTGTAGAAGCTCTCCGCCCGCTCCGGCGCCCGCGTCAGCAACTCCACCCAGCCCAGCGCGCCGGGCGAGTTGAACAGCCCGGCGCCCGGGAAGGTCCGCGCCTGCCACATCTGGAACGCGGCGCCGCCCGGGTCCAGGGCGACCGCGAAGCGCCCGATGTCGAACACGTCGATCGGTTCCATCAGCAGGGTTCCGCCCGCCGCGCGCACCTTCTCCGCGGTCGCGTCGGAGTCCGCCACGGCGAACGACACGTTCCACGCCACCGGCTGCGACTCCTGGAACAGCGGGGTCAGCGCGGCGACCGCCGCCTCCCCGACATGCGCGACCGTGTAACCGCCAGCCTCCGGCCGGGGATCGGTCTCCGGACGCCAGCCGAACAAGGTCGAGTAGAACCGCTTGGCCGCCTCCGGATCACTGGTCCCGAGCTCGGTCCAGCAGGGCCCGCCGGTCACCGGCCTGTCGAGCTTCATGGCGTTCCTTCCGCAGAAAGCTCCCCTCCCAGCACGCTAAGCCCGGGCCGTCACCCCGGCCATCCGGCGCGGAAGGGCGCCCTGCCCGCCGTAGACCTAGATCCCCGGCCGGTACCGCAGCGGATGGTCGGCCGGTACCTCCACCAGGACGATCTGCGTTCCGTCCGGGTCCGCGAGCCACATCTCGACCAGTCCCCAGGGCTCCTTCAGCGGCGGTCGGACGATCTCGACCCCCTTCGCCCGCAGTTCGTCGTGCGCGGAACGCGCGTCCGCGACCTGCAACCAGAGCTGTACGGCGGCGGGGGAGGGCGGGGTGTCCGAGCGCCCGGAGACCTCCAGGAAACCTCCGCCGAGGAAGTAGACGGTCCCGCGTTCCGGTCCGGTGCCGAACTCGCGGCAGACGGGCAGCCCCAACAGGTCGCCGTAGAAGGCGCGGGAGCGGTCGGGGTCGGTGGGGCGGAGCAGGATACGGCTGCTCAGTACGTGCACCATGCGGCCGGAGCCTAGTCGCCGGGGCCGCGTTACTCTCGTCTCTGCTTGAGCCGCGCCTCTGATCGGAGTTGTGCACCATGGACACCGCCGCCACCGGACTGACTTTCCGCGACGCCACCGACGCAGATGTGGACGCGTTGGTCGTGCTGATCGAGTCGGCCTACCGGGGGGACGCCAGCCGGGCGGGTTGGACCACCGAGGCGGACATCCTCGAAGGGCAGCGGACCGACCCCGAGGGTGTGCTCGCGGTCATCAAGTCGCCCGACAGCCGACTGCTGGTCGTCGAACGCGAGGGCCGGGTCGTCGCGTGCTGCCAGCTCGAACACCGCGGCGACCACGCCTACTTCGGGATGTTCGCGGTGAGTCCGCAGCTCCAGGGCGGCGGCCTCGGCAAGGTGATCATCGCGGAGGCGGAGCGCGCGGCCGGGGAGACCTGGGGCGTGGGGGAGATGCACATGACCGTGATCTCCGTACGGAACGACCTCATCGCCTGGTACGAGCGCCGCGGCTATCGCCGTACGGGCCGGATGACCCCGTTCCCGTACGGCGACGAGCGGTTCGGTGTTCCGCAGCGCGACGACCTGCAGTTCGAGCTGCTGGTCAAGGAACTCGCGTAGTCCTCACGCGGTGAAGCGGCCCGTGCGTTTGATCTCCGGGTAGTCGGTGGTCGCGCCGTCCAGGCCCAGGGCGCGGACGAGCCGTAGCTGGTCCTGGGTGTTCACCACCCAGCCGATGATCCTCAGGTCCGCCTTGCGGGCCGCCTCGACGACCTCCAGGGTCAGTCGGCGGATGTTGAGGCAGACCGTTTCGGCACCGGCTTCCGTGGCGCGCTCCACCACCTCGGGGCCGAAGCGGCCGGCGATCAGCGCGGTGCGTACGCCGGGCACCAGACGGGCGATCTCCGCGATCGCCTCGTCGTGGAACGAGGACACCTCGACCCGCTCGACCAGGTTCCGCCGGTGCATGACCTCGGCCAGCGCCCGCGCCGCCGCCAGGTCCTTGATCTCGGCCTGGATCGGTGACTTGACGGCGTCCAGTACCTCTTCGAAGACGGGCACGCGCTCGCCGCGGCCCGCGTCCAGGGTCCGCAGCTCGTCGAGGGTCCGCTCGGCGATCGGACCGGTCCCGTCGGTCGTACGGTCCACGTCGGCGTCGTGCATGACGACGAGGGCGCCGTCGCTGCTCAGATGCAGATCGAGTTCGATGACATCGAGGCCGGCCTGCTCGGCGGCGACGAAGGAACGGAGCGTGTTCTCGGGTTCGAGACCCATGACTCCGCGGTGACCGATGGTGAGGAAGTTCAAGGTTCGACTCGCTTCCGTCGACGGCGGCTCGGCACACGCGCGCGTGGCGCGGCCGGACATCGGCGTCCACGCGGCAGAGCCGCAGCCTAACGGCCGGGCCCGGCGTTGTACCCGCGCGTACACGGCGGATTCGGGGTGCGCTTCGAGCCTACTGTGCGACGCCGTCACCCGACCGTGGGCGAGTCCCGCTGGCGTTGACCGAAACCGGCCCTCGGGAGAGGGCGCCCGCCTGCCTACCCCGCCACAGCGGAAGTAATCGCCGTCTCTGTGTCCGGCAGGAAAAAAAGCGGTGACAGACGGAAGGCGCAGGATAAATTGCGGAGGCTCCCCTTGCTGGGAGAAACCATGAACACATACGCTGTCCATACGCGAGGTTCTCCTGTGGAGGGTGGGACATGACGGAAATTCTTGTGCGGGTGGGTGCCGAGGAGCGGCTTGCTCCCGTGACCAGGGTGGTCGAGCATCCGGCGTGGCCCGTGCTCAAGGACGCCGTGGAGCGGATCCGGCCATGGCAGTCGAAGGACGGGTCGATCGACTTCGCGGCCGAGGGCGCCCCGGACCGCGCGGACGCCGAGTACGCCGTGCGCCGGGTGACGGGCGCCGTCGAGGACCTCTCCCCGCTGCTCCCGCATGATGCCGCCTACCACGCCGCACTGGTCAGGGACCTGACGCGGTGGGCCGACGACGGCTTCCAGGTGCCCGACTTCCTCGACTCGCTGCTGGCCTTCCAGCCCGCCGCGAACCGCCGGGACGGACTCCAGCACCTGGTCGTCTTCCCGATGTACACGCAGAACGGCAACCCGGACCGCAACGTCGAGGCGGTCGTCCTGCGCATGGTCTGGCCCGACTGGCTGGCCGAGCTGGAGGCGACGCGCTACGACAACCCGCTGTTCTGCGGGATCACCTTCGAGGACTTCACGGCCGGCTACGACACCAACTCGGCCGTGCTCTTCCCGGAGACCATCGCCGTACGCCAGGCGCCGGAACGATTCTCCTGGGGTGGCATCTTCTGTGACCGCGAGGCCGCCCGCTTCCGCCGGGTGACCGAGGCCGCCGTGGACATCCTGGGCATGGAACTGCCCGAGGACATCGCCACGATGGTCGACGACCAGAAGCGCTGCGAGGAGGCCTTCGTCCTGTGGGACATGGTCCACGACCGCACCCACAGCCACGGTGACCTGCCCTTCGACCCGTTCATGATCAAGCAGCGCCAGCCGTTCTGGATGTACGGCCTCGAAGAGCTGCGCTGCGACCTCACCGCCTTCAAGGAGGCCGTGAAGCTGGAGGCCGACGGCGTCCCGCAGGCCCGTGACGTGCAGTACGCGGTCCTCTGCGACCGCATGTTCCGCTTCCCGGTCACCGGTGAGCGGGTCCGCAACTACGACGGACTCGGCGGCCAGCTCCTCTTCGCCTACCTGCACCAGCACGACGTCGTCCGCTGGACCGACAACAAGCTGCACATCGACTGGCAGCGCGCCCCCGAGGTCACCAACCGGCTGTGCGCCGAGATCGAGGACCTCTACCGCGCCGGCATCGACCGTCCCAAGCTCGTCCACTGGTTCAAGGCCTACGACCTGGTCGCGACCTATCTCGCCCCGCACCCGGGCTCCAAGTGGGCCAAGGGCCCCGACGCCCTGGACCTGAGCCAGCCGCCGCGGAAACTCGTGGATGACGTGCTTCCGGACGAGTTTCCGCTGAGCATGTTCTATGAGGCACTCTCCAAGAAGCTCAAGAACGTGATCGCCTCGACCAAGGGCATCCGGGTGGAGAGCGCAGAGCAGGTCGCCGCGTGAGCGACCGCACGACAGAAGTGGCTCAGGAGGCGAGGACCATGGGGAACGGGGCGCTCAACGGCGCGGTGATCGCGGTGGCCGGAGCGGGCGGGCCCGCGGGCCACGCGGTGCTGCTGCGGCTGGCCGAGGCGGGCGCGACCGTCGTCGGTGCGGACGCACACCCCGAGCGCCTGGCGGAGGCCGTGGACGCGGCCCGCTACGCGCACGGCGGCGCCACCGTCGTCGGCGACACGGTCGACCTGCTCGACCCGCAGGCGACCCGCGACTGGGCCGCGCACATCGAGAAGGACTTCGGCCGCATCGACGGCCTGGTCCACCTTGTCGGCGGCTGGCGCGGCAGCGCGTCGTTCACCGAGACCGACCTCGCCGACTGGGACCTCCTGGAGAAGCTGCTCATCCGCACCGTGCAGCACACCTCCCTGGCCTTCTACGACGGCCTGGAGCGCAGCGACCGCGGCCGCTACCTCCTGATCAGCGCGGCCGGCGCCAGCAAGCCCACCGCGGGCAACGCCGCGTACTCCGCCTCCAAGGCCGCCGCCGAGGCCTGGACCCTCGCGATGGCCGACGGCTACCGCAAGGCCGGCGGCGAGGACGGTCCCACCTCCGCGGCGGCCGTCATGGTGGTCAAGGCGCTGGTGCACGACGCGATGCGCGCCGAACGCCCGAACGCGAAGTTCGCGGGCTTCACCGACGTCAAGGATCTCGCCGAGGCCATCGCGGGCGTCTGGGACAAGCCCGCCTCCGAAGTGAACGGAAACCGTCTGTGGCTGACCGAGAAGCCGTGAACCCTCCGAAGACCGACGCCCGTCGCCACCACGACCCGGAGATCCGCGGCTTCGCCAGCGACAACTACGCCGGCGCCCACCCCGAGGTACTGGCCGCCCTCGCCCTCGCCAACGGCGGCCACCAGGTCGCCTACGGCGAGGACGACTACACGGAGAACCTCCAGGGCATCATCCGCAGCCACTTCGGCGCCACGGCCGAGGCCTTCCCGGTCTTCAACGGCACCGGCGCCAACGTCGTCGCCCTCCAGGCGGTCACCGACCGCTGGGGCGCGGTGATCTGCGCCGAGAGCGCGCACATCCACGTCGACGAGGGCGGCGCCCCCGAACGCATGGGCGGCCTCAAGCTCCTCACCGTGCCCACCCCGGACGGCAAGCTCACACCCGAACTGATCGACAAGCAGGCCTACGGCTGGGACGACGAGCACCGCGCGATGCCGCAGGTCGTCTCGATCACCCAGAGCACCGAACTCGGCACCCTCTACACACCCGACGAGATCCGCGCGATCTGCGACCACGCCCACGCGCACGGCATGAAGGTCCACCTCGACGGCTCCCGGATAGCCAACGCGGCGGCCTCCCTGGACGTCCCCATGCGGACGTTCACCAACGCGGTCGGCGTCGACATCCTCTCCCTGGGCGGGACGAAGAACGGTGCGATCTTCGGCGAGGCGGTCGTCGTCATCAACCAGGACGCCGTCAGCCACATGAAGCACCTGCGCAAGCTGTCCATGCAGCTCGCCTCCAAGATGCGCTTCGTTTCGGTGCAGTTGGAGGCGCTGCTCGCCAAGGACCTGTGGCTGCGCAACGCCCGCCACGCGAACGAGATGGCCCAGCGCCTCGCCGAGGGCGTGCGCGCGGTGCACGGCGTGGAGATCCTCTACCCGGTGCAGGCCAACGGCGTCTTCGCCCGCCTCCCGCACGACGTGAGCGAGCGCCTTCAGCAGCGCTTCCGCTTCTACTTCTGGGACGAGGCCGCCGGCGACGTCCGCTGGATGTGCGGCTTCGACACGACCGAGGACGACGTGGACGCGTTCGTGGCGGCGCTCAAGGAGGAGATGGCCCGCTAGCCGACCCCGAACAGTGCATGCATAGATATGCGGTCACCTGAAAAGTCATTGACTCTCGGGTGATCGCTTTCCTATGCTCTCCAGGCATGGAGCTGACCCAGAACACCCTCGACCTGTCCGCCTACTTGGCTGCTGACGAGGTCATCGACCATGGCCATCCCCTCGTACGGGAGACGGCCGCGCGTCTCGCCAAGGGCGCCGCGGACTCGTATGGGTATGCGCGACTGGCCTTCGAGTTCGTGCGGGACGAGATTCCCCACTCGCAGGACTCCGGTGATCCGCGCGTCACCTGGCGGGCCTCCGACGTGCTGGAGCAGGGCACCGGCATCTGCTACGCGAAGGCGCACGCGCTGGCCGCGCTGCTGCGGGTCGAGGACATCCCTACGGCGCTCTGCTACCAGAAGTTCGACGTGGTGCACGGGTTGGTCGCCGTGCGGTTCAACGGGGCCTGGCACCGGCAGGATCCGCGCGGCAACAAGCCGGGCGTGGACGCGCAGTTCTCCCTCGACGGTGAGCGGCTGGCCTTCGTGCCCGATCCGGAGTTCAATGAGCTGGACTATCCGGTACTGTACGCTGAACCTCACCCGGTCGTGCTGAGCGCCCTCAAGGCCGCCCCCGACCGTCCGCACCTCTGGAAGACGCTCCCGACCGCACTCTGAGGCAGACCATGACCCTCACCCTGACCGTGTCCGACGAAGTCCGCGCCCTCGCCCCGGGGTTCACCCACGTGGCGATCGAGGCCCACGAACTGGTCAACGGGCCCAGCACCGAAGCGAGTTCGGCGCTCCTCGACGACGCGGCCCGCCGTCTCGCCGTACGACTGGACGGGCGCGCCCCGCACGAGGACCCGCACATGGTGGCCTGGCGCGAGGTGTACACGGCGTTCGGGTCGAAGCCGTCGCGGACCCGCAACTCGGCGGAGGCGCTGGCCAAGAGGGCGCTTCCGGATGCCGGGCTGCCCCGGATCAATCTGCTCGTCGACCTCTACAACGCCATCAGCGTCGCCCACTTGATCCCCGTGGGCGGTGAGGACACCGACCGTATCCAGGGCGGGATGATCCTCGAACGGGCCGTCGGGGACGAGGAGTTCGTGACCGCGGCGGGCGGCGAGGAGGTCGTCGAGCACCCCGACGCGGGCGAGGTGGTGTGGCGGGACGCGGTCGGTGTCACGTGCCGCCGCTGGAACTGGCGGCAGGGGCCGCGCACCCGGCTCACCGAGCAATCGACGTCCGCCGTCTTCCTGTTGGAGAGTCTGGCGCCGATGCCGGTGGCCGACGTCGAGGCCGCCGGTGCCGAACTCGCCGAGCTGCTCCAGAAGTTCAGCCCCGGGGCGCGGATCACCGTCCACGCCCCGGCGTGACGATTCAGCGCGCCTCGGCCGCCTTGACCTCTTCGGCGGTCGGGGCCGTGCCGCCGAGATGGGCCGGCATCCACCAGGTGTCGTCCGGGCCCTTGGGCCGTACCGGATAGGCGCGCTGGGCGGCCTCGAGGAGCTCCTGGACGCGCTCGCGCAGGCGGCGGGTGATCGCGCCCGCGTACTGGTCCTGCGGGGCCTCCACCGGCTCGCCGACCCGGATGGTGATCGGGGTGTGGCTGCGCTTGAAGTTCTTCGGGTGGCCCTTGGTCCACAGGCGCTGGGTGCCCCACAGAGCCATCGGGATCAGCGGGACGCCGGCCTCCTGGGCCATGCGCGCCGCACCCGACTTGAAGCTTTTCAGGGTGAAGGACTGCGAGATGGTCGCCTCGGGGAAGACGCCGACGATCTCGCCGGACCGCAGCGACTCCAGTGCGTGCTGGTACGCGGTCTCGCCCTGCTTGCGGTCCACCGGGATGTGCTTCATGCCGCGCATCAGCGGACCCGAGATCTTGTGCCGGAACACCGCCTCCTTCGCCATGAAGCGCACGAGGCGCTTCTGGGGCAGGGCGGCCAGACCGTCGAAGATGAAGTCCAAGTAGCTGATGTGGTTGCTGACCAGCACGGCGCCGCCCGAGCGCGGAATGTTCTCCGATCCCTTGCAGTCGATCTTGAGGTCCCAGGCCTTGAACAACGTTTGGGCGAGACCGACGACGGGGCGGTAAACAAGCTCAGCCATGGACGGGGTGGACCCTTCTCTCTGCCTGGAAGGGGTTCTCCGGGCGGGAAAGTTACGCAGCCGTAGGTTTACGGCATTGCGCAGATCGTGCCCCAAGAACGAACGACTGGCCAGTCCTCGTGCCGCAGAACGGCGAGATCCTCGTCACGTCCATCGCTTGATCCACCTCGGCCTTTTAAGTTGCCTTTACTGTGCGCGTACCGTCACTCGACGCACGAGCAGGTACATCTCGCACCCCAGGCAGTACCCGAACGCGGCATTGAGGAACGCGGCGGCGAGCGCGCCCCCGGTCGCCGCGAGCCCCAGCCAGTCGGGACCCAGGCCGAAACCGACCAGCCCCACCCCGGCGAAGACCAGTCCGATCGCCTGCGCGAACCGCGGCGGCTCCGGTGCCTCGAACTCCGTCGGCGGCCCGATCCGGGGCCGTACGGCCTTCCGGAACAGCCAGCCGTACGGCGAGCGGCCCACGCCGCCCGCCGCGCCCAGCGCGAACGCCAGGGTCTGCCAGGCCAGCAGCCAGAAGCTGCCGGTGATCAGCACGACCGCCAGTACTACGGTCGTCAGGGCCGCCCCGAAACGCGGTCCTCGTACGTCGATGTCCATGAATCAAGGATTCCGCAGCGGGAACGATTCTTGGCGGCGGGAATCTTTGCAGTCTCGTGAACGCTGGAAGGGTCGATGACCGGACTTGTGGTGTGCGTGGTGGTGCTCGCGGCGGCGAGCGCCTACGGAGTGCTGCATCGGCGGCGGAGCGGGAGAGTACGCGTGCGTGGGCGCGACGGCGGAAAACGGCTCGGCGCCGCCGAGTTGGGCGGCGACCTCGGCGAGAAGGCCACCCTGGTGCAGTTCTCCAGCGCCTTCTGCGCACCCTGCCGGGCCACGCGCCGGGTGCTGGGCGAGGTGGCCGGCATGGTCCCCGGCGTCCGGCACATCGAGATCGACGCCGAGGACCATCTGGCCCTCGTACGGGAACTCGACATCCTGAAGACCCCCACCGTGCTCGTTCTCGACGCCGACGGGCGGGTCGTACGGCGTGCCACCGGCCTCCCCCGCAAGGCGGATGTCATCGCGGCTCTGGGGGAGGCGGTCTGACGGTCGTGACGCCCTTGATGACGACTTCGGTGAGGCATCTCCCATATGCCGGAACGTACTTGACTGCGCGCACCACCTATCGTCAACCTGACCGTATGCCTACGGAACTCCTTCTCTTCGGGCGGGTGCACGTCGACCTGGCCCGCACCGCGAGCGCGCGCTGTCCGGGCTGTTGAGCAGCCACGGACCCCGTTCGTCCCCCCGGCAGAAGGACAGTTCCATGACGGCCACGCCCGACCTCGGCACCCGTACTCCCCAGCTCGCCTCTCCCGACCTGCTGCGTTCCGTCTTCCGGCAGCACGCGGCCGGTGTGGCGGTGATCACCGCGCGCGGTGAGAGCGGCCCGGTCGGCTTCACCGCCACCTCCCTCAGCTCCGTCTCGGCGCAGCCCCCGATGCTGTCCTTCGGGATCAGCACCGGTGCGTCCAGTTGGCCCGCGATATCCGGGGCCGACCATGTCGGCGTGCACATACTCGGCGAGCACCAGGAGCAGTTGGCGGCCACCTTCGCCCGCAGCGGCGCCGACCGCTTCGGGGCGCCCACCGTCTGGCGCGAGGGTCCCGAGGGTGTGCCGGTCCTCGACGGCGTGCTCGCCTGGCTGGTGTGCCGGGTCGCCGCGCGCGTGCCCGCCGGGGACCACCGCATCGTCCTGGCCGAGGTCGTCCTCGGGGAGCACGCTGGCTCCGGCCGCCCGCTCCTCTACCACCAGGGCCGCTTCAACGGGCTGCGTGACTGAGACCACTCCCGGTGGGTGACGGGCCACCCTGCGGAGGCGTCGAGTTCCGATTACGCTGCGTTGCACAGGTCACAGTTCAAAGCGCTTGCTTAGCGGGCACCTGCTGAGGGAGCGTAGTGCTGCGTACTGGCGAGTAATATTTCGCTCGGAGCACCGGCCGCCCGCACCGGGAACGGCCGTTCAAGGCGCCTATGCTGCCTGGAAGTAGGCAGCCGAAAATGACGATGCAGTAGGAGAGCCGGCGTGAGCTTGAGGATCGTTGTCACTGTGAAGTACGTGCCCGACGCCACTGGCGACCGGCACTTCGCCGATGACCTGACCGTCGACCGTGACGATGTGGACGGTCTGCTCTCCGAGCTGGACGAGTACGCGGTCGAGCAGGCGCTGCAGATCTCCGAGAACTCGGACGACGACGTGGAGATCACCGTCCTGACCGTGGGTCCGGAGGACGCCAAGGACGCCCTGCGCAAGGCGCTGTCCATGGGCGCCGACAAGGCGATCCACGTCGAGGACGACGACCTGCACGGCACCGACGCCATCGGCACCTCCCTGGTGCTGGCCAAGGCGATCGAGAAGGCCGGCTTCGACCTGGTCGTCTCCGGCATGGCCTCCACCGACGGCACCGCCGGTGTGATCCCAGCCCTGCTGGCCGAGCGCCTGGGCGTCCCGCAGGTCACGCTGCTCTCCGAGGTCTCCGTCGAGGGTGGCCCAACTGGCACGGTCAAGGGCCGCCGTGACGGCGACAGCGCCTCCGAGCAGCTCGAGGCCTCCCTGCCGGCCGTCGTGTCCGTCACCGACCAGTCGGGCGAGGCGCGTTACCCGTCCTTCAAGGGCATCATGGCCGCCAAGAAGAAGCCGGTTCAGGCCTGGGACCTCTCCGACCTGGAGATCGACGCCGACGAGGTCGGCCTCGAGGGCGCCTGGACGGCCGTCGACTCCGCGGCCCAGCGCCCCGCGCGCACCGCCGGCACGATCGTCAAGGACGAGGGCGAGGGCGGCAAGCAGCTCGCCGAGTTCCTCGCGGGCCAGAAGTTCATCTAAGGCCCCTTGGGCCAAGGCCCAGCTCGCTCACCGCCCCTCAGACTTCGCACGCACGCAGGAGACCATTCCCATGGCTGAAGTTCTCGTCTACGTCGACCACGTGGACGGCGCCGTCCGCAAGCCCACCCTGGAGCTGCTGACCCTGGCCCGCCGCATCGGCGAGCCCGTCGCGGTCGCCCTCGGCTCCGGTGCCGAGAACACCGCCGCCGCGCTCGCCGAGCACGGCGCGGTGAAGGTGCTCACGCACGACGCCGCCGAGTACGCCGACTACCTCGTCGTACCGAAGGTGGACGCCCTCCAGGCCGCCTACGAGGCCGTCTCCCCGGCCGCCGTCCTGGTGCCGTCCTCCGCCGAGGGCAAGGAGATCGCCGCCCGCCTCGCGGTGCGCATCGGCTCCGGCATCATCACCGACGCCACCGACCTGGAGGCCGGTGACGAGGGCCCGGTCGCGACGCAGTCGGTGTTCGCCGCCTCCTTCACCACCAAGACCCGTGTCTCCAAGGGCACCCCGGTCATCACCGTGAAGCCGAACTCGGCCGCCGTGGAGGCCGCCCCGGCCGCCGGCACCGTCGAGGCGCTCGCGGTCACCTTCTCGGACAAGGCCACCGGCACGAAGGTCACCGCGCGCACCCCGCGCGAGTCGACCGGCCGCCCGGAGCTGACCGAGGCCGCGATCGTGGTCTCCGGTGGCCGCGGTGTGAACGGCGCGGACAACTTCGCGATCATCGAGGCCCTCGCCGACTCCCTCGGTGCGGCCGTCGGCGCCTCGCGTGCCGCCGTCGACGCCGGCTGGTACCCGCACTCCAACCAGGTCGGCCAGACCGGCAAGAGCGTCTCCCCGCAGCTCTACATCGCCAACGGCATCTCCGGCGCGATCCAGCACCGCGCCGGCATGCAGACCTCGAAGACGATCGTGGCCGTCAACAAGGACGCCGAGGCCCCGATCTTCGACCTCGTCGACTACGGCGTGGTCGGCGACCTCTTCGACGTCGTCCCGCAGCTCACCGAGGAGATCAACACCCGTAAGGGCTGATCCTCCGAAGCGCCGTCAGGCCCCCGCGACCCACGTGGTCGCGGGGGTCTTCGCTCATCCCAGGCTGATCGTGGACGTCACGGGCAGATGGTCGCTCGGGAACTGGCTGTTCTGCGAGAAGGTGTCGAGGGCCGTCCGGCGCACGGTGACTCCCGGGGAGACCAGGATCCAGTCGATGCGGGGACCGTCCGGCACGAGCGCGCGGTAGCCGTGGAAGCTGCCGTAGAGCTGCCCGCGGGCCGCCGCCGCGTCCCAGGTGTCCCGGAGACCGGCGCCCAGCATCGTGGTGTAGACCGAGGTGGTGTACGCGGCGGTGTTGAAGTCGCCGGTCACCACGATCGGCAGGGAGCGGTCGAGACGGGCGAGGCGTTCGGCGATGAGGGTGGCGGCACGCTCGCGTGCGTACTGACTCGCGTTGTCCAGGTGGGTGTTCAGGACGTAGAACTGCCGCTCCTCGTCCCCGAGATCGCGGAAGCGGATCCAGGTGGCGATGCGCGCGTGCGCGCCGCCCCAGGTGTTCGATCCGATCACGTTGGGCGTGTCGGAGAGCCAGAACTGGTCGTACTCGATCGGGGCGAGGCGGCGCGTGTCGTAGAAGATCGCCGTCTCCTCGTCGAAGCTGCCGCCCTTGCGGCCGCCGCCGATCCAGTCGTAGCGCGGCGCGAGGTCCTGCTTGATGTCCTGGAGTTGCGCGTAGAGGCCCTCCTGGGTGCCGATGATGTCGGGGGCCGCGCGGAGCAGCAGGTCGCGCATCACCGGACGGCGGACCTTCCAGCTATTGGGCTCGTGGGTGCTCGCGAAGCGCAGGTTGAACGTCATGACGTCCAGCAGGCGGGTCTCGTGCCGGACGGAGCCGGAGCGTACGGTTCCGATCAGTGGCAGGGCGATGGCGGCCGCCACCAGTGTGCTCAGGCCCGCGCGGCGGGTCACTTTCCCGACAGTCGGCATATGCGTCCTCTCCCCTTGCGAGTCAGGATGAAGGTGCGAGGCGCTGGGCGGAAGAGGGCCTCGGGGCGGCAGTGAACGCCATGGGTTCACGGCGTGGACAGGGTGTTGACCGGCGGGAAGCTCCATGGATAACTTCGTTCTACGGATTGTTGATTCCGTAGAGCGGAAAACTGGAGGGTATGGGATGGGTCAGGGCCAGCAGGAGAAGGTGGCGACGAGCCTCGCGGGCGCGATCAGCGAGGAGATCAGCGCCTCCCTGGCACCGGTCGACGCCGAACTGGAGCGCCGCTACCCCGGAGACCCGGGCACCCGCCAGCCCGTCCACACGGTCTACGTCCCCGGTGACGTCTTCGCCGCCGACACGATCCGCTCCTGGGGCGACCGGGCCCTCGCCGCCCTCGACGAACACGCCCCCGACGCGGCCTCCTTCGCCGCCGTCCTCGGCCTCTCCGACGAACTCGCGGAGCCCGTCCACGCGCGCGTGCGGGCCAAGTTGGAGCACGAGCCCATCGAGGACCTGCGCGTCGACTTCGAGGACGGCTACGGCCCCCGCCCCGACGCCGAGGAGGACGCGGCCGCCGCCCGCGCGGCGCGCCTGATCGCCGAGGCGTACGGCAACGGCACGGCGGCGCCGTACATGGGCATCCGTATGAAGTGCATGGAGGCGCCGGTGCGGGACCGGGGCATCCGCACCCTCGACATCTTCCTGACCGGCCTCATGGAGGCAGGAGGCCTGCCCGAGGGCCTGGTCCTGACCCTCCCCAAGGTCACCTATGCCGAGCAGGTCACCGCGATGGTGCGCCTCCTGGAGGCCTTCGAGAAGGCGCACGGGCTGGAGCCGGGCCGGATCGGCTTCGAGATCCAGATCGAGACCAGCCAGTCCATCCTGGCGACGGACGGCACCGCCACGGTCGCCCGCATGATCCAGGCCGCCGAGGGGCGCGCCACCGGCCTGCACTACGGCACCTTCGACTACAGCGCCTGCCTCGGCGTCTCCGCCGCCTACCAGGCCAGCGACCACCCGGCCGCCGACCACGCCAAGGCGATCATGCAGGTCGCGGCGGCGGGCACGGGCGTACGCGTGTCGGACGGCTCGACGAACGTCCTTCCGGTCGGCCCGACGGCCAAGGTCCACGACGCCTGGCGGCTGCACTACGGCCTCACCCGGCGGGCGTTGTCCCGCGCGTACTACCAGGGCTGGGACATGCACCCCGGGCACATCCCCACCCGCTACGCGGCCGTCTTCGCCTTCTACCGCGAGGGCTTCGAACAGGCCGCCGCCCGTCTCGCCCGCTACGCCAACCACGCCGGCGGCGACGTCATGGACGAGCCCGCCACCGCCAAGGCCCTCAGCGGCTATCTGCTGCGCGGCCTGGACTGCGGCGCGCTCGACATCGCCGAGGTGGCCGGGGCGACCGGGCTGACCCGGGCTGACCTGGAGGGCTTCGCCGCGCCCCGGCGGGGTGACCTCACGGCATCCGCCAAGTAGCGGACCTGTCACAGGTGTTGGCGCCGACTTCTGTTGTCACTGCCGCCCCGTAGGCTGTACGGCGTTCATGGGATGTGCCACAGGGACGGAGCGGTGCGGTGCCTTCGGGGGAGAGCGGACGCGTGGACGGGGTCGACCGACTGCTGGCGGGGCGCTATCGGGTCGTGTCCCGACTCGGGCGCGGCGGCATGGGGGTCGTCTGGCGGGCCGTCGACGAGGTCCTCGGCCGTGAGGTCGCCGTCAAGGAACTGCGCACCTTCACCGACGCCCACGGTCCCGAACTGGCCGACCTGCGGCTGCGGATGCAGCGCGAGGCGCGGGCGGCGGCGCGGGTCCGCCACACCGGTGTCGTCGTCGTGCACGACATCGCCGAGGTCGACGGACGCCCGCTGATCGTCATGGAGTTGATCGACGGGCCGTCCCTCGACGACGTCCTGGGGGAGCGCGGCCCGATCGACCCGCGCGAGGCGGCCGGGATCGGCGCGAAGGTGATGGAGGCGCTGGCCGCGGCGCACTCCGTGGGCGTCCTGCACCGCGATGTGAAGCCGGGCAACATCCTTCTGGACCGCACGGGCCGCGTCGTCCTCACGGACTTCGGCATAGCGACGATGGACGACCCGGGTGACGGTTCCGCCACGCACCTCACCCGGAGCGGTGAACTCATCGGCTCCCTGGACTACTTGGCCCCCGAGCGGGCCCAGGGCGCGGACCCCGGCCCGGCCTCCGACGTCTGGGCCCTGGGCGCCACGCTGTACGCGGCGGTCGAGGGCACCGCACCGTTCCGCCGCACCTCGACGTACTCCACCCTCACGGCGATCGTCTCCGAACCCTTCCCGGAACCCCACCGGGCAGGTCGCCTCGGCCCTGTCCTACGCCAACTGATGGACAAGCGCCCTGAGTTGCGCCCCGGGGCCGACCGGGCGCGGGAGCTGCTGGAAGCGGTGGCGGGATCGGCGAGGTCAGATGCGCCGACGACCATGTTGCGGGCGACCGGTGGGGGGACTCCGGCGCCGGCGCCGAGGTTCGGGGCGGTGGAGCCGAAGGGGAGTGCGGGAGCGGGGACTTCGGAAACGGAGGGGGTAACGGGGGCGGCGCTGGCGGGTGCCGGTGCCGGTGCCGGTGCTGAGGAAGCGGGTGTTGCTGGGCCCGCGGAGACCGGGCGGGGGATTGGGTCGGCAGGGGCTGTTACTGCAGCCGGGCTGGGCGGCGCGGAGGGCGTGGCTTCGGCTGGGCAGAGTGTCGAGGGTGCGGGGGGTGTGGCTCCGGCCGGGCAAGGCTTTGGGGCCGTCGAGCTGGTCGGCGATGGCGACGGCGGCGTCGAACCGGCAAGCGGCGGTACGCCCGAGTCTGCGGGACCGGGCAACGCCGTGGCCGCCACCGCAGGGCGGTCCGGATCGGAACAGTCAATACCTGGATCACCGGGGCGACTTGAAGCCGCAGCGTACGGGTCGGGTGCGGCAGGTGCGTCCGGACGGGGTGAGCAGGACCTGGGGTCGCCGGGCCGACTTGAGGCAGCGGTGCAGGGGTCGGGTGAGGCAGGTGCGCCTGGATCGGGTGAGCGGGGCTTCGGTTCTTCGGGGCAGCTTGAGGCCGCGGCGTATGGATCGGGTGCGGCAGGCGCGCCCGGACCAGGTCCGCAGAACCTTGGCTCACCAGGGCCACTTGAGGCCACGGCGCACGGATCAGGTGCGGCAAGCGCGCCCGGACCGGGAGAGCAGGGCCCCGACCCCTCGGAACGACTCGCTTCCGACGCCCTCCCATCCGCTCCCACCTCCGCATCCACGCCCCCTCCCACCTCCACGTCCACGCCTCTTCCCTCCTCCGTACCCCAAGGCTTCGGCCCGCCCCTCACCCCCGTAGCCCATCCGACCGGCCCCATGACCACCCGCCCACCAGCCGCACCCCGCCGCAACGCCCGCATCCTGATAGCCGCCGCAGTCGTCGCCGTCGTCCTCGCCGGTGCCGGAGTGTTCGTCGCTCGCATGGTCAACTCCGGGGACAGCAAGGCCACTTCGCAGCCCAGCCTCTCCGCCCCGGCCGGTGACGTGGTCGGTCCCGCTTCGCCCACCGGGCCTACGGACGGCCACCGCTCGGCCGACGCCAAGCCCACCGGACAGGGCGACGACGGGGCCCAGGCGCCGACCCAGCAGGACACCGGCAAGGGGGAGAGCACAACGGAAGGGCAGGCTCCCGGCGCCGCCCCGACCAAGTCCGAGGTCGGCGGCGGCAGCGCTCCCACGACCGGCGGAGCCACTCCCAGTTCCAGCTCCAGCGCAACCCCCGCCTGCCAGTCCATCGGCGGCGGCAAGTACAACTGCCAGGTGTGGCGCAGCGCCAAGTCCTACACCGCGTCCGGTACCGAAGTCGGTGTCCTGGGCGCCGGTACCAACTACTTCTTCTGCCAGCAGAACGTGGGCCGCCGCGAGACGTACGGCCAGTGGACCAACGTCTGGTGGGCCAAGACGGACGACGACAGCGGCAACACGGACGTCTACGTCAGCGACGTCTACATCAAGGGCGGGGGCAACGACGAACCGGTCCCGGGGCTCCCGGTCTGCTGAGGCCGTCACGGCATACAGCCCACAGCCCACAGCATCAGGCCAGTTGACGCCGAACGAAGCCTTCCAGCCCCGACACCGTCACCAGCCCCTCCTCCCGGAACAGCCGCGTACCCCGCTCGCACAACTCCCGGTCGGCGCGCGCCCGTGCGCAGAACTCCTCCGGCGTCCGCCCGAACAGCTTCCTCAACTCCGCCGAGCCACCCAGCAGTTCGGTGAGCAGCGCCCGCTCACCCGGATGCCGGCTCGGCACGCCCGTGCCGTCGTGCAGGACACCCCGCCGGTTGACGTAGACGTACGCGCCCCGCAGCAACTCCCCCGAACCGAGCGCGACAGGGAACTCGGTCCCGGGCAACCACGCCCGGTGGTACGCCACTTCGCTCGCGTCCACCACCGCGAGCTGCCGCGCGTCGAACCACGTCACGAACAACTCCCGTACGACACCGGGAGAGTTGACCGGCGACGCCGACACGTACCCCACGCGGCTCACATGCGCGGAGACGCCGATGTCGATGCCCGTGACCCGTACCTTCACCATCGGGACGGGGGACACGATCCCGAACTCCGCCATCTTGTGGCGCAGTTGGCCGGGACAGGCGTTGGAACCGACGGCGAGCACCGGCGTGCGGTCTTCATACGTGACGCTGTCGGCGAGGGGCAACAGCCGGTCCCCGACGAGGAGTCCGGACGCGGAGGGCCACGCGCCCGGGTAACTGAGGGGATCCTCGCGCGGCGCCCGAGCCAGCCCCAGCCCCTCCAACGTACGCTCGCCCGTGGGGTGGTTCACCCGCCGCTCAGTCCGACGGCGGCAGCTCGCCCGAGCCCCGGGTGATCAGCCGGGTCGGCAGCTCGATGCGCTCCGGGGCGATGAGCGTGCCGTCCAGTTGGCGGAAGAGGCGGTCGGCTGCCGTGCGGCCGAGGGTCGCCGAGTCCTGGGCGACGACGGTCACGCCCGGCTGGAGCAGGTCGGCGAGTTCGAAGTCGTCGAAGCCGACGAGGGCGACCCGGCGGGTCTGTTCGGCGAGGACCCGGACGACGGTGACCGTCACACGGTTGTTGCCGGCGAAGATCGCGGTCACCGGGGAGGGGCCGGTCAGCATCTCCTCCGCCGCCCGGCGCACCCGGACGGGGTCGGTCACGCCGAGGGACATCCAGGCGTCCTCGACCGGTATGCCCGCGTCCTCCATGGCGGCCCGGTAACCGCGCAGTCGCTCGACGGCCGTGTGGATGCGGGGCATGTCACCGATGAAGCCGATGCGCCGGTGGCCGTGGGAGATGAGATGGGTGACGCCGTCGCGCGCGCCGCCGTAGCTGTCGGACAGGACGACGTCCGCGTCGATCTGGCCGGCCGGGCGGTCCACGAACACGGTCGCGACGCCCGCCTTGATCTCCGGCTCCAGATAGCGGTGGTCGTCCCCGGCCGGGATCACCACCAGCCCGTCCACGCGCCGGGCGCACAGCGCGAGCACCAACTCCTGCTCGCGGTCCGGGTCTTCGGCACTGGAGCCGTTGATGAGCAGGGCGCCGTGGGCGCGGGCCACCTCTTCGACGGCGCGGCTGAGGGGGCCGTAGAACGGGTCGGCGAGGTCCTCCAGGACGAGGCCGATGCTGGCCGTGCGGCCCTTGCGCAGGACGCGGGCGCTGTCGTTGCGGCGGAAGCCGAGGGCGTCGATGGCCTCCTGGACGCGGCGCTCGGTGTCCGGGGTGACGCCCGGTTCGCCGTTGACCACACGCGACACCGTTTTCAGGCCGACACCGGCGCGTGCGGCCACGTCCTTCATGGTCGGACGGTTGCCGTAGCGGTTCTCGGGGCGGCGGGCGGTCTCTGGCACGATGCGCTGTCCTGTCCTGTCGTCCACGGGGGATGCATAGGTCCATGGGTTTGTATGAGGATGTGGCGTCGAGCATAGAGCCTGGACAACGTTGTCATATGCGAGAGAGACTGTCCACCGATATCTCCGGCCTGCGCCCCCACCGCGAGACCGGCCCAACTCACCTTCTGGTGGTTCTCAATGTGTGACGGGGAGATCTGACACTGTGATGCACACCGACCTCGTGGCCGCGCTCGACATCGGCGGCACCAAGATCGCCGGGGCGCTGGTGGACGGCCACGGCAAGATCCTGGTGCGCGCGCAGCGCCCGACGCCCTCGCAGGACGACGGCGACACCGTGATGCGAGCCGTGGCGGAGGTGCTCGCCGAGCTCACCGCATCGCCCTCGTGGTCCCGCGTCAGCGCCCTCGGCATCGGCAGCGCGGGTCCCGTGGACGCCTCCGCCGGCACCGTGAGCCCGGTCAACGTGCCCGGCTGGCGCGACTATCCGCTCGTCGAGCGGGTGCGTGCGGCGACCGGGGACCTGCCCGTCGAGCTGATCGGCGACGGCGTGGCGATCACGGCGGCCGAGCACTGGCAGGGCGCCGCGCGCGGACACGCCAACGCGCTGTGCATGGTGGTCTCCACGGGCGTCGGGGGCGGCCTCGTCCTCAACGGGCAGTTGCACCCCGGGCCCACCGGCAACGCGGGCCACATCGGTCACATCAGCGTGGACCTGGACGGTGACGCCTGCCCGTGCGGTTCGCGCGGCTGCGTCGAGCGGATCGCCAGCGGTCCCAACATCGCCCGGCGGGCGGTCGAGGGCGGTTGGCGGCCGGGCCCGGACGGCGACGCCTCGGCCGCCGCGGTGGCCGCCGCCGCCCGCGCGGGCGACCCGGTCGCCGTGGCCTCCTTCGAGCGGGCCGCGCAGGCCCTCGCCGCCGGAATCGCGGCCACCGCGACCCTGGTCGAGATCGACATCGCCGTGATCGGCGGGGGCGTGGGCAAGGCGGGCGACGTGCTCTTCACACCGCTGCGCAAGGCCCTGAGCGACTACGCGACGCTGTCCTTCGTACGGCGCCTGACGGTGACGCCGGCCCAGATGGGCACGGACGCCGGGCTGGTGGGAGCGGCCGCGGCCGCGCTCGCCGGGCGGGCGAGCACGACCGCGGCCGGGGTGTGAGGCACAGACCGGACGAAACGTTCGTTCAGTGGCCTTCGCCCCTGCTCAGCAGGTGAGTTGAGCGTCCGCCCAGTCCGCGTGGTCCGAGTCGATCCCGTCGCCGCCGTCGGTGACGACGAGTCGGACCACCTGGGCGCCGGTCACGTCCGCAGTGATCGGCTGGGCGGGCATCGCGTTGGTGAGGACGCCGGTCGAGGCGACCTTCGCGCCGTCCGCCCAGATCTCGAAGGCGACGGTCCCGTTGGCCCCCTTCTCGTCGTCCACACCGACGTCCGCGGTGACCTTCTCGCACGCCTTCCCGGTGTAGTACTCGACGTCGCTCTCGGCGTGTACGCCAAGCCCCTTGGCGTACACCACTCCGCCCAGGGTGATCGGATGACCGTCCCCGGCGGCGCTCTCCCCGTTGCTGGTGTCGCGCTCAACGGGCCCGTACCCATTGGCCGTTGACATCCACGGAAGATCACCGAGATACGACGTCCCCGCAGGCGGCGCCACCACCACGGACGCGGTGAACGGCACGGAGTTGGTGACGCGCGTACCGCTCGGCGAGCGGTAACTCGCCTTCAGCGTCAGGTCGTACGATCCCGCCGGCGTCCCCGCCGGAGCGGTGACCGTCCACTTGGTGCGCAGCGACCGGCCCGTCCGTACGGCCTTGGCGGTCGTCGGCGACTCGGCCCGCACCTTCCAGCCCGTGGGCCCGGTCAGGCTCACGGTGACGTGCTCGGCGGTCGTACGGCCGAGGTCGGTCACCGTCGTCGTGAGCGGGGTCGGCGTCGCGGCCTGGACCAACGGGGCGCTGTCCAGGCCGAGTTCGACGGCGGGCGGGTTCGCGGTCGCGTGCCGGTCGGCCGAGACCCGGACGAGGACCGTGCCGTGGGCCGGGACGGTCGCGGAGATCGCGCCCGCCGTGTTGTAGCTCTGGTGCTGCCACAGGTCGCGCAGGGTGTACGCCTTGGCGTTCGGGAGGCCTACGGCCGCCGCGGTCGTGGCGATGCGCTGGGCGCTGCCGGACTCGTTGAAGAGCGCGACGCTGCGGCTGCCGTCCTTCATCTCCTTGGCGACGACCCAGCGTCCGCCCTCGGACGTGACAACGTTGCCCTGCTTGCCCAGCGGGT